>NZ_JAFMPZ010000483.1 GCF_017353455.1 Streptomyces laculatispora
CTGGGCGTTGGGGTCGTACTGCGCGTTCGCGTCGTACGGGGCATTGCCGTACTGATCGGCCGTGCCGTACTGGGCGTTGGGGTCGTACTGGGCTTGGGGGTCGTACTGCGGGGTCGCCGCGTCGTACGGGGCGTTGGTGTACTGGCCCTGGCCGTACGCGGTGTAGTCGCTCTGCTGCTGCGGATAGCCGTACTGGTCGTACCCGCCGGCGGGGTTCTGCTGCTGCCCCGCCCCGTACTGGTCGCCCTGGTACTGGCCTTCCTGGTACTGCGGGTAGTCGGTGCCCTGGTACTGCTGGGCGTCCCATTCCCCGTGCTGCTGCGGCACCGCCGCGTACTGGCCGGTGTCTCCCTCGGCCTGCTGCGGCACGGCCGCGTACTGACCGGTGTCCCCCTCGGCCTGCTGAGGCACGAAGACGTCATGGTCGTCGGTGGCCGGCGGTTCCGGTTCGGCCGTCTGCCGGGCCGGGGCGTACTCCGCCCGCTCCTCGCCCGTGTCGACGTCCTCGCCGCCTTCCTCGCCCTCCGCCTGGGCGGCCGCGCGCAGCCTGCGCGCCCGGCGCCCCTCGCCCGCGACCGGCTCGGCGGGGACCGGCACGGTCTCCTCGGGCAGGTCGTCGTCGATCTCCCGGCGGCGGCCCGGAAGGGCCAGGACCAGCAGGACCACGGCGAACGCGACCTGGGCCCAGATCCACGCGGAGTGCGTGAAGGACGTCTCGTACGTGAGGTCCAGCGAGCCGCCCTCGGTGGGGAGCTCGAAGCCCTGGGCCCAGCCGTCGACGGTCTTGCGGGTCAGCGCACGGCCGTCGAGCGTGGCCTGCCACCCGGGGTCGGCGGCGTCGGCGATCCGCAGCACCCGGCCGGCGCCGCCCGCCGGGATCTTGGTGTGTGCCTCGACCGGGCGGGAGCCGACCGGAAGCGGCTCGTCACCGGCGGCGGACGGGACGATCATGATCCGGGCGACCTGGCGGTCGACCCGCCAGAGCGCGCTGCCGTCCAGCTGGCTGAGCCGGCTGAGGCCGGGCGTCGCGTCGAGCACCCGGCTCATCTGCTTCGGCGCCCCGTCCCGCACGAGGACGTACCGGATCGCGAAGCCGCTGAGCTGGCTGCCCTGGTCGGCGCCGGAGCCCGCGACCAGGTTGGCGACGACCTTGTCGAGGTGGCTGTTGCCGCCGCCGGCCGCGGCCAGTTCGGCATCGCCGAGGCGTGCGCCGGAGCCACGGACCAGGGTGTACGCGACGGAGGAGGGCGACGTGCTGCCGAGCACCAGGGTGCGCGGCTGGTCGCGGGTGCTGCTCTCCTCGGCGACGAACGCGGGCACCTGCACCGGGTCGCGCCGCTCCAGCGGGCCCGCGGCGCCACCGATCATCCAGCCGCAGGCGGCCAGCACGGGGGCGATCCCCGCGGCGAGCGCGATCAGGACGGCGACCGGCTGGCGCCAGCCGAAGCTGAGTTCGGCGACGCGTACCCGGGCACCGTCCGCGCCGACCAGCGCGGCGGCGATGAGCGCGGCGCCGTAGACGAGGGTGGCCGGTCCCGCCCAGCCCGAGCCGTTGGCGAGCCCGGCGAAGGCCAGGCCCACCAGGGCGACGGCCCAGGCGGTCCGGACCGCGAACTGCCGCTCTCCGCGCAGCAGCGCGGCCAGCGCCGCGAGCACGATGCCGAGCAGCAGGACGCCGCCCGCCGCCTTGGGCCCGCCGGGGCTGATCCCGAGCAGGTCGAGGGCGGAGGCCGATCCCGTACCGGTCTGAAGGCCCGCTTCCTCCAGGAAGGACGAGGGGCTGGTCAGGAGCGAGAGCGACCAGGGCGCCAGGACGAGCAGCGGGGTGCCGACGGCGGCGAGGAAGCGGAGTCCGTAGGCCGTGATGTCGTTGCGGCGCAGCGCCAGGACACCGACGCCGAGGACCACGGCGAGCGGCCACACGATGGGGGTGAACGCCATCGTGAGGGTGAGGAGCAGGGTGTAAGCCCAGGTCGCGCGCCAGCTGCCGCGGCTGGCGCCGCCGCCGCGCATCCCGTGTGCGGAGACGGCCGCGCGGGCGATCAGGGGCAGCAGGACGAGCAGTACGGCGGTGCCGAGCCGGCCGGTCGCCAGGGCGCCGGTCGCGGCGGGCAGGAAGGCGTACGCGACACTCGCCCAGGCCCGCAGCAGCCGCGAGGGGATCAGCGGGCGGGAGACGAAGTACGCGGTGAGCCCGGCGAGCGGGACCGAGAAGACCAGCAGCAGGGTGAGCGCGAATCCGGTGGAGCCGAGGAACAGCGCGGACAGGGCCGAGATCACGCCCAGGTAGGGCGGTGCGGTCTGGGTGCCGCCGGTGCCCACGGTGTGCCAGCCGTCCGCGTACCGGCCCCACAGCTCGGAGACGTCGCCGGGTGCGGGCAGCAGGGCGCCGCCGGCCAGCGCGCCGCCGCCGATGAGGCTGCGGCAGGCGACGAGCGAGACCAGGAGCAGGACGGCGAAGAGCACCGGGCCCGGCTTGCGCCCGACCCGCTTCAACTTGGCGAACTGGTCGATCTCCAGGAAGTCGGCGTCGTCGCCGCCCGGTCCGGACTCGACGGCGCCGTGCCGCGAGCCGCCGGTCTCGGCCTCCGTGGAGCGGCCGAAGTTCCCGGCGACCTGTTCCACGGTCGCGCGGACGGTGGCGCCGGGCGCCGGGAAGAGCCCGCGCAGCTCGGCCGGGTCGATGGCGCCCTTGCCGCGTTGGCGGCGGGCCGCGAGGATCCGTCCGGGCCGCAGCAGGGTGCCGAGGAGTCCGGCGACCTCGTCGAGCGCCTGGCCGGGCACCTTGCCGACGAGGTAGGCGAGCGTACGCAGCAGGGTGCCGAGCACCAGCCGGAGCAGCGCCCAGAGCAACAGCTTGCCGCGGGCGTTGACCAGCATCGTGTAGACGGCGCCGGCCTTGTCGACACGGTGCGGGCTGGAGACGGAACGCCCGGCGCAGTCGATGGGACGGCGTTCGCGGGCGGACGCCTCGGCGTGCCGCAGGACGGCGTCGGGGGCGACGAGCACCCGGTGGCCGGCCATGTGAGCGCGCCAGCACAGGTCGACGTCGTCGCGCATCAGGGGAAGCCTGCGGTCGAACCCGCCGAGCTCCTCCCACACGTCACGGCGGATCAGCATGCCCGCGGTGGAGACGGACAGGACGGTACGGACCTGGTCGTGCTGGCCCTGGTCCTGCTCGCGCCGGTCGAGTCCGGTCCAGCGGCGCCCGCTGTTGGCGATGGAGACCCCGACTTCGAGGAGCTGCCTGCGGTCGTACCAGCCCCGGAGCTTGGGGCCGACGATCGCCGCGTGCGGGTCGTTGTCGACGACGCGGAGCATCTCGGCGAGTGCGTCGGGATCGGGCGCGCAGTCGTCGTGGAGCAGCCAGAGCCATTGCACCGGTTCGCCGTGCGGCAGTTCGGGCAGGTCGTAGGCGTCGTCGCGCCAGGATCTGGTGACCGGGTCCCAGCCGCTGGGGCGCTTCAGGTACGGCAGGTCGTCCGGGGTGAGGACACCGGCGGTGCGGCTCGCCTCGTCGACGGCGGTGCCGAAGCCCGTACGTCGCGCGAGGTGCAGGACGCGGTCGGCGCCGAGCGCCTCGGTGACCAGTTGCGCGGAGTCGTCGGCGCTGCCGGTGTCGGCGGCGACGACGCTCTGCACGGGGCGTTCCTGCCCGAGCAGCCCGGCGAGTGCGTCGGGCAGCCAGCGCGCGCCGTCGTGGGAGACGAGCACGGCGGTGACGACATGCCGGGGGAACTCTGGGGCGGCGGCGGCCGCGTACGGCGCCGTCGAATGGCTGTGCACGGACATCGAGGTACGGGCCCTCCGGCCGGGTCCGGGGGAACGTACCCCCGGGGGCTGCATCGGTGTACACGCGCGCCCTGTCGGGTCGTTGGCGCGTCTCGGACGGGGCCCCACACTAACGGTACGGATAACCGGGGCGGCGCGGAGCGGTTGAACGAGGGCGACGGCACAGCGGCCGAGAGCGGCGGCCCGGGCCCGGGGAGGCAGCCGCGGGCACGGCAATGGCCCGCCGCCTGCGGGCAGGATGCAGGCGGCGGGCCATTGGGCGAGCGGGGCCGGGGAGCGCGGCCGGGGAACGGTCCGCTCCCGGAGTCCGGCATCTTCGGGCCGGCTCTTCGGGTCAGGCTCTTCGGGCCCGGCACCTTCCGGTCGGGCTCTTCGGGTCAGGCACCCACGGGCCGGGCCCTTCCGGGCCCGGTGTCCCGGGTGCCCCGGCTGCCGCGCGTCAGATCGCGGCCTTCTTCAGGCGCCGTCGCTCGCGCTCGGAAAGACCGCCCCAGATGCCGAACCGCTCGTCTTTGGAAAGGGCGTACTCAAGGCATTCGGACCGGACTTCACAGGCGAGGCAGACCTTCTTGGCCTCGCGGGTGGATCCGCCCTTCTCGGGAAAAAAGGACTCGGGGTCGGTCTGGGCGCACAGTGCGCGCTCCTGCCAGCCGAGTTCCTCGTCCGCGTCCTCGACCAGCAGTTGCTGGAACAGCTCGGTCATGTGCGCCCCTCGTCTGTCTCTTGCGTCCCCGTGATGCGGCCGTTACCGAATCGGCCGAACGACACGAGTGAAATTACAAGTGTGTAGCTTCGTGCCAGTCAAGCGCAGATCTGCTATTGGGCCCGGTATTCACTCTGCGGCACCAAGGGTATGCGGAAAGTGTTCAAATCACCAAAAACCTGACATCCGCCATGGGCTTCGTCGTGTACCCACCCGTCACTGAGGGAAACTCCCCGGAGGGGGGACACGTTGCAATTCGATCACCGAAGCGATCAGGATCACAGTCGGGTCACGGGGCCGCGACCACGTTTACGGGTGCGTCTGCTGCGCCACATCTCCGCCGCGAGCGCTGAACAAACCTTTCTCCGCCCGGCGCAACCGGATGAGGTGAAACATTGACCCCAAATCGGCCATTGGGTTGACAGCCCGAGGTCCTTCAGCTCTCCTTGATGTCATGCCAGCGACCTCAGCGATGCGCGTCACCCACATCCGTGGGTTCCGCAGCGCTGTCCAGGCTCGCTGTTGCTGTTCCAGCTGTCTCAGCTGTTGAAGCCTTCGCGCTCCAGCCAGACGCAGCTCATCCCGGACCCCCGGATCCTCCCCTGCGGCCTTCGCGGCCGTTGGTCACCCGGTCCCCGTGGTCTCGCGACACCCCTGCATCCGCACCCGCACTTCCGTGCACTCCTGCCGAGGAACCACCGCACCCATGAACAGCTACAGCGACCTCCAGATCGCCGGCGACCTCCTTGAGGTCCAGCACCTCCTGCGCCCCGCCCGTGAGCACCCCGCCACGGTGGCGGAGTTCGCCGGGCTCGCCCGCTCCATCGCCGGTGACCGCTCCCGGTGGGCCCCGCTCGTCCAGTACGACGCCACCACCCGCTGGTACCACCGGCTGCTCAGCTTTCCCCAAGCTCCCGGCTCCGATCGAGCAGGGGAGACCCCGCTCGGCTACGACGTCTGGCTGCTCAGCTGGATCCCGGGCCAGGGCAGCGGACTGCACGACCACGGCCTGTCCTCCGGCGTCCTGACCGTGCTGGAGGGCGAACTGACAGAGCGTACGGACCGCGGAAAGCGGACGCTGGGCCACGGCGCCCAGCGTGTCTTCGCCCCCGGCTACGCCCACGAGGTGGTCAACGACTCCCTCGAACCGGCGGTCAGCCTGCACATCTACTACCCCGGACTGACCGACATGCCGATGCACTCCGCCCAGTGCACCCCGTCCGCGGCCACCGTCTGACGGCCCGCCGCCGGGTACCGCGCTTCGCCTGACAAACTGTCCGCATGCGCATTGTGGTTCTGGCCGGCGGTATCGGTGGTGCTCGTTTTCTGCGTGGCCTCAAGGAGGCCGCGCCCGACGCGGACATCACGGTGATCGGCAACACCGGTGACGACATCCATCTGTTCGGGCTCAAGGTCTGCCCCGACCTCGACACCGTGATGTACACCCTCGGCGGTGGCATCAACGAGGACCAGGGCTGGGGCCGGACCGACGAGAGCTTCCACGTCAAGGAGGAACTCGCGGCCTACGGCGTGGGACCCGAGTGGTTCGGGCTCGGCGACCGTGACTTCGCGACCCATATCGTCCGTACGCAGATGCTCGGCGCGGGCTATCCGCTGAGCGCCGTCACGGAGGCGCTCTGTGCGCGCTGGAAGCCGGGGGTCCGGCTGCTGCCGATGTCCGACGACCGGATCGAGACGCATGTGGCGGTCGATGTCGACGGCGAGAGCAGAGCCATCCACTTCCAGGAGTACTGGGTGAAGCTGCGCGCCTCCGTCCCGGCCCAGGCGATCGTGCCCGTCGGTGCCGAGCAGGCCAAGCCGGCGCCGGGTGTCCTGGAGGCGATCTCCTCGGCCGACGTCATCCTCTTCCCGCCGTCGAACCCCGTCGTGTCCGTCGGGACCATCCTCGCCGTGCCCGGTATCCGGGAGGCCATCGCCGAGGCCGGGGTGCCGGTCGTCGGCCTCTCCCCCATCGTCGGTGACGCCCCGGTGCGCGGGATGGCGGACAAGGTGCTCGCCGCGGTGGGCGTCGAGTCGACGGCCGCGGCGGTCGCCCAGCACTACGGCTCCGGGCTGCTCGACGGCTGGCTCGTCGACACCGTGGACGCGGGCTCGGTGGACGAGGTGGAGTCCGCGGGCATCCGCTGCCGTTCCGTACCGCTGATGATGACCGATGTCGCCGCCACGGCCGAGATGGCGCGGCAGGCGCTGGTTCTCGCCGAAGAGGTACGGGCATGAGCGCGGCCCCGGACGCCGCGCCCTCGTTCCGGGTGTGGGCGCTGCCCGGGATGCCCGAGGTCCGGGCCGGGGACGATCTCGCCAAGCTGATCGCCGCCACCGGGCCCGGTCTCGCCGACGGTGACGTACTGCTGGTCACCTCGAAGATCGTCTCCAAGGCGGAGGGCCGGATCGTCGAGGCCACCGACCGGGAGGCGGCGATCGACGCCGAGACGGTCCGGGTGGTGGCGCGGCGCGGCACGCTGCGGATCGTCGAGAACCGGCAGGGCCTGGTCATGGCCGCGGCCGGGGTCGACGCCTCCAACACCCCCGCCGGAACGGTCCTGCTGCTGCCCGAGGACGCCGACGCTTCGGCGCGGGCGATCCGGGAGGGGCTGCGGGACATGCTCGGCGTCGAGGTCGGCGTCATCGTCACCGACACCTTCGGGCGCCCGTGGCGCAACGGGCTGACCGATGTCGCGATCGGGGCGGCCGGGGTGCGGGTGCTGGACGATCTGCGGGGCGGGAGCGACGCGTACGGCAATCCGCTGAGCGCGACCGTGGTCGCCACCGCCGACGAACTGGCCTCGGCCGGCGATCTGGTCAAGGGCAAGGCGAACGGGCTGCCGGTGGCGGTGGTGCGCGGGCTCGGCCATGTCGTGGACCCGGCCGGTGCCGGGGGCGCACGGGCGATGGTGCGGGTCGCGGCCGACGACATGTTCCGGCTGGGGACGTCCGAGGCGGTCCGGGAGGCGATGACCCAGCGGCGTACGGTGCGCGAGTTCACCGACGACCCGGTGGACCCGGGTGCGGTGCGGCGGGCCGTGGCCGCGGCGGTGACCGC
>NZ_JAFMPZ010000087.1 GCF_017353455.1 Streptomyces laculatispora
CACCACCGCGACCGAGAGTCCGGACCGGGCTGCGTAGTAGGCGCAGGCGGCGCCGACCACTCCGGCCCCGACCACGACAACGTCCAAAGGCTGTCTCGTGAACACATCAGTAATATGTCACATTGCTCAGAGGGTGCCAAGAGGTCGTCATCACGCCGGATATGACGTGCTGTCAGACAGAGTGTGCCCCCTCACGACCGGCGGATTCGGCGGCCGGTGACCCGTGATGGGTGGATGCCCCCCATCGGGGAATGCAAGCCCTCGACCGCGCGGGGTGCCGACGACGAGGAGCGACATGCACGACGACAGCACACTGGTGGAGGGCCGGCTGGAGCGGGCCCTCCGCCAGTTCATCCGCCCCGCCGAGTACGCGGCGCGGACCCCGCTCACGCTGGCGGTGTGGCATGCACCGGGCGAGCCCGTTCCGGTGGCACAAGCGCTCGGGGCGCGCTATGAACCGTTCTCGGCCGGGACCGCGTGGGGCAGTCCGTGGACCACCAGCTGGTTCCGGCTCGACGGTGCGGTGCCGCGGGAATGGGCCGGCCGGCGGGTCGAGGTGGTGGTCGATCCGGGCTTCTCCGGTCAGGCGCCCGGCTTCCAGGCCGAGGGGATGCTGTACGACACCGAGGGCATTCCGCTGAAGGGCGTCCATCCCCGCAACCGCCATCTGACCGTCGGCGCACCCGCCGCGGGTGGCGAGCGGGTCTCCCTCCTGCTGGAGGCGGCGGCCAACCCGGCAGTACTGGAACACGGATTCGAGCCGACGCCGCTCGGGGACGTACTGACGGCGGGCGACGATCCGCTCTACCGGTTCACGTCGGCGGATCTCGCCGTGCTGGACGAGGGCGTCTGGCATCTCGTACTGGACATCGAGGTGCTGTCCGAGCTGATGCGGGAGCTGCCCACCGACCGGTCGCGGCGGCACGAGATCCTGCGGGCACTGGAGCGGATGCTCGACGCGCTCGATCTGCACGATGTGTCCGGTACGGCGGCGGCCGGACGGGCCGAGCTGGCCGAGGTCCTGTCCAGGCCCGCTTCGGCGAGCGCGCACCGGATCTCGGCCACCGGGCACGCGCACATCGACTCGGCGTGGCTGTGGCCGCTGCGCGAGACGGTGCGGAAGGCCTCCCGCACGTTCGCCAATGTCACCGCGCTCGCCAAGGACTACCCGGAGCTGGTGTTCGCCT
This sequence comes from Streptomyces laculatispora, assembly GCF_017353455.1. GTDB lineage: Bacteria > Actinomycetota > Actinomycetes > Streptomycetales > Streptomycetaceae > Streptomyces > Streptomyces laculatispora. Next base: position 1,188 of record NZ_JAFMPZ010000087.1, read on the forward strand.
GTTCGCAGGCCCAGCAGTACGCCTGGGTCAAGGAGCACCAGCCGCACATCTGGGAGCGGATCGTGCGGGCGGTGGCGGACGGGCAGTGGGAGCCCGTCGGTTCGATGTGGGTGGAGTCCGACGCCAATCTGCCCGGCGGCGAGGCGCTGGCCCGGCAGATCGTGCACGGGAAGCGGTTCTTCGAGCAGGAGCTGGGGGTGGAGACCGAGGAGATCTGGCTGCCGGACTCCTTCGGCTGCACCGCCGCGTTCCCGCAGCTGGCCCGGCTGGCGGGAGTCCGGTGGTTCCTGACGCAGAAACTGTCGTGGAACCAGACCGACAGGATGCCGCACCACACCTTCTGGTGGGAGGGCATCGACGGCACCCGGCTCTTCACCCACTTCCCGCCTGTGGACACCTACAACGCCCACTTCCACGGCCTCGAACTCGCTCACGCCGAGAAGAACTTCACGGACAAGGGACGGGCCACCCGCTCCCTGATGCCGTTCGGCTGGGGTGACGGCGGCGGCGGTCCGACCCGGGAAATGCTGGAGAAGGCCCGCAGGCTCAGCGATCTGGAGGGGTCCCCGCGGGTCACAATCGAGAAGCCGTCGGCGTTCTTCGTCGCGGCCGAGGAGGAGTACGGGGCGCAGGCGCCGGTCTGGTCGGGTGAGCTGTACCTGGAGCTGCACCGGGCGACGTACACCACTCAGGCGAAGACCAAGCAGGGCAACCGCCGCAGCGAACACCTCCTGCGAGAGGCCGAGTTGTGGGCGACCGCGGCGGCCCTGCGGGCACCCGCGTACCGCTACCCGTACGAGGCGCTGGACCGGATCTGGAAGACGGTCCTGCTCCATCAGTTCCACGACATCCTGCCGGGCTCGTCCATCGCCTGGGTGCACCGCGAGGCCCGTGACACCTATGAGCAGGTGCGCGGGGAACTGGCGGACCTGGTGGCGGAGGCGGTGACGGCGCTCGGTGCGGCGCAGGGCCTGGTGGCTCTCAACTCCTCGCCATACCCACGCAGTCAGGTCGTCGAGCTGGACGCCGAGGCGAGTGCGGTGCTGCCGTCCGGGGCTCATGCGCAGTCGCTGGGCGAGGGGCGCACCGCGGTTCTCGCCCAGTCGCCGGGGCTCGGCGCGGGACCGCTGGACGGTGCGGCCGTCCCGGAGCAGGGGGTTTCGGCCGACGCCTCCGCGGACGAGGGGGCCGTCCTCGACAACGGACTGCTGCGCGTCACCGTCGACCGGGACGGGCTGATCGCCTCCGTCCTCGACCTGGCGGCGGGCCGCGAGGTCCTGGTCCCCGGCCATCGGGCCAACCTCCTCCAGCTGCACCCGGACCACCCGAACAACTGGGACGCCTGGGACATCGACGTCCACTACCGCCGCTCACGCACCGACCTGACCGACGCCGAGCTGGTCGAGCTGGTGGAGGAGGGACCGCTGCGGGCGGCCGTGCGAGTGGTGCGTGCGTTCGGCGCGTCCAGGATCGTGCAGGAGATCCGGCTGGCCGCGGGGAGCAGGCAGGTCGACATCGAGACCGAGGTGGACTGGCAGGAGTCGGAGAAGGTCCTCAAGGCGGCGTTCCCGCTCGATGTGCACGCCGAACGGTCGACGTCCGAGATCCAGTTCGGCCACGTCCACCGGCCGACCCATGACAACACCGGCTGGGATGCGGCCCGTTTCGAGATCTGCGCCCATCGCTGGCTGCGGGTCGCCGAGCCGGGTTACGGCATCGCGCTGCTCAACGACTCGACGTACGGGCACGAGGTGACCCGGACCCCGCACACCACGGGCCTCGGCACGACCGTACGGCTCACGCTGCTGCGCGCCCCGCACAGCCCCGACCCGGCAACCGACCTCGGCACGCACCGGTTCCGGTACGCGCTGGCGCCCGGCGTGGAGATCACCGACGCGGTCCGGGAGGGGCTGGCGCTCAATCTGCCGCTGCGCGCCGCGGTCGCCCCGGCGGTTCCGTCGGTCGTGGCGACCGGCCATCCGGCGGTGACCGTGGAGTCGGTGAAGCTGGCCGAGGACCGCAGCGGCGATGTCATCGTCCGGCTGTACGAGTCGGCCGGCGGCCGGGCCGACGCGACACTCCGGGCCTCGTTCCCCGTCGTCACGGCGCAGATCACCGACCTGCTGGAACGGCCGCTGCACGCGGCGGCGGCCGACGCGCACGGCCTCGCCCTGACGCTGCGGCCGTTCCAGATCCTGACGGTGCGGCTGACCCCCGCGTGAGGAACCGCCCCGGCCCGCGTCGGCGCCCTTCCCGGCCGTCGCGGGTCAGGGGCGGGGCATGTTCCGGAGGTTGGAGCGGGCCATCTGGACCATCCGGCCCACTCCGCCGTCCAGCACGATCTTGCTCGCGGAGAGCGCGAAGCCGGTCACCATGTCCGCGCTGATCTTCGGCGGGATGGAGAGCGCGTTGGGGTCGGTGACGACGTCGACGAGGGCCGGCCCCTTGTGCCTGAAGGCGTCCTTCAGGGCGCTTTCGAGCTCCTTGGGCTTCTCGACACGTACGCCGTACGCCCCCGAGGCCCGCGCGATCGCCGCGAAGTCCGGGTTCTTGTTGGTCGTACCGAACGACGGCAGTCCGGCCACCAGCATCTCCAGTTCGACCATGCCCAGCGCGGAGTTGTTGAACAGAACGACCTTCACCGGCAGGTTGTACTGGACGAGGGTCAGGAAGTCCCCCATCAGCATGGTGAATCCGCCGTCCCCGGACATCGAGACGACCTGCCGGTTCCGGTCCGTGAACTGCGCTCCGATGGCCTGCGGCAGCGCGTTGGCCATCGAGCCGTGGCTGAACGAACCGATCACCCGGCGTTTGCCGTTCGGCGACAGATAGCGGGCCGCCCAGACGTTGCACATGCCCGTGTCGACCGTGAACACCGCGTCCTCGTCGGCGAGTTCGTCCAGCACCGATGCCACGTACTCCGGGTGGATCGGGATGTGCTTGTCGACCTTGCGGGTGTACGCCTTGATCACGCCCTCCAGCGCGTCGGCGTGCTTCTTGAGCATCCGGTCGAGGAACTTGCGGTCGGTCTTCGCCTTCACCCGCGGGGTCAGACAGCGGAGCGTCTCGCGGACATCGCCCCAGACCGCCAGATCGAGCTTGGAGCGGCGGCCCAGGTGCTCGGGCCGCACATCGACCTGGACGATCTTCACATCGGTGGGCAGGAAGGCGTTGTACGGGAAGTCCGTACCGAGCAGGATCAGCAGATCGCACTCGTGGGTGGCCTCGTAGGCCGCGCCGTAGCCGAGCAGGCCGCTCATCCCGACGTCGTACGGGTTGTCGTACTGGATCCACTCCTTGCCGCGCAGCGCGTGGCCGACCGGGGCCTTCACCCGCTCGGCGAACTCCATCACCTCGGCGTGCGCGCCCGCCGTCCCGCTTCCGCAGAACAGCGTCACCCGTTTGGCCTCGTCGACCATGCGGCAGAGCTTCTCGATCTCCTCGTCGCCCGGCCGCACGGTGGGCCGCGAGGTGACCATCGCGTGCTCGATCGACTTCTCCGGTGCGGGCTGCGAGGCGATGTCGCCCGGCATCGAGACGACGCTGACACCGCCCTGGCCGATCGCGTGCTGGATGGCCGTCTGGAGCAGCCGCGGCATCTGCTGCGGGTTGGAGATCATCTCGTTGTAGTGGCTGCACTCCTGGAAGAGCAGCTCCGGATGGGTCTCCTGGAAGTAGCCGAGGCCGATCTCGCTCGACGGGATGTGCGAGGCGAGCGCGAGCACGGGCGCCATGGAGCGGTGTGCGTCGTAGAGGCCGTTGATGAGGTGGAGATTGCCGGGGCCGCACGATCCGGCGCAGGCCGCCAGCGTGCCGGTGATCTGCGCCTCGGCACCGGCGGCGAACGCGGCCGTCTCCTCGTGTCTGACCTGGACCCATTCCATCCCCGAGTGCCGGCGGATGGCGTCGACGACCGGGTTGAGGCTGTCGCCGACGACCCCGTACAGGCGCTTGACTCCCGCGCGGGCGAGGATGTCGACGAACTGCTCCGACACGTTCTGCTTGGCCATGGGTGCGTGCTCCCTCTGCCTGTTGCTCCGTGCACGTTCGGGTGTCCGGACTCCGGGGCGCGAAACCCCGGCCGGACGGGTTCCCCCGGAGTCCATCAACCCATGGCGCGCGCGGTTACGCCTCCCAGACGCCGACCGCCGTCCGGTCGTCGGCGTAACCCTTGACCCTGAGCTGGGTGTCCGCGAGGAACGCCGCGAGACCCGGCGCCCGGCCGGGTGCCCAGCGCTCGGCGAGCTCATCGGCCAGCGCCGGCTCGTCGCGCAGCGGATCCGCCAGACCGTTGCTGCACAGCAGCAGGGTGTCGCCCGGCCGGGCGACCGAGGCCCGGAACCGGAAGGGCTCGGCGGGCGGCGGGACCGGGCTCTCGACGTACGGGGCCGGGGCGGTGGTGATCCCCAGGTCCATGGTCAGCCGCTCGCCGTCGGGCCCGCTCTCGGGGGACGACGCCGAGCCGAAGCCGACCACCCCCTCCCCGGCGAGTTCGCCGGGGTGCGGAACCTCGGGTTCGAGGTCCTGCCAGCTGCCGTCGCGCAGCCGGAAGAGCCCTCCGCCGCCGAACTCGGGCTCGAAGCACACGAGTACACGGCGGGCCTGCGCTGCCTCCTGCTGTCCGCCGATCCCGACTGCCGCACCCGGGTCTTCTTCGGCGTCGGCGGCGGAGGGCTCTTCC
>NZ_JAFMPZ010000088.1 GCF_017353455.1 Streptomyces laculatispora
GTGCGGAGTTTGGTGAGGATTCGCCAGTTCTTGAGGTGGGCAAAACCGTGTTCGACCGGTGCGCGTCCGGCGGCGAGGACGCGGTTGGCTTCCTTCTGGCCTGGGGTGAGCTTGTGGGTGCGGGTGGCGGTGTAGCCGGTGACGATCACAGGGTCGAGGATGTCGTTGTCCAGGCCACGGAAGCCGAGGTCGGCCAGCGCCCCGAGGCCGGCGGCGCGCAGGTGGGCCAGGATGTGGTCGTGGCGGGCGGCGGTGTTGTCGTGGGTGCGACCGGGCCGGGCGGCGGATAGCCAGATCAGGCGCCCGTTCTCGTCGGTCAGGGCGAGAAAGTGCAGGCCATGGCTGCGGTGCTTGCCGGAGTGGGTCATTCGTCGCGACTTAGCTCTTGCGGTTAGGGCTCCACTCGTAGGCCATGGGCGCCGTCTCCACTACTTCGCTGGGCCAGGTTTCTCGGACGAGGTGAAGTCGCTGGTGGTGGTCTTGGGTCCACGTCTCCTGATATCCGATTCCTAGCGCCAGGGTTATGCGGTCGGGGTCCTCGACCGTCAACGACCACGTGCGGTCCTGGTGCATGAAGAAGTGGAGACTCAACCCGCGGTCGCCGCCGATGGTTGCGCCCTTGCCCGGTACGAGTTGGGTCAGTTCGCGCTGCGAGGTATCGAGATCCTGCTGGATCAGGTAGAGCTCGAGTCTGGCATCGACAAAGCTCGCGGAGACCAGGACATCAGCGTGCAGAACATCGTGGCCGGTCAGCACTCAGGGCTGGGCGCGGCCGGTCACACGGACGACGCAGTGGTTGCCGTCCGCGTCGCCCATGTCGATCAGGTTCACTGGGGCCGCATTAGTCACCGCTGGTCTCGCTCTCTTGTGAGGGGCTGAACTGCATCCTCTCGCATCGCCGAGCCTGTCGGGTCAGCTGATTCCGCCCTCACTCACACCATCAGGCACCCACATAACCACTTAAAGAGCTACGAACCGCCCTCTTGGAGATGTTCGTGTCCGCCATAGTCGGCACGGCCTCATGGGCGGAATGTCAAGTCCGACTCTGCCGCCCCAAGCTCGGGCGACTGACGCACTCGGTGTCGTCGTCACTGACAAGTTCATTTCGCCCCACAGGGGTTGACTCCGGAGCCGGTGCTGGGCGTCCGTCTCACGCCGAGCCGTAGACCTCGCGCACGTTGTCGCGGGGTGCCGGCCTGGTCTTCGCGGCCGGTCCCTCCGCGAAGGCCCGGAGCAGGTTCTCGGTGGTGCGGGTCACGAAGGCTCCGGTGCGCGCGTCCATGCCGTGGTTGCGGCCGTTCTCCCCCGTCCCGGCCATGAGGCCCTCGACCCACCGCATCGTCCCGGACGCGAAGACGCCGGCCCCGCTCGGCACCGTGTAGTACGCCGAATCGGAGTGGCTTCGCCTGCCGTTGCAGACCAGGGGGGAGTGGGCGATGATCTCGATCGGCGCGTCCGGAAGTGCTCCCGGGGTGACACGGTCGTACTCGACGCCGACGAGGTGGGGGAAGGAGTCGCCCTGCTTCACTCCGGTGCCCGCGAAGAGCCAGTGACCGGCGTTGCGTACGACATAGGGAGCGTTTGTGGGATAGCCCTCGTAGAGGACTCCCGTCAAAGACGATTCCGGGTCGGGATCGGGTACCTGGCGGAAGTCGGTGGTCACCAGGGCGCCGTGGCGAGGATACAGGGGATCGTGGCGGTAGTCGGTCTTGTAGCAGACCACGGTGCGGTCCCCGTCCTCGATCCTGATCCGGCGAAAGCAGGTGTTGGCGCCGAGGAAGGCCAGGTTGGTGCCGGCGTCGCGGGCCCGGGTCATGGACTGCCGCTGCTGAGGTGTCCAGTACTCGTCGTGGCCGAGCGTGACCGCGGACACTGCATTCCGCAGCACCGCAGGATCGCGGTGGATGTCGATGCCGGTGGTGTACGCCAGCGGTATGCCCAGCCGCTCCGCGAGGACGACCATGGCCCGCTCGTACACCAGGAACTTCTCGGCTCCGTTGCTGTCGTACGGCCGGGCGAAGGAGACGGCCAGGGCACGCGTCCCGTACGACGCGTCGGCGCCCTCGTAAAGGTTATGGCCGCCCCACAGGTTGTACGCCTGCCAGGTCGCCGGGGCATGGATCAGCAGGGTCTTCCCCCTGGCGGTCGCCGAGCGAACGATCAGGGGGACGTATCGCTGGTGACCGTTCTCCGCGTCGAGGCGGAGCAGGTAGGCACCCTCCGGCCAGCCGTCGGTGTGTACGAGGACCGTACGCTTCCAGTCCGCCCGCACCGTGCGCGTCCTGGGAGCCAGACCCGGCTCTCCCTGGATGCGCCCGGCCACCCTGCCGGAGTGCCAGACCAGGCGGGCCTGCGCGCCTTTGTACCAGCCCATCCGGTACGCCGAGACGCGGAACCCAGGCGCAGTGGTGGACACGTACAGCCCGAAGTCCTCGCCCGGCAGGACGCTCACCTTGTCGGTATAGCCGAGAGCGGCCTCGGGCGGACCCGCCGAACGGATGCGCCAGCCGGAGTCGCCCGGACGGGAAACCTCGGACGGACCGGCCGACGCACCCGGGTCGCCGCCGGACGCCATGTCGCAGCCTGCCAGCATCGTGCCCGCGGCCCAGACCCCGGCCGCCGCGGTCGCCCCGAGGAACCGCCTGCGGTCCAGGCCTGTGCAGTCACCACCGCCCCCGGGACGCTCTCGCTCCGCGTCCATCGGAACATCCATCGGAACCGTCCCACGTGTCAGAGGCCTCGCGTGCTCTTGCCGCAATCGTGGTCGAGCACCGCGCCTCCGGCCACCAGGGAGGGGCCGGATGCCCGGCCGGTCCCGCGGCCTTCCGGGTGCGTCGACCGCCCGGGTTCGAGCGTTCGCGCAGCGGTGGGGAACGATCTCCGGTGAGACGGGAAATGATCACCGACGGGCTTCATCGCCGCGCCTCACACCCACTCGTGAACACCCGCAGCCTGACCACCAGGCGGACGCCCTGGCCGTGCTCACCGCCAGGGCCGGACGGCGCATCACCGCGTCCGACGTCGGATGGGACCTACATCGTCCTCGGAATCGTCACCGTCACCTCGACGCGCCCGGAGACGCCCCCCTGGAGGCTCTGCTCCACGAGATCAGCCAAGGAGACATCATGGACCGCCGAAACCTGCTCAGCCTCACCGGAGCGGCAGCCACCGCGCCCGCTCTCACGCTCCTGCTCGGCCCGAGCGGAGGCCAGCGCCGCGCCAGCCGCCACGCGCCTGAACGAGAAGCTCGTCCGCTCGATCGAAAGCGCCGTCCGGGACGTCCGGTAGATGGACGACTCCACCGGGAGTGCCAGCGGCGACCTCACCTGGGGCCTCGGCATCTGGCAGAGCACTTCCCGGGTGGTCGCGCAGGTCCGCGGCCGCGGACCGCTCATCGACCGGATCCAAGCCGCATACATCGAGCTGAGCGAGCAGGTCGGCTGGATGCTCTTCGACGCACGCCAACACCCTCAGGCTGTCGGTTCCGCGACGAAGCGCTGCTCAACCTCAGCTCCCCCGACGAGCGCACACCGTGGTGGGCGACCTGGCTGACGACGGACTCCGTGGACGCCGGTACCGGCCGGGCCTGGCTCGCTTGCGACCAGCCGTCACGGGCCGTGCCCTTCCTGAGCAGCCGCGTCAAAGCGGCCTCGACCGACTACCCGCGCGACCGTCTCCACGCCGTTCTCGACCTGACCGACACCGTCCACAAGTGCGGAGACCGAGACCACGCACAGGAGTTGCTCGATCAGGTCGAAGGGCTCATCGGCACCGTCAGTCCTCAGCGTCTGGTTCACCGGTACAAGGCCCTGTCGTCAGCCGTCGCGGCGTGACTGCCGGGGCGACGACCGGCGACTCCGCGCTTGGTCCGCTTCGACGGACCCGGCCCAGAGTCGCCCAGTACAGTCCTGCGAGTGTGGCGGCCGAGTCGCCTCCTCTGCTGACGACCTCCCTTTCTGACCTGAGAGACCTCGCCGCGGTGTTCCGTGCAGCAGATGTCACTCGGGGGACTGAGGCTCCAGCAGGTCGCCGACCTGGGAGGTCAGGCAGAGAGCCGTGCCGCCAGGTGCCGGACAATCATGCCGATACCGGCCGCGGTCGGCGGCCTGAACCGTGCCCGGGCAGGACGGCGATGGCCTACCCTCTACGGTCAAAGTCGAGACCGTCCGGCAGCACGTCTGGGTCAGGAGTCGGGGTGCGCGTCCGTCCGCAACGCCCACGCGCCGCCCGAGCAGCCTGCCGGCAGCGGCGGGAAGCGATGCCCCTTCACATCCGTACTCCAGTGATGGCCCGCCCCGCAGTCACACTCGTAGATGCCGCTCTCGGGCACGATCTCGCCTGGATGCCAAGACGTCGGTTCCTCGCTCATACCTTCTGTGTACGACGTCCCACCACCTCGCGCGACCCAGAGGACTACAACCTCATCAGCTTTGGGCTGGTCACCATCCCTATCAAGGTGGTCAGTGCGACCGAGGACCATGCGATCCACTTCGATCAGGTGCACCTGATCGACATGGCCCGGTTGCGGACCCGGAAGGGCGACCTCGACGGTGAGACGCTGTCGCAGGACGAGATCGGCAAGGGCTACGAAACCTCGCAGGGCGAGACCGTGCCGGTCACGGACGAGGAACTCGGCCAGATGCCGCTCCCTACGGCCAGGGCGATCGAGATCGTCGCGTTCATCGATGCGGACAGCATCGATCCGATCCGGATTTCGGACAGCTACTACCTTGCGGTCGACGGTCAGGTCGCTGCGAAACCCTATGTCCTGCTCCGTAAGGCTCTGGAGCGCTCGGACAAGGTCGCCGTTGCAAAGTTCGTCTGGCCCCGGTACGGCCGGAATAGCGCCCCGCCACAGCAGGACCACAGGGATGGCCGAAGTACATCCAAAGCGGTCCAGGATATGGCACCGCATCCGGCCGCGCGGGATGGCGGACTCAACCCTGTGGGGCTCGTAAAGTCATCGCTGCAGGTGAGCAGCGGTGTCCATGGTTGTCGGTGGTGGTTAGGACCCTGTCCGGATGATCGTGTCGCTGTTGTACCGTGCTGCTCGCATGATGCTGTCCATACCGGCTGTCCTGCTGAGCCGGGACACTGCCGAGGACGCCGAGTCGTTGGTGCTGAGGCATGAGACCACTGTCCCGCGCCGTCAGCTCAAGGGCCCAACCCGCTACGAGACGGCCGACCGGTTCTGGTTCTCCGCGCTGTCCTCGCTGATACCGCGGCGCCGCTGGGCCGGCGTCTTCCCCGTCACCCCCGGCACCGTGCTGGCCTGGCACAGCAAAGCTGATCGCCAAGAAGGGGGACTACTCCGCCCGCCGCAGCCGTACCGGCCGACCCCCGACTGTCGCCGCGCTCAGGAAGCTGGTGCTGCGCCTGGCCGACGAGAATCCCCGGTGGGGGCACCGAAGGATCCAGGGCGAACTGGCCCGGCTGGGCCATCCGGATCGCACCGTCCACGGTCTGGGGCAAGCTGTCCAGGTCAAAGGGGGAACTTCAGTGTCGTCGCCACGGTCAGTGTGGACAGCAACGCCAGGTCGGCCTGTTCCAGGCTGTCCAGCAAAGTGATCCGGTCGGCCTCGGCGATCGGCACGGTGGAGGGAACGGCCAGCACCGAGCAGCCCGCCGCGTGCGCGGAGGCGACCCCGGTCGGAGAGTCCTCGACGGCCACGCAGGCCGCAGGGTCCAGCCCGAGTCGGTCGGCGGCGGCCAGGTAGGGGGCGGGGTCGGGCTTGGTGCGCTCGGTGTCCTCGGCGGCAAGCGTGACGGTGAACCAGTGAGCGCCGAGGCTGCCGAGGACCAGGTCCACCACGCGGCGGGGTGAGGCCGAGACCAGCGCGGTGGGCACGGCCGCTTCGCTCAGCTCGGCGAGCAGCGCCAGTGCGCCGGGCTGGGGGACGACCTCGGCGGCGACCTTGCCGCTGAACGTGTCACTGAGGATCTCGGCCAAGGCGTCCGCGGTGAGGCTGGTCCGGGTGATACGGCACAGGTGGGCGGCGGTGTGGTCGACAGCGCGGCCGAGCACCTCGGGCAGGTCCTCCTCGGTGAGGGTGTGGCCGAGATCGGCGGCGAGTTCGGCCGTGGTCCGGAGCCAGAGACGCTCGGTGTCGACCAGCGTGCCGTCCATGTCGAACAGGACGGCGGCGGGGAGTACGGGCACAGTGGTCCTACCTTCTTCGGTCATGGCTTGGCTGATCACTCGTGCGGTCGGTGGCTCCGGAGTTCCCTTACCGGAGAGCGTCGGTCAGTCACTCTTCCGGGGCCTCAGCCGGAGAGTGAGGATCTGGAACGGGCGCAGTGCCAGGTGCACTCCTCGGCCGTCCGTCTGTACGGCGTCCGTGTTCTGGCAGGGGTCGAGTTCACGCTCCAGCAGATCGGTCTCGACCGCGGAGGCCAGCGGGAATCCGGCGGTCAGAACGGTTCGGGCGCGTCCCCCGCATGCCTCGTAGAGACGTACGACGATGTCGCCGGAGCGGTCATCGGCGAGTTTGACCACCTCGATGACCACGGTCTCGTTGTCCACGGTGACGAGCGGCTCGACCTCGGCCGAGCCGAGGAGGCTGCGCTCGGGCTGGTTGAACACGTAGCCCTCGCGGACGGCGTCGGCGATGTCCGCGCCGATGACGAACCCGTATCGCAGATGGTGGTGGCCCTGGTCGGCGTCCGGGTCAGGGAAGCGGGGAGCGCGGAGCAGGGAGAGCCGGACGGTCGTGGTGGTGCCGCCGTCCGCGCGGACGTCCCGGGTGACCTCGTGCCCGTAGGTCGAGTCATTGACCACGGCCGCGCCCCACCCCCGTTCGCCGAGGTGCAGGAAGCGGTGGGCGCAGATCTCGAACTTGGCGGCGTCCCAGCTGGTGTTGGTGTGGGTGGGGCGCCGGACGTGCCCGAAGGGGATCTCCGCGCTGGAGTGGTCGGCCCGCACATCGAGCGGGAAGGCCGCCTTGAGGAGCTTCTCCTTCTCGTGCCAGTCGATCTCGGTGTCGATGTCCAGGCGTCGGGAGCCTTCGGACAGGGAGACCAGCTGTTCGATGCGGGAGTCACCGAAGGTCCGCACGATCCGGACACCGTCTTCCTGTGCCTCGACCGATTCGGCGTCGACGAGGTGGTGAACGGTGTTGCGGTAGAAGGCGTCGATGTCCCAGGCGTCGTACTCGTTGGGGAAGTCCTGGTGCAGCTGGAGGAGGTTGGCGACGGCACCGGGGGCCAGCGCTTCGCGCCCGTCCGCGATGTCGTACGCCGAGGTCACCAGGCCCTGGGCATCGACCCGGACGCGTACCAGGCCGTTGTCCAGCGCGAAACCGTCCCCGCAGGGGACCGGGGCGACGGGCCGGCCCTGCGGCCGGGTTCGGAGCGTGGCGCCGAGGGCGGGGACACCGTCGCGGGCGAACGGAGCGGCGTTGAAGACCACGGGCAGATCGCCTTCGCCGGCCAGGGCGCGCTGGGCGGCGTCCGTGATCGCGCGCAGCTCGGCGGTGACGGCGGCGTAGGTCTGCTCCGCCTCCCGGTGGACCCAGGCGATGGAGGAGCCGGGCAGGATGTCGTGGAACTGGTGCAGCAGGACCGTCTTCCAGAGTCGGTCCAGGGCCTGGTAGGGGTACGCGAGTCCGGTGCGGGAGGTGGCGGTCGCCGACCACAGCTCGGCCTCTCGCAGCAGGTGCTCGCTGCGACGGTTGCCCTGCTTGGTCCTCAGCTGGCTGGTCAGTGTGCCGCGGTGGAACTCCAGGTACAGCTCCCCCTGCCACACCGGCGCGTCGGGGTATTCGGCGTGTGCCCGCTCGAAGAAGTCCGCGGGGCTCTCGATGACGACCCTGGCCGAGCCCTCCAGGTCGGCGAGACGCTCCGCTCGTGCCAGCATCTCCCGGGTGGGGCCGCCGCCGCCGTCTCCGTAGCCGAACGGGAGCAGTGAGCTGTTGGCTGCCTCCTTGTCCTGGAAGTTGCCGACGGCATGGGCGAGTTCGGCGCCGGTGATCTCGGCGTTGTAGGTGTCGACCGGCGGGAAGTGGCTGAAGATCCTGGTGCCGTCGATGCCTTCCCACCAGAAGGTGTGGTGCGGGAACTTGTTGGTGGTGTTCCAGGAGATCTTCTGGGTGAGGAACCAGCGGATTCCCGCCAGTTTCATCAGCTGCGGCATGGCCGCGTTGTACCCGAAGGTGTCGGGCAGCCACATCTCTTCGGTCTCGACGCCGAACTCGTCGAGGTAGAAGCGCTTCCCATGGATCAGCTGCCGGGCGAGGGACTCGCCGCCGGTGATGTTGGTGTCGGGTTCCACCCACAGGCTGCCGACCGGCAGGAACTGCCCCTTGTCCGCCTTCTCCTGGACCCGGGTGTAGACCTCGGGGCGGTGCTCCTTGAGCCAGGCCAGTTGCTGGGCCTGGGACATGGCGAAGAGGAAGCCCGGGTGTTCGTCCATGAGATGGGTGACGTTGGAGAGCGTCCTGGCGACCTTGCGGACGGTCTCGCGCAGCGGCCACAGCCAGGCGGTGTCGATGTGGGCGTGTCCGACGGCGGACATGCGGTGGGCGCTGGCGGCCGCGGGGGCGGCGAACGCCGGGCGCAGCACCTCGCGGGCGGTGGTGGCACTGCCGGCGATGTCCTGCAGGTCGATTCCGTCCAGGGCCTGCTCGATGGTGTTCAGGAGCTGCCAGCGGCGTGGGTCGGCCTCGGGCAGTTCGTGCATGAGGCCCCCGAGGACGTCCAGGTCCTGGGCGAGTTCCCACACCTGTGCGTCGAAGACCGCCAGGTCCAGTCGGAGCAGCTGGTACAGGGGCGCGCTGCTGGAGCCGGCTCCCGTGATCCAGGAGGGGCGGTCCCCGGTCCGGGACGGGACGTGGTCGTCGTTCAGGTTGGGGTTGGCGGCAGCCTCGACGTAGTAGGTGAACTCCTCGCCGCCGACCGCCGGGTCGGCGACCGGGATATAGGCGTTGCGGGGGTTGAGGGCTTTCACCACGCTGCCGTCCGCCCGGTAGACCAGGCCCTCGGTGGAGAAGCCCGCGCCGGTGACGTTGAAGCCGAGGTCGATGACCGCCTCGACCCGCAGGCCGGCCCACTCCTCCGGAACCCTGCCGCTGATCCTGAACCAGCTCGTGGACCAGGGCGGCCCCCACCGGTGCCCGAGCGTCACGGGTTCGTACGGTGCGGCCAGGCCGTCGGCCACGGGGACCGGCTCGCCCGGCACGCTCCAGATCGCGATCTCGACCGGGACGGTACGGGCGTGGGCCGCGGGCCGGATGCGCTGGTTCAGCACCCGGTCGAGCCGCTGCTCGGTGAGGCGTCGCTTGCTGTGCATGGATTCCTCTGTCGTCGGTGGAGGACGGTGATCTTGTCGCGGCCGGCCGAACGTCAGGAGCGGTTCGAGCCCGGCGCGGACCGAGTTCCTGGCTCTTCGTGTGGGTCCGGGCGGGGCCTTCCGAAGGCGGACGTCAGTCCTCGAGGAGGCCGAGATCGGGAGTTCCCCGTAGCTCCACCGTGCGGGTGGTGGCGCCGTGCAGTTCGAGGACCGTGATCTCGTTCCGGCCGGCGTTCAGGATCGGTGCGGGGACGTAGAGCGTGGTCTGCGGTCCTCGGGACCAGTACCGGCCGAGTGCGAAACCGTTGATCCAGACGTGGCCCTTGGTCCAGCCGTCCAGGGCGATCCAGCCGTCGGCCGGCTGCTCGATGTCCAGGTGTCCGCGGTGGAACGTGGGGCCGACCGGGGGCGAGGCGGGCTCGGACGCGGTGAAGGACAGCCGGCCCAGATCGTCGAGAGGCAGCGGTCGGCTGTACCAGGCGTCCAGGGGCAGTGCGTTGACGGTGACCTCGCCGAGCAGTCCCTTGCGGTCGTGCATGCCCTGCCCGTAGTTGACCCTGCCCTGGTTCTCCACCAGCACGGCCAAGTGTGCGCCGTGCCGGGGGGTGTGGAAGGTGAGGGCGTGCTCATGGTTCTCGCGTTCCAGGACGCCGACCGGCTGGCCGTCGACGAAGACCTGGGCGCGATCGCCAACCTGGGCGATGCGGAGGATGGCCGGCCCTGCCGCCGGGAGCGTCGTCTCGTACAGGATGAACCCGAAGGACTGGCCGAGCTGTTCCATGGTCTGCGGGCGGTCGGTGTGCACCGTGCTGCCGAGCCGCTCGCACTGCTCCAGGAGTCCGGCGCATGCGGTGAGTTCGGCGGTGGTTGCGGAAAGCTTGGGCGCGGGGGCGGGTAGCGGCTCCTCGGGCACGGGCGCGTACCGGGCGATGACCTCGCGGAAGGCGGCGTACTTGGGGCCGGGATCGCCGGCCTCGTCCAGGGGCGCGTCGTAGTCGTACGACGTGGCGGTGGGACGGTACGTTCCCTTGTCGTTGGCGCCGTTGGTGAAACCGAAGTTGGTGCCGCCGTGGAACATGTAGATGTTGACCGAGGCGCCGGCCGCGAGCAGCCGGTCGAGGTCCGCGGCGGCGTCGGCCGCGTTGCGGGTGGTATGGATTCCGCCCCAGCGGTCGAACCAGCCGATCCAGAACTCGCTGCACATCAGCGGCCCGGACGGCTGATGCGTGCGCAGTGCGGCGAGCCCGGCGTCCACCCGGCTGCCGAGATTGACGGTGCGCAGGACACCGTCGAGGCCGCCGCGCTCCAGGTCGGAGGGCTGGTCGCAGGTGAACAGCGGTACGTCGACTCCGTGCCGGTGCAGCAGCTCCGCCAGAACCTCCAGGTAGCCGGAGTCGTCGCCGTACGCGCCGTATTCGTTCTCCAGCTGCACGGCCAGGATCGGGCCGCCATGTGTGGAGAGGTAGGGAAGGACGGGCGGCAGCAGGGCAGCGAGGTAGCCGTCCACCGCCTTCAGGTAACGCGGGTCGCGGCTGCGCAGTTCGATGTCCTCGTCGGCGAGCAGCCAGGAGGGAAGGCCGCCGCCCTCCCACTCGGCGCAGATGTACGGGCCGGGGCGGAGCAGTACGTGCAGGCCTTCGGCGGCGGCCAGATCGAGGAACCGGGGAAGATCGAGACCTGCGTCCAGCCGGAACTCACCCGGATGGGGCGAGTGGAGATTCCATGGGACGTAGGTCTCGATCGTGTTCAGTCCCATCAGGCGCGCCTTGCGAAGCCGGTCGGCCCACTGTTCCGGATGGATCCGGAAGTAGTGCAGGCCGCCGGAAATGATCCGCAGCGGTCGGTCGTCGAGACGGAAGCCGTCTGCGGCAACCTCGAGTCGGGGCATGGCCGTGGTCTCCTCGATGATGGAACTGGTCGAACTGGTGGAACTGAGGGGTGGGTCAGCTCAGCGGACGGCAGAGCAGTGTGTCGGGAACACCGTTGTGGTTCCACTTCCAGGTGAAGGCGACGCCGGCGATGTACTCGTTGTCGGCGCACTGACCCTTGTAGTAGCCGGGAGCCCAGTCGCTTTCGATCGAGCCGCCCGTGGCCGGGCGGTTGTCGCCCTGGTCGAACCAGACGTTGCGGCCGTTGAGCGGCAGCGGTGCGGCGGACGGCGCGCAGAGCAGGCCGGCCATGGAGTTGCCGTTGACGCTGTAGCCGACGGCGAAGGTGTTGTCGGGGCACTGGAGCTTGTTGTAGCCCGCCGCCCAGTCACCGTGGGTGACGTAGCGCTCGTCGTGGACGGCCACCCAGTCACCGGTTCCCTTGGCGGGCTGTTTCGCGTCGGTGCACAGGCCGCGCTTGTCGCTGCGGCCGAGGCCGGTCAGACGCTGGCTGTCGGGGCAGTTGCCCTTGCGGTAGCCGCGGCTCCAGTCGCTCTGGGCGAGCATGCGGGAGGAGACATTGTGGTCGCGGAAGTCGAGGTCGAGCATGTTCCAGTGGTTGACCTGTGCGACCGGGCCGGTCTTCCCCGGGCCGTTGACCAGCTTGTTCCAGTCGGCGGTCCGCCAGTCGCCGGAGTCACTGAGGCTCTGCCGCTTGCCGGCGGTGTCGTAGGAGATCAGGGCCCAGGTGTCCTGCGGCGCACCGTTGGGACCGGTCCATCCGACCAGCGGCCAGATGGCGAAGTCGGTGTCGTTCTGGACCAGGATGTCGGTGAAGTTGCCGAACCAGGTCTTCTCCTTGGTGTCCTGCGACCCCCGGCCGCCGGCACCGAACTCACTGATCCAGACGGGGGCGGTGAAGTGCTGGCCGGACTGGGTGACGAACAGGGCCTCGTCGTGAACCAGTTGCTTCAGCTTCTCGAGCGGGAAGTCCTCGTAGGGCCAGTCGTTGGTGTGCCCCGGTCCGCTCTCGGCACCCGTGTAGTTCGGGCCGGTGTAGCCGTAGAAGTGCGCGGCGTAGACCAGCTTGCCCGAGGTGATCAGGGTGTTCGAGAGCTGACGGACCGGCGTCAGCATCGGCCTGCCGTAGTCCAGCCCGTCCAGCGGGATGCCGTACCAGTTGATGCCCTCCATGATGACCAGCATGTCGGGGTCGGCCTGCAGGATGCGGGTGCCCGCCAGCTCGAAGGCCGCGTACACGTCGTGATCGTCGCCCCGGCCCCAGTTGGGGTCGTCCAGGGTGTCGCGGCGGATCTCGTTACGCAGGTCCGCGCCGACGACACGCTTGTTCGCCTTGTAGCGGTTCACCAGGAAGAGCCAGTCCTCCTGCCACTGCTGGGCGGACTGGCCGCTGTTCCAGCGCTCGTTGCCGTCCAGGCCGCAGCAGAAGCGGTAGGAGGTGGTGTGGTTGTTGAGGATGACCGCGAACCCGTCGGCGGTCAGGGCCGCCACCACCGCGTCGAACACCTGCAGCGGGGTCTTGCCCTTCAGCTGCGGGTTGGCCGCGACCGCGGAGTCGGGTACGACCGTGGTGTCACGCATCATCGCGTTGGCGAACGGCAGCCGGATGCTGTTCAGCCCGAGCTCGTGGAAGTCGGCCATGATCTGTGCCATCGGCGCGCGGTCCAGGCCCAACGGAAGGTTGTGCGACATCTGGTCCGCTTGGTGGTTCGTGGGGTCGTTGACGTCGCCGCTGCCCTCCCAGGTGCCCTGGGCACCGGCCCAGTTGCCAGCCTTCAGCTTGAAGCGGTTGCCGTTGGCATCGACGATGTACCGCCCGCGGGTACTCAGCGGCCCCGTCCAGGAGGCTGCCAACTGCGGTCCGGTCATGGGAGCGGTGGTGGCGGTGGGGGTCGCTGCGACGGAGCCGGTGGTTCCCGCGAGAACGAGGGTGACCGCGGCTGCCGTGGCAGGCAGAATTCGGGAGAAGAATCTCCTGACGGCGGGAGCCGACCTTTCGGATCTCATGATTGTCCCCTCCAAGGGTGGGG
>NZ_JAFMPZ010000089.1 GCF_017353455.1 Streptomyces laculatispora
GCGGCGCGCGCCGCCCCCGCCAACTGTTCCCGCGTCACTGTCCTGGGTGCCACGTTCCGAACCGCCTCTGCATCGCGTTAACCCGCGAACCCTACGGGAGCACCATCGAGGAGGCGACTGGCTTTACCGGCATCCGGGTCCCCGCGAGCCAAGATCACTCGCTGACAGGGACTTGTGGGCTGCCCGCGGGGAGCTCGTGGCGGTCGAATACACCAGCGCACCAGCATCAGGCCCCGAACCCGCCATACTCGAAGCCGTCGAGGAACCACTGACGCGTGGGTTCCTGCGATTCCCCGGCCAGAAATCAACGAACCCGCCTGCTTCCCCCGGCGGGGGCGTGGAAGAGGGCGGGAGCCTGGCCGGGGCCGCAGCCCGGGAACTGCGTGAGGAGACGGGGCTGTCCGTCGATGTGAAGGACCTCGGGCCGAGGGTCGCGGAGACCTCCGGGTATGCGGACCTCGGCTGGGCCGACGGTATGTTCCAGGACAACTTCTTTCACCACCGGGTCACCTCCCGCCACGTCGACATCAGCGGGCAGGAGGCGCACGAGCGCGCCCACCACGCGGGGCACCGGTGGTGGGCGCTGGATGAGCTCGCCGCCTCCATCGACACCGTCCATCCCTCGGTCTCGTGGAGCTGACCGCCGAACTCATCGCCGGGCGCATCCCCGCCGAGCCGGTCCGGCTGCCCTGGCACCACTGACGGTCCGGCGCCTCGCGGTGCCGTGGGATGCACCACCTCTCCCCGACGGGCGGGGGGCCATGGGGCGCGTCATCGACGTGCTGCGCGGTCCGGCCGCCGCGGCGCCGGCGTCGAGGCAGGGTCGGCAGGTGGTCCGGTACCTCCGGTTCAGCCCAGCCACCCTGGGCGGACGAGTCCCGACTCGTAGGCGAGCACGACCAGTTGGGCCCGGTCGCGGGCGCGGAGCTTCACCATGGTGCGGCTCACATGGGTCTTGGCCGTGAGTGGGCTGACGACGAGCCGGCGGGCGATCTCCTCGTTGGAGAGCCCTATGCCGACCAGGGCCATCACCTCCCGTTCCCGTTCCGTCAGCTCGCTCAGGCCCGTCGCCGCCGCGGGTTCCTTGGAACGGGCAGCGAACTCGGCGATCAGCCGGCGGGTGACGCCCGGGGACAGCAGCGCGTCACCGGCGACCACCGCCCGGACGGCCCGCAGCAGCTCTTCCGGTTCGGTGTCCTTCACCAGGAAACCGGAGGCTCCGGAACGGATCGCCTCGAAGACGTACTCGTCGAGTTCGAAGGTGGTGAGCATGACCACCTTCACCTCGTTCAGCGCGGGGTCCTCGGTGATGGCGCGGGTCGCTGCGAGACCGTCGAGATGAGGCATCCGGATGTCCATCAGTACGGTGTCCGGCCGCAGTTCGCGCACCAGGCGGACGGCCTCCCCGCCGTCGGCCGCCTCACCCGCCACCTCGATGTCCGGCTGGGCGTCCAGGAGCGCCCGGAATCCCGCCCGGACCAGCAGCTGGTCATCGGCGAGCAGTACGCGAATCACGGTGTCTCCTTCTGGTGCGGCGCCCCGTCGGTTCCGCCGGCCGGCAGCGGGAGTTCGGCGCGGACCCGGAAGCCGCCGTCGGGACGGGTCCCCGCCTCGATCGTGCCACCCAGCGCCGCGGCCCGCTCCCGCATCCCCGCCAGTCCGTTGCCGCTGCCCCCGGCGTCCGTGCCGGTGGCCGGTCCCCGGTCGTCGATACGGAGCCGGACGCGGCCGGGCTCGTAACCGATCCCGACCTCCGCGGTACGCGAACCGGAGTGCCGCACCACATTGGTCAACGCCTCCTGCACGATCCGGAACGCGGCCAGGTCCGCACCCGGCGGCACGGCGCCGCGTGCGCCGTCGGTCGTGACGGTGACGGTCAGGCCGGTGCTCGCGGCCTGCTCCACCAGTTCGGGCAGCCGGTCGAGTCCGGGTGCCGGCGCCCTGGGCGCGTCCCCGGGGGTACGAAGCGTGTCGAGGACCTGTCTGACCTCGCCGAGCGCCTCCTTGCTGGCGGCCTTGATGGTGGTGAGCGCCGTGCGGGCCTGTTCGGGGTCTGAGTCGAGCAGGGCGAGGCCGACCCCGGCCTGGACGTTGATGACGGAGATGCTGTGCGCGAGGACGTCGTGGAGCTCCCGCGCCATCCGCAGGCGCTCCTCATCGGCCCGGCGCTTCTCCGCGGCCGACCGTTCCATCCGCTGGGCGGCCCACTGTTCGCGGCGCACCCGGACGAACTCCGCGGCGGCCACGATGGCCACCACCCAGGCGGCGACCCCCACTTCCTGCCCCCAGGGCGGGGCCGCGTCGCCGGAGGGAGGCAGCCAGCGGTAGAGCCAGTGGGCGACCAGCAGATGCCCCAGCCACACCATGCCGACCGCCGACCACGCGGCCCTGCGGTATCCGGCGACGACGGCACTGAAGCAGCCGACGGCGACGGCCAGGAAGACCGGTCCGAACGGGTAACCGGCACCGAGATACACCATCGCCGCGGCCGAACTCACGAAGACGGCCACGACGGGGTGCCGGTGGCGCAGCAGCAGCACGGCCACGGAGACGAGGAGCAGAAGCCGGGCGAAGAGGTCCAGCGGGGCCTTCTCGCCGAGCTGGCCGTGGGCCGCGATACTCGATCCGACCATGACGACGACGCCGAGCAGCAGAGTCGACAGCCAGGGCAGACGGGTGGAGGACCGCCCCCGCGCTCCGGTCAGCCAGCGCGGCGCCTCGCCCTGACTCCAGTGCGAACCCGATCCGTGCGAACCCGATCCGTGCGAGCCTGCGATCCCGCCGTCCGGTTCCCCGTACGCCCAGGGCCGTCGCCGCTGCGGTCCGCCCTGTTCACCAGGGGGACCGCCGCTTGCCTGTGAGCGCTGCTCTTCCATGCCGGCCACGCTAGACCGCTGACCACCGCGCGGGCGTCCGCCGGGCGTGGTGATCACCCGTACTCCCTGTGGAGTACGGCGAACGGGGAAGGCGGGGGCGCGGAAGCCCGGTGAAGGGATGGCCGGGGCGGCCGGCCCGGCGGACGCCCGGGATCAGGTACGCCCGGGTCAGGTGCCCGGGATCAGGTACCCGGAAGCAGGGGCGCCCGCGGATCAGGCGTTCTCAGCGCCGCGCCCGGCCCGCCGTGCCGGTTTGGCCGCGGCCGGCGGTGCCGAGCAGGCCGACCGTGCGGGCCAGCTCCTCGACGGCATGGCGGAAGAAGATGTCCCTGTCCTCCACAACCCGGTTGAACTGGCCGAAGATCTCGAACGACAGCAGCCCGAACAGCTGAGACCAGGCGGCGACGATCGATACGGCGACCGCGGGGGGCAGTTCGGGGGCCAGGTCGGCGGCGAGCCTCTCGGCCTCGGGACGCAGTTCCTCGCCCAGCGGCGGCAGCGCGAGCCCCACCTCGCGATGGGCGTCCTCCACAACGGCGATGAGGACGCGGCCGACGCGCGACGCGGGGCCGATGGTGGCCTGCGGCGCCGTGTAACCGGGCACCGGCGAACCGTAGATCAGGGCGTACTCATGGGGGTGCTCCAGCGCCCAGCCGCGTACGGCACAGGCGACCGCGACCCAGCGGGCCAGATGGGCGGCGGAAGTGGAAGGGCCCGGATCGGCCGTCCGGTGTGCGCTCTCGGCGGCCTCCCCCACGGAGTCGTACGCATCGACGATCAGGGCCGTGAGCAGTTCGTCGCGGCTGGGGAAATAGCGGTAGAGGGCGGAGGAGACCATGCCGAGCTCGCGCGCCACCGCGCGCAGCGAGAGCTTCGCCGCCCCGTCGGCCGCGAGCTGCCTGCGCGCCTCGTCCTTGATGGCGGCGGTGACCTCGATACGGGCCCGTTCCCTGGCTCCTCGGACAGTGCTCATGGGCCGCAGTCTGCCACGCGACCAGAGCGGCGACCAACAACGAGAGCGCTGCTCTTGCTTTTGAGTGCCAATCTCGTGCACACTGATCTCAAGCGAGAGCACCGCTCTCCCAAGCAGTGGGGGTCATCATGTCGCAGGCTTACTACCTTCAGGGAAGCCCGCTCACCGTCCGCCTGAACAGCTTCGTCGGCAGGCTCGCCCGGCACGGCATCAGCCTGCTCGGCACGCAGGAGCTGTCGGTCCGCGGACGCAAGAGCGGCCAGATGCAGCGCATCCCCGTAAACCCCCACACCCACGAGGGCGCGCAGTACCTGGTCTCGGCCCGTGGGCACTCGCAGTGGGTGCGCAACATGCGGGCCGCGGGCGGCGGCGAACTGCGCAAGGGCCGCAGCAACCGCGCCTTCACCGCCGTGGAGATCGCGGACGACGCGCACAAGGTGATCGTCGTCCGCGCCTACCTGAAGCGCTGGGGCTGGGAGGTCAACCAGTACTTCAAGGGCATCACGGCCAAGTCCACGGACGCCGAACTCCTCGCGGCCTGCCCCGACCACCCCGTCTTCCGGATCACCGTCGAGGACTGAACAGCCGGCCTCGACGGCCCCCTCCCCCGCACCGCCTCGGCCGGACCCGGCGACTGCCCGATCCGGCCGGACCGCTGCCGTACCAGCGAGGAGCGGCGGTCGTTACTTGCGGTCCATCGTGGACAGAGCCCGCTGCGCCAGCGGATGCGAACGGACCAGTTCGGCCAGCGAAGTCGTTCCCCGGGTGATCCCCGCGAACGCGTTCCACGCCGGACGGAAACCCGTCAGCACCGCGTGCAGCACACCCGGACGGCGCTCGAAGAGCTTCAGCATCCGCCGGCCCACGCTCATCTCGACGCCCAGCCCGGCCTTGATGGCGAAGGCGTAGTTGAGCGCCTGACGGCGGGCGTCCACCGCGTCGTGCGACTCCGCGACCCGGACCGCCCACTCACCGGCGAGCCGCCCCGAACGCAGCGCGAACGAGATGCCCTCGCGGGTCCACGGCTCCAGCAGACCGGCCGCGTCACCGCACACGAGCACCCGGCCGCGCGACAGCGGCGAGTCGTCGCTGCGGCAGCGCGTCAGATGGCCGGAGGAGATCTTCGGTTCGAAGCCGGCCAGACCGAGCCGCGCGACGAAGTCCTCCAGGTACCGCTTGGTACCGCCGCCGTCGCCGCGCGCCGAGATCACGCCGACCGTCAGGGTGTCGCCCTTGGGGAAGACCCAGCCATAACTCCCCGGCATGGGACCCCAGTCGATCAGGACCCGGCCGGCCCAGTCCTCCGCGACCGTCTGCGGAACGGGGATCTCGGCCTCCAGGCCCAGGTCCACCTGGTCGAGCTTCACCCCGACGTGCGCTCCTATCCGCCCGGCACTGCCGTCCGCACCCACGACCGCACGGGCCAGGACGGTCTCGCCGCCGGACAGCACGACCGCGACCGTGCGCCGGTCGGGCACCGCGGCGCCGTGCTGTTCCACCCGGGACACCGTCGCTCCGGTGCGCAGTTCGGCTCCGGCCTTCTGCGCCTCCTCGACCAGGCCCGCGTCGAACTCAGGGCGGTTGATCAGCCCGAAGAGCATGCGCTTGGAGCGGCGGGTCCGCGCAAGCCTGCCGTTCAGCGAGAACGTGACCGCGTGAATCCGGTCCCGCAACGGAAGTTCGAATCCGGGCGGCAGCGAATCACGCGAATACCCGATGATGCCGCCGCCGCATGTTTTGTAGCGGGGCAGTTCCGCCTTCTCCAGCAGCAGCACCCGACGGCCGGCTACCGCCGCCGCGTATGCCGCGGAGGCTCCCGCCGGTCCGGCGCCGACTACGACGACATCCCACACGGACGACTCTTCGTGCTCATGTCCGGCGTCTGCGTTCTCGCTGCTCACGATGTGCTTCTGCTCCCGATCCGACCAGTGGCCCAAGCTGCTCACGGCATCCTACGGCTCGTTCAGGCCAACCCCTGCTGTGGGAGGATCGGCCGTGCCTTCGTCGTAACCACAACGCCGCATTCGCGGCGTTCAAGTACACGGATTCGTAGACATAACGTCGCACCTGCTAGGAGCGTGCCCATGACCGCCCATCCGATTTCCGAAACCATCGCCTCGCTGATGCCTCGCGCCAAGGCGGAGCTCACCGAGCTGGTGGCCTTCCAGTCGGTGGCGGATCCCGCGGTGTATCCGAGGAGCGAATGCGACGCCGCCGCCGAGTGGGTCGCCGGGGCGCTGCGCGACGAGGACTTCCAGGACGTCGCCCTGCTCGACACCCCGGACGGCAGCCGGTCCGTCTACGGCTACCTGCCCGGTCCGGCCGGGGCACCCACCGTGCTGCTCTACGCGCACTACGACGTGCAGCCGCCGCTCGACGAGTCCGCCTGGCTCTCCCCGCCGTTCGAGCTGACGGAACGTGACGGCCGCTGGTTCGGCCGGGGCTCGGCCGACTGCAAGGGCGGCTTCATCATGCACCTCCTCGCGCTGCGCGCCCTCAAGGCGAACGGCGGGGTGCCGGTCTCCGTAAAGGTGATCGCCGAGGGCTCGGAGGAGCAGGGCACCGGAGGTCTGGAGCAGTACGCGCAGGCGCATCCGGAGCTGCTCGCCGCCGATACCGTCGTGATCGGCGACACCGGCAACTTCCGGGCCGGTCTGCCCACGGTCACCTCGACCCTGCGCGGGATGACGATGCTGCGGGTGCAGCTCGACACCCTCGAAGGGAACCTGCACTCCGGGCAGTTCGGCGGCGCCGCGCCCGACGCGCTGGCCGCGATGATCCAGTTGCTCGCGTCGCTGCGCGCCGCGGACGGCACGACGACCGTCGACGGCCTCACCGCCGATGCGAAGTGGGACGGTCTCCAGTACCCCGAGGCCGAGTTCCGCCAGGACGCGAAGGTGCTCAACGGGGTCGGACTGATCGGCACGGGTACGGTCGCGGACCGGATCTGGGCGCGACCGGCCGTCACCGTGATCGGCATCGACTGCCCGCCGGTCGTCGGCGCGACGCCCTCGGTGCAGGCCGGAGCGCGGGCACAGATCAGCCTTCGGGTGCCGCCGGGCAGCGACGCCGACGAGGCGACGAAGCTGCTCACCGCGCATCTGCGGTCGCACGCCCCGTGGGGCGCCAGGGTCTCGGTCGAGCAGGTGGGCCAGGGGCAGCCGTTCCGCGCCGACGTCTCCAGCCCGGCGTACACGGCGATGGCGGATGCCATGCGGGTCGCGTACCCCGGCGAGGAGATGCAGTCCTCCGGGATGGGCGGCTCGATCCCGCTCTGCAACGCGCTCTCCGTGCTGTACCCGGAGGCCGAGATCCTGCTGATCGGGCTGAGCGAGCCCGAGGCGCAGATCCACGCGGTGAACGAGAGCGTGTCGCCCCAGGAGCTGGAGCGGATGTCGGTGGCCGAGGCGCTGTTCCTGCAGAACTACGCCGCCTCCAGGAAGGCCTGAGCAGCACGGCCCGTGTCCTGGCGGACCGGGCCTGCTCAACGCGTAGCGGCCCGTCGCCGCTACGCGTTGAGCGAAGCACGCCCAGAGCGTAGATCCGTGCGGCGGACGCCCGCCGCTGCGTACGTTCGCCGCATGGATCTCGTCGAAGTACTTCCCCAGCTGCACATGTTCCGTTTCCCGATCGGTCAGGCCTACCTCTGGCGTGACGGGACGGAGCTGACCCTGATCGACGCGGGCGACATCAACGCCGCGCCCGCCATCGAGAACGCGGTGCGCGGCCTCGGTCTGGACCCCGCCCGGATCTCCCGCATCGTCATCACGCACGGCCATCGCGACCACTACGGCGCCGCCCAGGAGCTCGCCGACCGCCACGGCGCCGAGATTCTGGCGCACCGGCTCGACGCGCCGGTGATCCGGGGCGAGGAGGAGATCGGCGACCCGGTGCTGCTCGACTGGGAGGTTCCGTTGTACGAGCACGGGCTGACCGTGCCCGTGGCCCCTGCGACCCGGGTCGACCGCGAGCTCTGTGACGGTTCGACGATCGACTTCGGCGGCGGTGCGACGGTGATCCACTCCCCCGGCCACACCCCGGGCTCCATCGGTCTCCATCTTCCCGCGCACGGGGTGCTGTTCACCGGGGACTGCGTGGCCGGCGTGGGCCAGGTCATGCTGGGCGTCTTCAACATCGACCGCGAGCAGGCCGTGGCCTCGTTCCAGCGGCTCGCGGCGCTGGAGCCGGCCACGGTCTGCTTCGGACACGGCGATCCCGTCACCGCCGGCACCGCCGCGGTACTGCGCGCCTCAGCCGACCGGGACTCCGGCCTCCAGATTGAACACGGCTGACTGTTCGCGGGCCCGCAGCGCCCAGCGCAGCCGTTCGTACCGCGTGGGGGGCAGCATGGTGGCCGCCTCCGCCTCGGTGACGAACCGCCAGCCGCGCAGTTCGGAGCCGGGCAGCATCAGCCGCTCGGCGTCCCGGCCCGGCAGCAGGCCGCCGTCGAAGATCAGCCGCAGCCCACCGTATCCGGGCGGCTCGGGCGCCTCCCAGTCGATGACGAGCAGTTTCGGCACCTGTTCGAGCTGTATCCCTATCTCCTCGGCGACCTCCCTGATCCCGGCCTGCGCCGGGGCCTCACCGGACTCCACGATGCCGCCAGGGAACTCCCAGCCGGGTTTGTAGGTGGGGTCGACGAGCAGGACCCGGCCGTCCTCGTCGAAGAGCAGCACGCCGGCCGCGACCGTCTCCGCGGTCGGGTCGGGCGTCTGCACGATCTCGCAGGCCGGCGCCGCCCCCGTGTGCAGGGCCTCGGCTATCAGTTCGGCGGTCTCCTGCGGGGTGAGCGCGCTGTTGTCGATGGTGTGGGCGTCCCCGGTGATCCAGTCGAGCGCCGACCGGTAGGGCCCGATGTGCTCGTACGCCCACTGCCGGACCTGTTCGCTGCGCTCGGGATCATCGTCGATTTCCACTCGGTCGGCGATCCGTTTCCGCAGGATCGTTTCCTCGGGTGAGAGCAGCACATGGCGCACCGGAATGCGCCGGGAGGCGAGCCCTCCGAAGATCTCGTCGCGATACTCCTGTCGCAGCAGCGTCATCGGCACCACCAGTACCCCACCGACCTCGGCGAGCAGGGCTGCCGCGGTGTCGACCACCAGACGCCGCCAGATCGGCAGGTCCTGGAAGTCGGTCACCTCGGCGAGCTTCTTCTGGGGCAGCAGATACCGCAGCCCCGCGCCGGTCAGTTCAGGGTCGTAGAAGGTGCTGTTCGGGATCAGATCGATCAGTTCGCGCGCGGCGCTGGTCTTCCCCGCGCTGAACGCACCGTTGATCCAAACGACAATCACTCGTACTCCAGGGTGGGAAGGCCGCTGAACAGCGGCGGAGTGGATTTCGCGGGATCGTCTGGGAGACGGATGGGAAAAGGCGGAGTCCACAGCCCGGCTCCCACCACTTCCTTCTCCCACACCTCCTGGAGATACCCAACGATCCGCTCCTCCATTGCGATCGTCACCTCGCTGTGGGTGCCCTCCACACCGGGCAGCTCATGCCCCATGCTGCCCTCCACCGCAACGCGCGGGATATCGCCCTGCATCACGTACATCAGGCGTGCCCCCAGCGACCGCTCCACCCGGTCCAGTACGGCTTCCACACTCTCTTTGCGCAGATCCACCGAACGCAGCGTCATGCTGCCGAACGCACCAAGCCCCAGTCACCTGCGGCATCCACGCGCCGATCCCGATGCGAGCGTGTCAGGGCTTCAACGCCCCTGCGAAGGAGCTCTGTTCAGGTCGCCCTAAACCGTGGCAGCAGGCAGCACACCTTGCCCGGGGACGGACAGCGGCAGGAACTGGTGGTGCCCGCGCGGCCGTGGCCGAGGCCAGTTGAGGCACCTCGGCCACGACCGCTCCGGCAAGCGCGCTGTCTTTCGACAGGTCTGGCATTCCTGCCTGCACGGCCGAGCCACTTGAAGAGAGGCGCCGTGGACATGACGAGTCGGCCGCCATCGCTGAGTTGGGCCTGTCGGTCCTTCGGCAGGCGCTCCGCGATCGCACGGATCTTGGCGTTGAGGTCCTGGCCCAGTTGCTGAAGGTGGTCGGAGGCGTCCAGCGGGAGTCCCATGCTCTTCGATACAGGGGCCCGCATCGTCGCCCACTCCTCGGGAGATGGCAATGCCGCTTCCAGGTCGCCCCACTTCGATGCACCCTCGACGTAGATCTGGCGCCGCTGGAGGCGGGAGTAGAATTGTTCTACCACGCAGAAGGCGTAGGCGGCGGTGTCGACGCTATCGGGCGGCAGGTGCGGTGTGCGGAGGGCTAGTTCTTCCCATGATCCGTCCAGCAGGCGCTCGTCTGCCTCGGCTCGGCTGATGACGGGGCGGTCGATGAGGTCGGTCAGCGACCACAGGGCGTCCAGCACGTGGCGGGCTTCCCGCGTGCCAGGTCGGTAGGCCAGCCCTCCGACGATGTGCGGGAGGACAGCTCCACCAGCGACCGGACCGGACCATCCGCACACAACACCGCGTCCGCGAGCTCGAACAGCGCATCCGCACGCTTGGTCAGACAGGAGTAGAACTCACCCCGGAAGCGTGACAGTCCCGCCAACGGATCCTGCCGGACAACGTGATGCGACAGACTCATCCCCACGGCCTTCGTGCTGAGCTTGTGTGTTCCTTGGTCGGATCACATGCTCAGCCGAAGGCCGCCTGCGTGTACGGCAGTTACCAGTCCGAGTGATCAAGTGCGAGGACTCGTTCGGGCCCCGAGGTTAAAGATCAAGCTAGCCGCCTTCCGCCTCTTTCCGGCGCTTCAGCTCGCGAATCCCACGTGCACGTGGTCGTGATGGGTGGCGTCGGTGAAGAACTGATCCGCGGTCGCGCCCCCGGTGAGCCGGATCGGTCCGCCGACGTTGTACGAGCCGGCCGCTGCCGCGTCCCGCATGAACGATTCGGTCAGCCGGTGCGGGGTGGCCGGATCGACGACCTCGTGCCCGTCGATCCGCCGTACGTCGAAGGCGCGGCCCGGTGGGTGGTCGCTGGGCCGGTCGGTGCCGAACACGTACAACGGATGTCCGGAGCAGAACACGGTGATTTCCATCCGGTACGTGCCGGCCAGTCGCAGCAGGGCCCGTAGGACGGCCGGGTGGATGTGTCCGCTGCGGATGTCGGCCTCCGCAGCGGGCGGCAGGCCGATCCGTGGGTCGTCCAGCACCTGCCGCGCCGCCGCGGGCAGCGACGCGGCGGCGGCGCCGGGGCGGCCCGGGTGGAGCGCGGTGACCTCCCAGCTGGGCCGCGCCCGGCTCAGGCGGACATCGATGGTCGTACCGCCCGCGTGCCCGGGGGTCCATTGGCGGCAGACCACCATCACACTGGCCGTGTCCGCCAGGATCCCGCCGTACTGCGCGTAGATCACCTGGAGCGCGGCACCGTCACTGGTGGACGAGTCCACCAGTGACGGTGCCGCACCCAGCGCGGCCACCCGCCTCTTCGCCGCGGCCGCGCTCCCCTGCCCGGCGGGCCACGCGCCGATCGCCTCCACCACCTGTACGGCGCGGAGTTTCACGTCGGGGTCCACCTCGTCGCGGCCGGGACGCCAGGCCGTGGTTGTGGGCAGCGGCGGCGGAGAGGACTGCGGCGGGGACGCGGATGTGGACGGTCCGGCCGCTGTGCGGGAGGTTGCCGTACAGCCCGCGGTGCCCACGAGCAGACCACCGGTGCCGAGCAGCAGGGCGCGTCGGCCGAGTGGTTGGCGCATGCGATCGCCCCGTTCCCGTTCAAGGCCCACGTCACGGGGACGGGTGCCCGTAACAGATGGTGCCCGTACAGATGTCGATGGTGGTCCGCCACCGGACTCAGCGTCGCCTGGACCGGTGGTGACGGCGCGGCCCCGACCGCAACGGAGTGACGCGGACCGGCCACCCGGGTGATCATCGGGCCCGGCCGGGGCGGTGCTGCGCCGCGTCGGCCTTCTGTGGTCAGGGCTGGGGGCGAGCGTGCGGCAGGCCATCTGGTGCGCCGCGACGCGCTCACCGAGCGGCTCGGCCCGATCCGGGTGGTGGACATCCCCGTCCTGGATCTCACCGGCCCGGAGCGGCTGGTGGACCGGCTGGCCGAGCAGGCCCGCGAGGCCGTGCCCCGGCGGGAGGCCGACGTGATCGTGCTCGGCTGCACCGGCATGATCGGCGTGGCCGCCGCGCTCCTGGAACGGCTGGCCCAGGACGGCCCGTTCGTCCCGGTGGTCGACCCCACCGGTGCGGCGGTCACCTGGCTGGAGTCCCCGGTACGGCTCGGGGTGCGGCCCAGCCGCACCACCGGCATTCCCCCTCCCGCGAAGGACCGCAGCATCTGACGCTCCGTCCCCACGGAGCGGTCCCCGGGGTCGCCGCTGTCGTCGGCCCCGCGCTCCCTGCCTGGCAGCGGCGCGCACCGCCGCGCCCGGGTACGGCAGGCCGCGCCCGGCGGGGTTCCCGTGGGCCTCCGTACGGTGGAACCTGCCTCGTCCTCTCGTCTCCAGGAGCACGCATGACCTTCGACGTCGACGCTGTCCGCGCCCGGATCCCCGCCCTGAAGTCGGGCTCCGCCCGGTTCGACGCCCCCGGCGGCACCCAGACACCGCAACCGGTGATCGACGCCATCGCGGACGCACTGGCCAACCCGCTCGCCAACCGGGGACGTCTCACCGAGGGCGAGCGTAACGCGGAGGCGGTCGTGATCCGCGCCCGCCGCGCGCTGGCCGACCTGCTGGGCGCCGATCCGCGGGGCATCGTGTTCGGCCGCAGCTCCACCCAGCTGGCCTACGACCTGTCCCGCACCCTGGCGAAGAGCTGGGGCCCGGGCGACGAAGTGGTCGTCAGCAGTCTCGACCACGATTCCAACATCCGCCCCTGGATCCAGGCGGCCGAGGCCGTGGGCGCCACGGTCCGCTGGGCGGAGTTCGATCCGGCCACGGGTGAACTGACGGCCGATGACATCGCCGCCGTACTCTCGGCGCGCACCCGCCTGGTCGCCGTGACCGCGGCGTCCAACCTGATCGGTACACGCCCCGGCATTCCCGCCGTCGCCGACGTGGTGCACCGGGCAGGGGCCCTGTTGCACGTCGACGCGGTGCACTACGCCTCGCACGCCGCCGTCGACCTGCGCGGTCTCGGAGCCGACTTCCTGGTCTGCTCGCCGTACAAATTCCTCGGCCCGCACCTGGGCGTCCTGGCGAGCCGTCCCGAGTTGCTGGAGACGCTGCGGCCGGACAAGCTGCTGCCCTCCACCGACGTGGTTCCCGAGCGCTTCGAACTGGGCACCCTGCCGTACGAACTGCTGGCCGGGGCCGCTGCGGCGGTGGACTTCCTCGCCTCGCTGGCCCCCGGGATCGACGGCACCCGGCGGGAACGGCTGCTCGCCGCCTTCGCGGCGATCGAGACCCATGAGGACGCCCTGCGGGCCCGCATGGAGAAGGGACTGGCGGGCCTCGAAGGCATCACGGTGTACTCCCGGGCCGCGCACCGCACGCCCACCCTGCTGCTGACCCTGGCGGGCCACAGCGCCACCGCCGCCTCGCAGTACTTGGCGGACCGGGACATCGTCGCCCCGGCCGGATCCTTCTACGCACTGGAGGCTTCCCGCCGGCTCGGGCTCGGGGAGGCCGGCGGAGTACGGATCGGCCTGGCGCCCTACAACAACGAAGTGGACGTCGACCGCCTGCTGGACGCCTTCTCCGGCCTCCTCGGCACCGCGCCCGCCGACGACTGACCCGGCCGTACCGGTGGACCCGGTCCCGCTGCGCAGCATGCTGGTCGACGCGGTGCCAGAGGTGCTCAGGCGATGAAGGGGCGGTCGTAGGGGGCAATGGGGGCCGGGAGCACCGTGGAACCGCTCAGATAGCGGTCCGTCGCGGCGGCGACGGACCGTCCCTCCGCGATCGCCCACACCACGAGGGACTGACCGCGGCCCGCGTCACCGGCGACGAAGACCCCGCCGTTCCCGGCGCGGGCTGCCCGCGTCGCCGAGCCCTCCGGGACCGCCCCTTCAGCTGTCTCAACTGCTTCCACTGATTCCGCCGTCTCAGCGGCGAAGGTGGCATCCCTGGCGAAGTTTCCCCGGTCGTCCAGCGTGAGTCCGAGCTGCCGCATGAGGCCGGTGTCTCGTTCGGGACCGAAGAAGCCGAGGGCGAGCAGGACGAGATCTGCCGACAGCACCTGCTCCGTCTCCAGCAGCGGCCTTCTGCCCTCGGGCTCCACCTCGGCCAGGTGCAGCGCGCGCACATGGCCGGTCCGGTCGCCTTCGAAGCGGAGGGTGGCGCAGGAGAACAGTCTCGGATCCGCGCCGTCCCGCCCCCGGGCCTCCTCATGGGCGTGGGATATCCGATAGACCTTCGGGTACACGGGCCAGGGCTCGGTGTCCCGCCGGGCGGCACCAGGCTCCGGGTTGATGTCGAGCTGTACGGCAGAGGCCGCGCCCTGGCGCAGGACAGTGCCCAGGCAGTCCGATCCGGTGTCCCCGCCGCCGATGATCACCACGTGTCTGCCCTCGGCGGTGACGACCGGCACGTCGCGGTCGCCCTCCACGACCCGGTTGGCCAGGGTCAGGTACTCCATGGCCTGGTGAATGCCGTACAGCTCGCGGCCCGGGACGGGCAGCTCCCGTCGCCCGGTGGCGCCGACGGCGACGACGAGCGCGTCGTACCGGTCCGCGAGCTCGGCGGCGTCGAGATCGCCCCCGACGTTCACGCCCGTACGGAACTTGGTGCCCTCCGCCCGCATCTGCTCGACGCGGCGGTCGAGGTGGCACTTCTCCATCTTGAACGCGGGGATGCCGTAGCGCAGCAGTCCGCCGACGCGGTCGGCGCGCTCGTAGACGGCGACGGTGTGTCCGGCGCGGGTGAGTTGCTGCGCTGCCGCCAGTCCAGCCGGTCCCGAACCGATGACGGCGACGGTCTTGCCGCTGAGCCGCTCGGGAGGCTGCGGCGTGGTGTAGCCGCGCGCCCAGCTCTCGTCGGCGATCGCCTGCTCGACATTCTTGATCGTCACCGGATCGGCGTTGATGGTGAGCACGCAGGCGTCCTCACACGGCGCCGGGCACAACCGCCCGGTGAACTCGGGGAAGTTGTTCGTCGCGTGCAGCCGCTCGGCCGCTGCCCCCCAGTCGCCCTTCCGCGCGTACGCGTTCCACTCGGGGATGAGGTTTCCCAGCGGGCAGCCGTTGTGACAGAACGGTATGCCGCAGTCCATGCACCGCCCCGCCTGCTGGGACACGAGTGGAAGCCTGGCCTGCCCCGCGTAGACCTCGTTCCAGTCGCTCAGCCGTTCCTGGACCGGGCGCGCCGGGACGGGCCGGCGGGGGGTCCTGATGAAGCCATGGGGGTCGGTCATGCGCCGCCTCCGTCACTGACTCGCGGTGCACAGGCGTTACAGCCAGACTACGCCCGCAATCACCCCTCGTTCCTGGCCGGGCCACCGGCCGGACGACGCGATACGCTCGATTTTGTAGGCACGCGTTCCGACCACGGAGGCGGGCATGAGCGAGGATGACGAGTACCCGACGCCGTCACAGGCAGAGGGCGAGCGGCTGGACGAGGACATGAACCCGGCCGAGGAGCGGCACCCCGCCACGATGCGGACCCAGCCGTCGCAGGCAGAGGGTGAGCGCCGAGCGGAGGATGCCGAGAGCTGAAAGAGGCGGCAGCTGTACGGTGGCGGCTCCTTGCCGGTTCGTTCCGGAGCGTCCCACATGTACAGCTGCTGCGTACCGCGCCGCGGGGAAGGTAGGCGGCTGCGGTGCCGGCGATGCCGGGGCCGTAGCGGGCGCGGTCGAGGGCGGCTTCGAGGTCGCGGGCTTTGTCGTCGCTAGTGTCGAGTGCGAGCTGGTGCACCGCGTCTTCGGCCGGGAGCAGTCGTTGCGCGCGGAGCGCGATGGTGCGCACGCGGGCTCGTCGGAGGCCGAGGCGGGTGAGGAGTTCGAGGCCGGCCTTGGTGAGGTGGGGGGTGTGGACGGTGGGCTCGGCCAGGGCCCGGGTGCGGGTGGTGTGGGTGCTGTCGGCGTAGGTGACGGTCAGAGTGAGGGCCTGGGTGATGCTGTGCTCGTCGCGGAGCCGGGCGCCGAGCTCCTCGGCCGGGCCGAGGACCATGGCGTGGTGCTGGCCGGCGTCCAGGATGTCGTGGTCGTAGCGGTGGGTGGCGCTGACGGAGCGGGGGGCCGCGGCGGGGGTGACGGTCCGGTCGTCCTGGCCGTGCGCGCGATCGTGGGTCTGGCGAGCCGTGGTGCCGAGGATCCGCTGGAAAGTGGCGAGCGGGGTGTCAGCGATGTCGCCGACGGTCCGAATCCCGTACCGAGCCAGGGACCTGGCGGTGGCGGGCCCGATCCCGGGGAGCGCCGAGGCCGGCTGCGGGCGCAGAAACGCCGCGACTTCGTAGGGGGTGTGGCCGATGACGGTGGCTGCACCGGGCGGTGTGATCGCGGCCGCCATCGCGGCGACCATCCGGTTCGGGCCCGCGCCGGCCGAGCTCTGGACCCCGTGCAGGGCGAGTGTTCTGAGTCTTATGACGCCTACGAGTCCGGCCGGGTCCCGGGCCGAGTGGCGCAGCGCCCCGGCGAGGTCGACGTCGGCGGACCAATCGGCCGGGTGGGCCTCGACGCGCGGGGTGATGGTGTGCAGGACAGCCACAAGTTGCTCGTAGAGGTCGTCGGACGGCTTCGCGGTGGTTCGCCGCCTGGACCGCCTCCCGGACTGCCGGCAGCCGGGAATAGCCCGGCCCGCAGCTGTCCAGCCCGCTCGGCCTGGGCCTGGGCGCCCGGACTCCGGAGGGGACTGCCGTGTCCATCACGGCCGAGATCATCGCGCTGAAGGGAGGAAGTAGCGGTCTCCGGCTGACCTGACCGACCGCCCTGGCGCGATCCATGATCGCGCAGGTGCTCCCACGCATCGACCCCTGCGAGCGACGACCGGACAACGTGCCTGCTGGGAGAAAACAGCCGTAAGCCGCACCCGGTGGAAGAATGAAACACAACGGGCCGACCGCTCACAGGGAGGGACGGTGCCGCCGTGGGGCTTCATGAGAAGCGCAACGTCACCGAGAAGCGACTCGACGTGGCGGATGCCGCACCAGTGCTGCTGAATGGACACGCGACGGTGACCAGCTGGACCCCCGACGCCGAGCGCCTGCTCGGTTATACGGCTTCTGAGGCAGTCGGTCGAACCGCAGCAGACCTGTTGCTTCCCGAGGATGCCGCGCGGGTACCGGAGCTGGTCGAGTGGTGCCGAGCGACCGGCGCCTGGACAGGGCTGCTGACCGCCAGGCACCGGGACGGGCATCCGGTCAAGCTGACGGTGCGGATTGTCCTGGCCGCAGAGGTGCGCGGCCAAGAACGGTGGCTGGTGCTCCTGGAGGACCTGGGTCGTGCTCCGGGATGGGACATGAGCCGCGGAATCCTCGACCGCATGGTGTCTCAGTCCCCCGTGGGCATAGCGATCCTCGACACGGATCTGCGGTATGTGTGGTCGAACGCCGCCCTGTCCCAGTTCGGCGGGGGTGCCCCGCACGAACGGCTCGGCAAGCGACTCGCCGAAGTCCAGCCTGGCCTTGACGCAGAGAAGTACGAGGCCCAGATGCGGCAGGTCCTGAAGACCGGTGAATCCATCATCGCCTACGAGACCGTGGGCCGCGTCCGGTCGGCCCCGCGCCGGGAAACAGCGTATTCGATGTCGTTCACACGGCTTGAGGACGACAACGGGCACCCCGTCGGCGTGTTCTACACGGTCGAGGACAGCACCGAACGCCACCGTGCCCGGCAGCGGCTGGCCCTGCTCGACCAGGCGGGTCAGCACATGGGACGCTCGCTGGACGTGACCCAGACTGCTCAGGAGCTGGCTGACGTGTCCGTACCCGGACTCGCCGACTTCGTCAGCGTGGACTTGCTGGAGTCCGTGCTCCGCGGCATGGAGCCCCCGCCCGGACCGCTAAACGACCACGACCTCGCTTCACTGCGCCGAGCCGGACACCAGTCAACAAAGGACGGTGTCCCGGAAGCGGTCTTGGGCATCGGTGCGGCGGCCTCCTACACGATCGGCTCTCCTCCGATCCGCTGTCTGACCAGCGGCAGCTCCTGGCACGAAGAGCGCCTCGATCCGCTGGCCGCGTTGTGGGTCACGGTCCCTCCCCCGGAAAAGAAGGCCACGTTCCTGGACCTTGGACTGCACAGCGTGATGATCGTGCCGATCCGCGTGCGCGGCATCACGTTGGGTGTTGCCACGTTCTTCCGGCGCGAACACAAGGAAGCGTTCCACGAGGCAGACCTCAGCTTGGCCGAGGACCTGGTGGCCCGCGCAGCGGTCTGCATCGATAATGCCCGCCGCTATACGCGCGAGCGGGACGCGGCCCTCGTTCTGCAGCGCAATTTGCTCCCGCACTGGCTTCCGGAGCAGGACGCGGTGGAGGTGGCGGTCTGCTACCGGCCAGCCGACGAGCTCACTGGCATCGGCGGCGACTGGTATGACGTCATCCCGCTGTCTGGAGCGCGGGTCGCGCTGGTGGTGGGCGAAGTCCCCGGCCACGGCATCGATGCGGCCGCGTCGATGGGCCAGCTGCGTACCGCCGTACGCACCCTTGCCGACCTGGACCTGTCTCCCGAGGAGGTGCTTGCCCATCTCGACGACTTGGTTGCCCAGGCCGCCCGGGACGAGAATACCGAACCCGGTGCCCCAGCCGCAGGTGGCCGCGGGACCGTGGGAGCATGCTGCCTGTATGCGGTGTACGACCCAGTCACGGGTCAGTGCGTCATGGCCACCGCGGGACACCCGGTGCCGGCGCTCGTAGGCGTCAGCGGCAGCGTCACGTTCGCCGAGCTGCCCGTCGGGCCTGCCCTCGGAGTGGGCGGTCCGCCCTTCGAGGCGGTGGGACTCGACCTGCCAGAAGGCACCACGATCGCACTGCACACCGACGGCCTTCTCAAGTCCGAGGGCACGGGCGGCAATAGGGCCACGGACCTCGAAACGGCGAGAGAGCGTCTGCGTCGTCACCTGGAGCGCGCCGACCCGTCGCTCCAGCACTGGTGCCGGGCCGTGGTCGACGAACTGGTCCCCGCCCGCCAGCCCGACGACGCAGCCCTTCTGATGGCACGCACCAGGCGCCTCGGCACCGAGCAGGTCGCTACCTGGGACATGCCCACCGACCCGGCCATCGTCGCCGAGGCCCGCAGGAGAAGCACCCGGCAGCTCGCCGCCTGGGGGCTGGACGAGTTGGCCTTCACCACCGAACTCGTGGTCAGCGAACTCGTCACCAATGCGATCCGGCACGCCGTCGGTCCCATCCGGCTGCGGCTGATCCTGGAGCGCTCCCTGATCTGCGAGGTCTTCGACGGCGGAGCCTCGGCCCCTCATCTGCGGCATCCGAAGACGACCGACGAGGGCGGCCGCGGCCTGCTCCTCATCTCCCAGTTCACCCAGCGCTGGGGCACCCGCTACCTACAGGCGGGAAAAGTCATCTGGGCCGAGCAGACCTTCACGGAACCTGCCGTGTGACGTCGCTCGCCCCCGACTCCGCATCACGAAGTGGCCTGTCAGGCCACGTCTGTGGCGCCCATCGCGGCCAGTACCTGGCGCGGCGCGGCTTCGCGCCGCCGTTCGCGTCACCTGTGCACAATGCCGGTGAACCGGGCGATGAAGTTCCCCCCGTGAGCTGGACAGCTTGATACTGGGACGGATGGTCCAGGAGGAAGCAGTCACAGGTGGTGAGCGCGAAGAGCGATATGAGTAAGCGGTATACGGCCGAGTTCAAGCGGGACGCGGTCACTCTGGCGTTGTCCTCGGACAAGACGGTCACCGAGGTCGCCAGGGATCTGGGCGTGAGTCCGGAGGGGCTACGCGGCTGGGTGAAGCAGGCGAAGGTCGATCGTGGTGAAGGGCCGGCGGGGGCTCTGACGAGTGCGGAGCGTGAGGAGCTGGTCCGGCTGCGGCGGAAGGTCCGTGAGCAGGAGGCCACGATCGAGGTCCTGGGAAAAGCGACCGCCTTCTTCGCGCCGGACAAGATGAGGTAGGCACCGCCGCACGGTGCCGCTTCATCGACGCGGAGAAGGCGTGCGAGGGCAATCCTGCAGGTCACAATGTTGCGTTCCTGTGCCGCGTGCTGGGAGTACCCCGCTCCACCTACTACGCGCACCTGGCATCGCGGCCGGCCCGGGCGGTGCGGGAGAGAGCCGAGGAGCTGCTGGTGGGCGAGATCCGAGTGCTACATGCGGGTTCACGCGGCGCATACGGGGCTCCCCGGATCCACGCGGCCCTGCGGCAGGCCGGCCAGATCGTCAACGGGAAGCGGGTCGCGCGGCTGATGCGTGTCCATCGGATCACCGGGATCACCCGGCGGCGGCGGTGTGGCCTGACCCGTCAGGCCAGGCGGGCGGTGTTCGCCGCAGACCTGATCGGCCGGGACTTCACCGCACCCCGCCCCGGCATGCGACTGGTCGGTGACATGACCGAACTTGTCACGCTGGAAGGCAAGCTGTATCTGGCGACCTGTATCGATCTCGCGACGCGGGAGGTGGTCGGCTGGGCGATGGCCGACCATCACCGCGCCGCGCTGCCGGTCGCCGCTCTGCGGATGGCGGCCGGACGCGGCGGACTGGAGGACGGCTGCGTCATGCACACCGATCGCGGGAGCGAATATACGAGCGAGGAATTCCACACCGAGATAGGCAAGTTGCGTATGAGACAGTCGATGGGATCGATGGGACGTGTCGGCTCTTGTTACGATAACGCCGCAGCGGAAAGCTGGTTCGCCGTCCTCAAAGCGGAGATCGGAACCATCGCCTGGGAGACCCGCGAGGCCGCCCGCGCCGACGTCTTCCGCTACATCGAGGTCGAGTACAACCGCAGCCGACTCCGCAGGCATCCCAAGTACGGATACGTCACCCCGCTCGAAACGAGAACCTTGCTCAGGCAAGACCTCACCCCTGCAGCGTAAACACCCGCCGTCCAACACTCGGGGGGAACTTCAGTGGTGGTATCGCCGCTGTACTGGGTGGTGGTGCGCTTGGTCTCATCACCGAACCGTCTGGCAATCACTGCCGTTGCGCGTCCGGCGCCGTCGTACTCGGTGTCAATGGAGGCGGGGTATTTCAGTTCCTGCCCGGTAACAGGGACAGCTTCAGGTGCGCCGTCCGTGTAGTACGTACCGGAGTCTCGCCAGGCTTCGCCGCGCGTGTTGTAGAAGGTCTCGGTGACCAGCCGGCCTGACCTGTCCGGGGAGAGCGCCTGCGTCTCGAAGGGGCGCAGGAGTCCGTCAGCGAAGTAGTAGCTGGTGTCGTATCCGCCGTCGTGGGTCAGGGTTTTGGTGGTGGTGACGATCGCGCCGTTGTTACGGACCAGGTAGCTGAAGCCGTAGTTGGGATAGTCGGGGTTGCTGGTCGCGGAGCAGCATCTTCACCACGCCGACCGGACGGCCGCTCGACCCCGCCAACCCCACCCGTCGCTTCCGCAGCTTCCTCAACCGGGCCGGCCTCCGCCGCATCCGCTTCCACGGCCTCCGGCACTCCACCGCCACCCTGCTCCTGGAACAGGGCGTCGAACTCGTCGTGATCAAGGAACTCCTCGGCCACGCCCACATCGGCGTCACCGCCGGCGTCTACGCCCACGTCCGACTCCGCCTCCAACGCCAAGCCATCGACACCCTCGGCAACGCCCTCGCTGCCCAGGACGACGACCCTGACGACCCGCCCGCAGCAGCCGTCGTCCGCTGACGTTGCCGTCAGGCGCCCAAGAAGCCCCGCCGGAACGAAATCCGGCGGGGCTTCTTGCCAGGGTCATTGCATGATCGGGATCTGTCCGGGTTGATCACGTGAGGCCGAGGGCCGACAGCGGTTGGTGGTAGTCGCGGCTGGTGCGTCGGAGGGCGGCGGCGATGTTGGTCTCGTCGTTCTGGCGGAAGAGGCTGATGGCGAGGTTGCGCAGGCTGGCCATGGTGCGGGGCAGGGTCCCGGTGCGGACCTTGGAGTCGTCCTCGCGGAAGGTCCGGTCACGTACGTGGTGGAGATTCTCGATGCCCCAGTGGCCCCTGATCCAGGTGGCGAGCTCGGCCGGGGTGGCGTCGAAGACATCCAGGCTGGTGATCAGGTAGACGCGCTCGATCGTCAGCTTCCCGGTGGCGGGGTCGCGGCGCCATCGCACGACTTGGA
>NZ_JAFMPZ010000484.1 GCF_017353455.1 Streptomyces laculatispora
CACGCCCCGCAGGGCGAGGACCGCCGTCCTGCTGCTCGCCCTGGCGGTCCTCGCCCCCGGCTGCAGCGCGAGTGCCGGTGGCGTGCACGGCACCCCGGGCGCCTCCGGGGTGCGCGATCCGTACTTCCCCAAGCTGGGCAACGGCGGCTACGACGTCACGCACTACGCCCTCACACTCGATGTCGGCCAGGACGCGAAGACGCTGCGCGGCACCGCCGAGATCACCGCGCGCGCCACCCAGGACCTCAGCTCGTTCAACCTCGATCTGGCCGGGCTGACGGTGGAGTCGGCCACGGTGGAGGGGCGCCCCGCCGCCGTCAACCGGGCGGGCGACGAGCTGACGCTGCGTCCGGACCTCAAGGTCCAGGACCGGCTCCGCCGGGGCCTGACCTTCCGTACGGTCGTGCGCTACTCCGGCTCCCCGCAGACCATCAAGGACCCGGACGGTTCCAAGGAGGGCTGGCTGCCGACCGCCGACGGAGCGGTGGCGCTGGGCGAACCGACCGGCTCGATGGCCTGGTTCCCGGGCAACAACCACCCGAGCGACAAGGCCACGTACGACCTGACGGTCACCGTTGCCAAGGGGCTGACGGCGGTCTCCAACGGTGTGCAGGCCGGTCCGCCCAGGACGGCCGGGGGCCGCACCACGTACCGCTGGCACACCGCCGAACCGATGGCGAGCTATCTCGCGACGCTGGCCGTCGGCCGGTTCGAGACGAAGACGTCGACCATGGCGGGCGGCATCACGGTGTTCACCGCCGTGGACCCGGCGTCGGCGAAGGCGAGTGCGCGGACGGTGGCCCGGGTTCCCGAGGTGGTGAAGTGGGAGGCCGCGCACTTCGGCCCGTACCCGTTCTCCGCCACGGGCGCGATCGTCGAGCGCAAGGGGGACGCCGGGTACGCGCTGG
This sequence comes from Streptomyces laculatispora, assembly GCF_017353455.1. Classification (GTDB taxonomy): domain Bacteria; phylum Actinomycetota; class Actinomycetes; order Streptomycetales; family Streptomycetaceae; genus Streptomyces; species Streptomyces laculatispora. The sequence goes on from NZ_JAFMPZ010000484.1 coordinate 909, forward strand.
AGACGCAGAACCGGCCGTTCTTCCCCGGGCCGCCGAGCGTCGGACTGCTCGTCCACGAGATGGCGCACCAGTGGTTCGGTGACTCGGTCACGCCCGCGAGCTGGCAGGACATGTGGCTCAACGAGGGTCTGGCGACCTACGCGGAGTGGCTGTGGGAGGAGGAGAAGGAGGACACCCCGGCCCAGGAGTCGTTCGACGAGGCCTACAAGGACGACGACAACTGGGCCTTCCCGCCGGCCGATCCGCCGGCCCCCGCCAACATCTCGGATCCGCCGGTGTACGGGCGGGGCGCCATGGTGATCCACAAGATCCGCGAGGCCGTGGACGACGACGAGCGGTTCTTCGCGCTGCTCGCGGGCTGGACGAAGGCCCATCGGCACGGCAACGCCACGACGGCGGACTTCACCGCCTACGTCGAGAAGACGACCGGCAAGGATCTGACGGAGCTGTGGAAGACGTGGCTGTACGGCGGGAGCCGGCCCGCCGCGGACGGCTGACCGGCTCCCGGGAGCAACGCGGTGGGCGTTACTTCACGTTGACACCGCTCCAGGCGGCGTCGACGGCCTTCAGCTCGGCGCTGTCCGCCCCGTACAGGTCGGTCGCCGCCTTCTCGGTCGCCGTGCGGGCGGCCGCGTAGTCGGTGGACGAGGTCATGTACTCGGAGAGGGCCTTGTACCAGATCTGGATGGCCTTGTCCCGGCCGATGCCGGTGACCGTGGAGCCGTCGGAGGTCGGGGAGTCGTAGTCGACTCCGTTGATGGTCTTCGCGCCGCTGCCCTCGGACAGCAGGTAGAAGAAGTGGTTGGCGACACCGGACGAGTAGTGCACGTCCAGGTCACCGACGCTGCTGTCCCAGTAGTCGGCCGAGCCGCCGTCCTTGCTCGGCTGGTCCATGTAGCGCAGCGGGCTGCCGTCGCCGTTGATGTCGATCTTCTCGCCGATGAGGTAGTCGCCGACGTCGGTGGCGTTGTCGGCGAAGAACTCCACCGCGGTGCCGAAGATGTCGCTGGTCGCCTCGTTGAGACCGCCGGACTCGCCGACGTAGTCGAGGTTGGCGGTCGACGCGGTCAGCCCGTGGCTCATCTCGTGGCCGGCGACGTCGAGGCCGGTGAGGGCGCTCTTGTTGTCGGCGCCGTCGCCGTACGTCATGCAGAAGCAGCTGTCGTCCCAGAACGCGTTGACGTACGCGTCGCCGTAGTGGACCCGGGAGTAGGCGGCCTTGCCGTCGCCCGCGATGCCGTCGCGGCCGAGCGCCGTCTTGTAGAAGTCCCAGGTCTTCGCGGCGCCGTAGTGGGCGTCGACCGCGGCGGTCTGGCGGTCGTTGCCGGTGCCGTCGCCCCACGTGTCGTCGTCGTCGGTGACCAGGTCGCCGGTGCCGCTCTCGCCCTGGTTCAGGTCGTACGTCTTGTGGCCGCCGCGGTCGCCGTCGGTCAGCTCGAAGCCGGAACCGGAGGCGGTGGTGGACAGGTCGACCTTGCCGCTGTACTGGCTGTTGCCGACGCCGGCCGTCTCGACCGCTTCGTAGCTGTGCAGCGTCTTGCCGGTGGTGGCGTCCGTGATGATGTGGCGGCGGCTGGGCGTGCCGTCCTTCTGCACCCCGGTCTTCACGGACTCGAACGCGAGGACGGGCTTGCCGCTGCCCGCCCAGATCACCTTGCGGGCGGCGGCCGCGGTCTTGATCTTCGCCGTCGTGGACGGCACGGATATCCTGGCGTCGGTCGCCTTGGTGACGCTCTTGAGCTTGCCGTTGCTCGCGGTGTGGGTGACCAGGTCGCCGCCGATGACGGGCAGTCCGGCGTAGGTGCGCTCGTAGCGGGTGTGGACCGTGCCCTTGGCGTCCTTGATCACGTCACGGACGATCAGCTTCTCCTTGCCGCCGAGCCCCAGCGAGCCGGCGGTCGAAGAGGCGTCGGTCTGGGCCGACTTGATGGCCGCCGTGCGCGCCGAGGCGCTGCTGAAGGCGGGCGAGGAGGTGCGGGGAGAGGCGGAGGAACCGTCGTCGGGGGCGGCCGGCCTGGCATTCGCCGTCCCGGTCTGCACTCCGACGACGACCATCGCGGCCACGGCGGCCAGGGCTGCTGCGCGACGGGTGTTCATGTGGGGGGTCATGGGTTCTCCGTTGCTCGTTCCGTGGGGGGTTACGAGCGGAGAGCGTGCCACTGAATGACCGGCATTGACGGTGTACTAACAATTACCTCACAATTCTTTGACCAGTTCTTGTCCGACTGGGGTACGTCCGTGTCCGCTATCCGGCGGACTTCCATCACTTGCACAACACCGCGTGTCGTACGCCCCATTGGGAGCGGTCAGTGGTACGCGGACACGCGGGAGCCCCCGGCCGCAGGACGATCGGCCGGGGGCTCCCGTGAAGCGGAAGGACGGAGCGTCAGAGAGTGACGCCGAAGTCCTGGGCGATGCCGCGCAGGCCGGAGGCGTAGCCCTGGCCGACGGCACGGAACTTCCACTCGGCGCCGTTGCGGTACAGCTCGCCGAAGACCATGGCGGTCTCGGTGGCGGCGTCCTCGCTCAGGTCGTAGCGGGCGATCTCGGCGCCGCCGGCCTGGTTCAGGATGCGGATGTACGCGTTGCGCACCTGGCCGAAGTTCTGGCTGCGGGTCTCGGCATCGTAGATCGACACCGGGAAGACGATCTTGTCGATGTCGGCCGGCAGGCCCGCCAGGTTGACGTTGATCTGCTCGTCGTCGCCCTCGCCCTCGCCCGTGACGTTGTCACCGGTGTGCACGATGGTCTGGTCCGGCGTCGCCTTGTTGTTGAAGAAGACGAAGTGGCCGTCGGAGAAGACCTTCCCGGCGGTGTTGACCGCGATCGCGGAGGCGTCGAGGTCGAAGTCCGTGCCGGTGGTGGTCCGGACGTCCCAGCCGAGGCCGACCGTGACGGCGGTGAGGCCGGGGGCCTCCTTGGTGAGGGAGACGTTGCCGCCCTTGGACAGGCTTACTGCCATGGGAAGTCCCTTTCATCTGTCGTCTGCGGGCTTCGTGTCGTCACGAAGCTACCGTCACCCCTCATAACGCAGGCAGGGGACCGGGAGGTTCCTTGCGCCTTTGCTTTCTTTACCGAACTGATGGCGGGACGCGGCCGGAGGACCGGTGATGCGGCTAAAGAAGGTGACGAACACCCGGTGGGCCGGGGAACATGGGTGTCATGTCCGGGCCCTATGTCATCCGCGGTGCGGTCTCCCTGCCGGAGGCCGAGCTCATGTGGCGTTTCTCGCGGTCCTCAGGGCCAGGCGGGCAGCACGTCAACACCAGCGACTCCCAGGTGGAGCTCCGCTTCGACCTCGCGGCGACCGAGTCGCTGCCCGAGGTGTGGAAGGAGCGCGCGCTGGAGCGGCTGGCGAACCGGCTGGTCAACGGCGTGGTGTCGGTACGGTCCTCGGAGCACCGCTCACAGTGGCGCAACCGCGAGACGGCCCTCGTACGGCTCACCGCCCTGCTGGCCGAGGCCACGGCGCCGCCCCCCAAGCCGCGCGTCAAGCGCAAGATCCCGCGCGGCATCAACGAGCGCAGGCTGCGCGAGAAGAAGCAGCGCGGCGACACCAAGCGCGGCCGCTCGGGCCGCGACTGGTGAACGGGGCATCCGCGGCCGGCCGGGTGCGGCGCCCCCTGCCGTCACCCCCGCCGTCAAACCGGCCGCCGGCAGCGTCCGGTGTCAGCCCAGCTGCCGGTAGCGCCCGCGGAAGTACGTCAGCGGGCCGCCGTCCTCGCTCGGCAGCCGCGCACTGAGCACCCGTCCGATCACCAGCGTGTGATCACCCGCCAGGACACGCTGCTCCGTGCGGCACTCCAGGGTGGCGAGCGCGCCCCCGGCCAGCGGTGCTCCGGTGATCTCCCCGCGTACATAGGGGATGTCCTCGAACAGCAGCCGGTCGCTGATCCGGCCCTTCATGGCGAACCGTCCGGCGATGTGCCGCTGGCTCTCCGACAGGACCGAGACGGCCCACAGTGGCTGTTCCGCCAGCAAGTCGTCCATCCGTGAGTCGTTGCGCAGGCTCACCATGACCAGGGGCGGGTCCATCGAGACCGACATGAACGCGGTCGCGGTCATGCCGACGTCCTCGCCGCGTCCGTGCTCGTCGAGCGGCGGCTCCTGTGCGGTGATCAGCACCACACCGGCGGCCAGTCGGGCGAGGGCGCCGCGGAACTCGTCGTTGCTCACCCCCTCAGCATGGGGGATGGGCTCGGAACGCGGGGTGGGGGGCTTCGTCTGCAACACACCGGGCACGCTAGCCGTGCGCGGCGGCCCGGCGCATCGGGCCAGGGGACCAGCCAGGTCCTAGGACCGGCCGAAATCCTTTACCATCTGTTGTGACTTGGCTCACAGAGCGCAATATTTGTTGACCCTGTGTACCGGGTGCACAGCTCACTGTGATTCAGTGGCCGTGACACTGCAGTAAGTACGTCAAGTACACCGATATGAAACCTGGAGTGCTGTCGAGGTCTCGGGGAGTGCGAGCGATGGAGGCCGAGTCGGAGCCGTACGTCCGTCTTGCGACGATGCGGCAGCTGCACCAGGCCGTGGCCGATCTCAACACGGCGCGGAGCCTGGCCGACACGCTGCAGACCGTGGCCGACGGAATCGTCGCCGGTCTCGGCTACGAGCTGGCCTGCGTCAACCTCGTCCGTCCCGACGGTGATCTCGTGGTCGCCGCCTTCGCCGGCAACAGCGCCGCCGAGGCCCTGATCACCGGCCGCGTCGGCTCCCGCACCTCCTGGGAGCGCCGGCTGGCCATGGGCGAGACATGGGACGAGCTCCGCTTCATACCGCACACCGACGGCTGGGTCCTCCTCGACGACGACGTCCCGCAGTGGCACACCGAGGGTCCCGAGCCCCGCTTCGAGGACGAGTGGCACCCGCAGGACCGGCTCTACGCCCCGATGTACGCCTCCGGCGGCGGCCTCGACCTCCTCGGCGTCATATCCGTCGACCGCCCCCGCAACGGCCGCCGCCCCGGCGCCTGGGGCCGCGAGGCGCTCCAGATGTACGCGTCCCAGTCGGCCATCGCCATCAGCAACGCCAGGCTCCGGGCCAACATGCAGCGCGCCCTGGTCCGCCTGGAGCGTGAACAGCAGGCGCTGCGGGCCAGCGAGGAATCATTCCGCCAGGCCTTCGAGTACGCCCCCAGCGGCATGGCCATCGCGGAGATGGGCGGCGACCAGCACGGCCGGCTGCTGCGCACCAACGACGCCCTGTGCCGGCTGCTCGGCCGCCCCGCCTCGGTGCTGCGCCGCTACTCCTTCGCCGACCTGGTCCACCCCGAGGACATCGGCACCCTGCTCCGTACCTCCGCCGAGGGCGGCCGCGCCGAGCTGCGGCTGGGCCGCCGGGACGGCACCTATCTCTGGGTCTCGCTGCGCAACTCCGTCGTCGCGGACACCGCGGACGGGCCGCGCTTCCTGCTCACCCATGTCGAGGACATAGAGGAGCGCAAGCGCCACGAGCTGAACCTCGCGCACCGCGCCTCGCACGACGCGCTCACCGGTCTGCCCAACAGTGCGGAGCTGCGCTCCCGGCTCAGCGCCCGCCTCTGCGAGCGCCCGCACGCGGTGGCGTCCACGGACGTGCAGGCGCTGGACGCGGCGTACGGCGATGTGGACGAGGCCCGGGTGCACGGCTTCCCCGTCGACGGATTCGACGCGGCGGCGGGCGTCGGCCCCTACGACCACCATGTGCACTCCGTCGCACCCGACACCGGGCAGGACGACGGGGCGAAGGGGCTCGCGGTCCTCTTCTGCGACCTGGACGGCTTCAAGTCGATCAACGACCGCTTCGGCCACCACACGGGTGACGCGGTTCTCATCGAGGTCGCCCGCCGGCTCACCACCTGTGTCCGCGACGGTGACACCGTCGCCCGGCTCGGGGGTGACGAATTCGTCGTTCTCGCGGACGGGCTGGGGTCCGCAGACGCCGCGGACCTGGCCGTACGCCTGCGTAACGCCATCATTCCGCCGATTCGGGTCGATGGCCGGGCGGTGCGCGTCGGGGCGAGTTTCGGCATCGGGTGGGCCGCCTGCGGCATGACCGCCGAAGAGGTACTGCGCTCCGCCGACCAGCGGATGTACGTCGAGAAGCGGTCCAGGTCGAAGGTTCACCGCAGAGCCGGCTGACGTTTGCCGACGTGCTGTGCGCTTACCCCACCCCGGTTCCCGCCGCACGTCGGGCAACTCCTGGCGTGGTCCGTTCGGGGTAGGCTCGGCCGGTCGGCGAGGACTGACGGCATACGGCGAGGGCCGACGACATGGTGAGGAGTGACCCAGGGATGGCCGGGAACAACGGCGCGAGCACACCCGAGGACGACGACCCGTTCGGCTACCTCTACGAGGACGGGCGAGCGGCCGGCGCACAGCCGCCGGGTCAGGGTGGCTACGGCTACCCGGGTCCCGCCGCGCAGCCCGGCGTGCCGCGTACCTCCTACAACCAGGTGCGGACCGTCGGCGAGCGTCAGTACGGGCAGCAGGGGGCGTACGGCTACCCGCCGGCGCAGAACGCTCAGTACGGACAGCCCCAGGGGCAGTACGGGCAGCCGAACGCGCAGTACGCGGCCCCCGAGACGCACCCCGGTGCTCCCACCACGCAGGTGCCGCACCAGGGCGGCCGGGGCAACGGCGGTCCCGGCAGGGGCGGCCCCAACACCAAGGGCCTGCTGATCGGTGCGGTCGCGGTGGTCGCGGTCGTGCTCATCGGCATCGGCGCCGCGCTGATGACGGGCGACGGCGACAAGGGCAAGAAGAAGGAGGAGGCGACGTCCTCCTCCGGCGCGGCCGGTGAGGTGGAGGAGTCGCCGAAGCCGCAGAATTCCGCCAGCTCCGAGGCCCCCGCCGAGCTCCCGAAGCAGGACGCGGCCTCGCTGAAGCTCGGCGGCACGGCCACCACCGACAAGGCCATCGACGGTGCGGAAGGCCCCAACGGGTCGTATGTCACCGGCTTCAACGCGGTCGGCTCGTCCGTGACGTGGACGGCGAACCTGCACGAGGGCGGCTCGTACCGCCTGACGGTCCGCTACGCGATCCCCGCCAAGGACGCCAACGCCACGCTGACCGTCAACGGGAAGCCGAACTCCCAGCCGATCGGGCTCAAGAACTTTGTTGGCTCCTCGGACTCGAACTGGGAGAAGAACTGGCAGACCACCTGGGCGCCGGTCAGCCTGACGAAGGGCGAGAACGAGATCAGCATCTCGTGCCAGGACGGAAACCAGTGCGACGTGATCCTGGACTGGGTCGAGGTCACACCCGCGAAGGGCTGAGTTCTCCCGACGCGTCCCCGTCTCCGCGGGGCGTGCGCCGACTGCCGTAAACAGCGGGCCCCGCCCCACGCCGAGTGCGTGGGGCGGGGCCCGTTTCGCTGGCCCGCGACTGCGGTGTCAGGACCAGCGGGACACTCCTACGCACTTGGCGGCGACCCAGCCCAGACGGTTCTTCGAGTCGAGCACGCCGATCCAGCTGTTGCCCGACGGCCCGCCGCTCCAGCACGTGTAGGACCCGCCGGAGTACGCCTGGCAGAGGTCCTCCGAGCACTTCCGGCCGGCGGAGGTGACCGTTCCCGTCTTGGCGGCCCCGGTGCTGCGCGAGGCCCGCACCGTGGCCGTGTGCCCGTTGTACGGCCACACGCCGGGCCAGGTGCGGGCGGTGGCGGTTCCCTCGGTCCGGGTGGGCTGCGTGGGCTGCGCAGCCTGTGCGGCCCCGGGGGCCGCGAGCAGGGCGGCGCCCGTGAGGGCGGCTGCGGCCAGTGCCGATCGTGTTCGGTTGAGTGACAACGCATGCCTCCTTGGCCGCCACGCGAGTGGCGGTGATCTTGAGAGAGTGTGCGAACCACATCAGAACACCGGGTCTGACGACAGCGGAGAGATCCGGCCACCCGCAGTCAGCCGTTGGTCCGGGTCAGCGTGCGGCGCCGGACACAAGCCCCAGGAAGTGGCTGATCACCGCGGCCATCGCCTCGCGGCCCGGGGCGAGGTACTTGCGCGGGTCCACGCCCGTGGTGTTCTCGGCCAGGTGGGCCCGGACGGCTCCGGTGAACGCCGTGTTCAGCGCCGTGCCCACGTTGATCTTGACCATGCCGGAGGAGGCGACGGCCTGGCGGATCTCCTCGTCCGGGACGCCGCTGGAGCCGTGCAGCACCAGCGGGACGGGGACGGCGTCGCGCAGCCGGCCGATCAGGGCGTGGTCCAGGGCGGCGGTGCGCTCGGTCATCGCGTGCGAGGAGCCGACCGCGACGGCCAGCGCGTCCACGCCGGTGGCGGCGACGTACGCGGCGGCCTCGGCCGGGTCGGTACGGACGCCGGGGGCGTGGGCGTCGAGCGGGGCCTCGCCCTCCTTGCCGCCGACCTTGCCGAGTTCGGCCTCGATCCAGATACCGCGCTCGTGGCCCCAGGCGACGGCTTCGGCGGTGGCCCGGACATTGTCCTCGTAGCTCAGCTTGGAGGCGTCGAACATCACCGAGCCGAAGCCCTCGCCGGATGCCTGGTGCAGCAGCTCCACGGACTCGACGTGGTCGAGGTGGAGGGCGAGCGGGGCGGCGGAGGTGCGCGCGACGGCGGCGGCCGCGGCCGCGATGGCGGAGAGCCGGCCGCCGTGGAACTTCACGGCGTTCTCGGAGATCTGGAGGATGGCGGGGGCCCCCGCGCGCTCCGCACCGGTGGCGATGGCCTCCGCGTGTTCCAGTGTGATGACGTTGAAGGCGGCGATTCCGCGTCCCTCTGCCTGGGCGGCGGAGACGAGTTCACCGGTGCTGACGAGCGGCATGCTGACCTCTGTTGCTTCCTCGGACCCGCCGGACGGGCCCGGTGCGGTGCGGCGCTCAGGCCGCGGGTGCGTGTTCCTCGATGGCGACGCGCGGCAGCAGCTCCTCGTAGGCCGCGCGGTCGAAGTCACCGGCGGTGGGGGCCAGCACGGTCGCCGTCGACAGTGCCACCGCCCGTCGCAGCCGGTCCGGCCAGCTCAGGCCCTCGACGAGGCCGGACAGCAGTCCGGCCACCGCGGAGTCGCCCGCCCCGGTCGGGTTGCCCTTCACGGGGGCCGGCGGGGACGCCTGCCAGCTGCCGTCGGGCGTGAGCGCCAGCATCCCGTCCGGGCCCAGCGAGGCGATCACCGCGTGCGCACCGCGGCGGCGGGCGTCGCGGGTGGCGCGCAGGGGGTCGCGGGAGCCGGTGAGCTGGGCGAGCTCGTCGGCGTTCGGCTTGATGAGGTCGGGGCGGGCGGCGATGCCCCGGCGCAGCGGTTCGCCGCTGGTGTCCAGGAGTACGGGGACGCCCGCGGCGCGGGCCGGCCGGATCAGTTCGGCGTAGGCGCCGACGTGTATGCCCGGGGGCAGGCTGCCGCACAGGGCGACCGCGTCGGCGCCGGTGAGCAGTTCCTCGTACGAGCGGAGGAAGGCGGTCCACTCGGCGGCGGTGATGTGGGGGCCGGGTTCGTTGAACTGGGTGGTGTCGCCGGTGGCCCGGTCGGCGACGGCCAGGGTGCGGCGGGTGTCGCCGGCCACCGGGACGAGTGCGTCGGTGAGGGTCGCGGTGCCCGGCGGGAGGGCCGCGAGCAGTTCCCGCAGTACGGAGCCGGTGGCGCCTCCGGCGAAGCCGGTGACGACGCTGTCGTGGCCGAGGGCGGTGACCACCCGGGCGACGTTGATGCCCTTGCCGCCGGGGCGCTCGGAGAGATCGGTGACCCGGTGGCTGGAGTGCGGGACGAGGGCCGCGACGCCGTACGTCAGGTCGAGTGCCGTGTTCAGCGTGACCGTGAGGATCACCTCGGCCACCCCCTCGATCCGTGCTGGGCGCGGATGCCTTGGCAGAACGCGCTTTCCCCGATTGTTTCGCGAACGATCATGCCAAAGAGCCGGCGGCCGGCCCAGACCTCGGGAACAACCGCCGTCTCTTCGTTACGTATCCGCTCCGCGGTCCTCAAGGTGCGGTCTTCACACGGCCGCGGGCACCGGCCGGCTGATCCACTCGCCCTTGCGCATGACGCCCTTGAGCGTGAAGTCGGCGTCCAGGACCACCAGGTCGGCGTCCTTGCCCGGTTCCAGCGAGCCGACCCGGTCGTACACACCGAGCAGCCGGGCCGGGTTGGCGGAGATGGACTGCACCACGTCGCCGACCGGGATGCGGTCGATGGTGACGGCCCGGTGGAAGGCGGTGTCCAGGGTGAGCGTGGAGCCGGCGATGGAGCCGCCCTCGACGAGCCGGGCGACGCCGTCCTTGACCTCGACGGCGAGCGGGCCCAGCTGGTACTGGCCGTCGCCGAACCCGGCCGCGTCCATGGCGTCGGTGATCAGGGCGACGCGGTGGGCGCCCGCGTGGTGGTAGGCCAGTTGCAGGGAGGCCGGGTGCAGGTGCGTGCCGTCGTTGATCAGCTCGACCGTGATCCGCTCGTCCTCCAGGAGGGCGGCGATCGGGCCGGGTACGCGGTGTCCGAGGGGCGGCATCGCGTTGTAGAGGTGCGTGGCGACGGTGGCGCCCGCGTCGATCGCCTCGACGGTCTGCTCGTACGTGGCGTCGGTGTGCCCGATCGCGGCGATGACGCCGTGCTCGGCGAGCAGCCGTACGGACTCGATGCCGCCGGGCAGTTCGGTGGCGAGCGTGAACATCTTCGCGGTGCCGCGGGCGGCGTCCATCAGCTTGCGGACCTCGGCCGGGTCGGGGTGGCGCAGCAGGCCCTCGCTGTGCGCGCCCTTGCGGCACGGCGAGATGAAGGGGCCCTCGAAGTGGATGCCGGCCAGGTCGCCCTGTTCGACCAGTTCGGAGAGGATGCCGGCCCGTTCGGCGAGGAAGTCCATCTCGCCGGTGACGGTGGAGGCGACCAGGGTGGTGGTGCCGTGCTCGCGGTGGGTGCGGACGCCGGTGAGGACGTCGTCCACGGTGCCGGAGGTGAAGGAGGCGCCGCCTCCGCCGTGGTTGTGCATGTCCACGAAGCCGGGGACGATCCAGTGGCCGGACAGGTCGACGGTCCGGGCGTCCTGCGCCGGACTGCCGGCGATGCGGGTGCCCTCGATGATCACCCGGCCGTTCTCGACGGTGCCGGTGGGCAGTACCACCCGGGCACCTGCGAGAACTGTGCTGTCTGCGCGTCCGGCCATCAGGCGGATACCTCCGTGGAGAGAAGATCCCAGGCGAGCAGCCCTGCGCCCAGGCATCCGGCGGTGTCCCCGAGGGCCGCCGGGACGATGTGGGGCAGCTTCTGGAACGTGACGCGTTCCTCGACGGCCGCACGCAGTGGTGTGAACAAGGTTTCCCCCGCCTCGGCGAGACCGCCACCGATGATGAGGGTGCGGGGGTCCAGCAGGGTGAGCGCGGTGACCAGTCCGGCGGCGAGGGCGTCGACGGCGTCGTGCCAGACCGCCAGGGCCGCCGGGTCGCCCGACTCCACGGCCTTGGCGCAGTCCGCGGCGTCGGCCTTCGGGTCGCCGGAGGCGGCGGCCCAGGCCCGGCTGACGGCGGCCGCGGAGGCCAGCGTCTCCAGACAGCCGCGCTGGCCGCAGCTGCAGTCCGGGCCGTCCGGCCGGATCACGATGTGGCCGATCTCGCCCGCGGAGCCGTGGGCGCCCTCCTCGATGGTGCCCGCGATGCCGATGGCCCCGGCGATGCCGGTGCCCAGCGGGATGAACACGAAGCGGTCCGCGCCCCGGCCCGCTCCGATCCGGCCCTCGGCGAGCCCGCCGGTCCTGACGTCGTGGCCGAGGGCGACGGGGACGCCGCCGAGCCGTTCGCCGAGCAGCCGGCGCATGGGTACGTCGCTCCAGCCCAGGTTCGCGGAGTAGAGCGCGATCCCGTTCGCGGCGTCGACGATGCCGGGCACGGCGACACCGGCCGCGACGGCGCTCTCGCCGAAGTGCTCGACGCCGTACGCGCGCAGATCCGCCGCGAAGGCGAGGATCGACTCCACGACGGCGTCGGGGCCGCGCTCTCTGCCGGTCGCGCGCCGTGCCTCGTAGAGCAGGGCGCCATCGGCCCCGACCAGTGCGGCCTTCATTCCGGTGCCGCCCACATCGAGGGCGATGACGTGTTTCACGGGGAACAGTTTCGCCCGACGAACCCCAAAAGGTCTAGTCCACTATCGGTGTTTGTTGCGCATCCATACAAAATCGGGACCGTAACCCGGCGGCAATCCGCCGGCATCCGCACGCAATCCGCCGACATCGCCCGTCATCGATGTGCCTGCGGACACGCCGCTCTAGCCCGGCAGGATCACGCTGCGCGACAGGTTGCGCGGGTGGTCCGGGTCGTACCCCTTCGACTCCGCGAGCGCCACCGCGAGCCGCTGGGCCCGGATCAGGTCGGCCATCGGGTCGGCGGCCGTGTGGGCGACGAGCGTTCCGCCGACCCCCGCGACCTCGCCCGCCAGGCCCTCGGGCAGTGCGCCGAACACCCATGCCACCCGGTTCGGGCCGGTGATCGCGATCGGCCCGTGGCGGTATTCCATCGCGGGGTACGACTCCGTCCAGGCGCCCGCCGCCTCGCGCATCTTCAGCCCGGCCTCCTGCGCGAGGCCGTAGGTCCAGCCGCGCCCCAGGAACGTCCACTGCTCGGCCGAGACCACCGCCTCGTCCAGCGGCTCGGTCACCGCCAGCTCCGCGTCGACGGCTGCCTCGGTGACCGTCTTCACGCCCGCCGGGAGCGGGCCGGCCGCCTCCAGCCCGGCCCGCAGGAAGGCGAGCGCGGTGGTGGCGAACCGGGTCTGCACGACCGACTCCTCGTCGGCCCAGTCCAGTACGACCACCGTGTCGGCGGCGTCCATGACCGGCGTCTTCGGGTCGGCGGTCAGCGCGACGGTGGGGGTCCGGCCGCGCAGTTCGCCCAGCAGGGCCAGCACCTCGCTCGTGGTGCCGGAGCGGGTGATCGCCACGACCCGGTCGTAGGAGCGCCCGGCCGGGAACTCCGACGAGGCGTACGCGTCCGTCTCGCCCTGCCCGGCCGCCTCGCGCAGCGCCGCGTAGGCGATGGCCATGAACCAGGAGGTTCCGCACCCGGTGACGGCGACCCGCTCGCCCGGACGCGGCAGCCCCTCGGCCACCGCGCCCGCCTGGGCGGCACGCCGCCAGCAGCTGGGCTGGGTGGCAATTTCTGATGCGGTACGGGACATGCGGTACGGCTCCTTGCGGCGTGGGCGGAAGCGGGGCGGCGCAGCGGCACCGCACGCGTGCGGTTATGGTCTGGACCATTAAGGGCCTTGTGTGCGGCCCTGGTTGACCGAGACCTACTTAGCAGTCACTCCGCGTCCCGTGCAATGCTGCCGCGTTGCCGAAGCGATACCGCGGTGGTGTAGACCTCATCGGAAGCGATGGGGGAAAATCGCAGCTCATCCGGAGCGCCCCACGCAGACGTGGATGCCGCGGATGGCGTGATCGACGAGGACGGACTGGGCTGTGCAGCGGCGTTACTTGGGACTGACGGCGGCTGTCGCCGCTCTGGGGATGACGGCAACGCTGTCGGGCTGCGGCGGCGACAGTGACGGGGGCGACGTCACGCTGAAGCTGGTCGCGGCCGACTACGGCACCGGCGAGGCGAACAAGTCCGACACGTACTGGGACGGCGTCGCCAGGGGCTTCGAGGCGTCCCACCCCGGCATCAAGGTCGAGGTGACCGTCCTCCCGTGGACGGATGTCGACCGCAAGGTCGCCCAGATGGTGAAGGCCGGAAAGGCCCCCGACATCGCGCAGATCGGCGCGTACGCGGACTACGCCAAGGCCGGGAAGCTCTACTCCGCCGACCAGATGCTCAGCGTCCGCACCCAGGCGAACTTCCTGCCCGTCCTCGCGGACGCGGGCCGGGTCAGCCAGGTCCAGTACGGTCTGCCGTTCGTGGCCAGCACCCGGCTGCTCTTCTACAACAAGAAGCTCTTCAGCCAGTCGGGCCTCGACGCCCCGAAGACCTGGAGCGACATCGCCGGCGACGCCGCCGCGCTCAAGGCACACGGCGTGAAGTACCCGTTCGCGCTGCCGCTGGGCCAGGAGGAGTCCCAGGCCGAGACGCTGATGTGGCTGCTCAGCGGCGGCGGCGGCTACACCGACGACGTCGGCTCGTACAACATCGACTCGGCCGAGAACATCAAGACGTTCGACTGGCTGAAGTCGAACCTCGTCGACAAGGGGCTCGTCGGCCCCGTCGCCCCCGGTGACCTCAACCGCGGCAAGGCCTTCGCGGCGTTCACCAAGGGTGAGGTCGGCATGCTCAACGGCCATCCGACGCTGATGCAGGAGGCCCAGAAGCAGGGCGTGGACGTCGGCATGGTGCCGCTGCCCGCCGTCTCCGGGCCCACCAGCAGCTCGATGGGCGTCGCCGACTGGATCATGGGCTTCAAGCAGAACAAGCACCGGGTCGAGACAGGCAAGTTCTTCGACTTCATGTTCAGCGACAAGAACGTCATCGACTTCGCCGACACGTACGACATGCTGCCGGTCACCGACAGCGCCTCGGGCTCGATGGAGACCGACCCCAAGTACAAGTCGCTGCACAAGTTCCTGGCCGCGCTGCCGAACGCGCAGTTCTACCCGTTCGGCAAGACGTCCTGGGCCCAGGCCAGCGAGTCGATCAAGAAGAACATCGGCGAGGCGGTCGAGCCGGGCGCGAGCCCCGAGAGCGTGCTGGGGCGCATAGCGCAGGAGTCCACGACGGCGGAGAGCGCGGAGTAGCGGTCCGCGGACCGCGCAATATATTGGCTGATATGACCGACCTCCCCGCGAACGGACCCGACGAGAGCGCCCCGCCTTCCGGACTCTCCGAGCGGGACCGTGCGGTGCTCGCGGTCGAGCGGCAGTCGTGGGCGGGGCCCGGGGCGAAGGAGCGGGCGATCAGGGAGCGGCTCGGCATCTCCCCGACCCGCTACTACCAGCTGCTGAACGCGCTGCTGGACGACCGGCGGGCGCTGGAGGCCGATCCGGTCACGGTGAACCGGCTCCGGCGCGTGCGGGAGGCGCGGCGGGGACGCCGCTGACCAGTGAACGGGGGCGCCGCCGGCACCCGGGGCTCCG
>NZ_JAFMPZ010000090.1 GCF_017353455.1 Streptomyces laculatispora
GCTGGAGGCGGCGTTGGTCGGGGTGGTGGCGTGCACGGCGCCCCCGGTCAGGCGCCAGATCAGCCAGGTGTCGACGGTGCCGAAGAGCAGCCGGCCCTCGCGGTGGGCGGCGGACACCTCCGGGTGGGCGGCGATCTGCCGGGCGGCCCAGAGGAACGGCGCGCGGGCACCGACCGGCCGGCCCTGGCGGGCCGTGAGGGCGGCGTCCCACCGCGCCTCGTGAGCGGTGAGTTCGGCGGCGTACCGCCGGTCCTGCCACACCACGGCGGGCAGCAGCGGCCGCCCGGTGACCCGGTCCCAGAGCATCGCGGTGGCCCGCTGGGTGGAGAGCGCGACCGCGGTGATCGCGATGCCCTCCGCCCGTGCGGCGCCGATGGCCCGGCGCGCCACCTCAAGGGTGGCGGTCCAGATCTCCATCGGATCCTGCTCGACCGAGAGGTCGTCCGGATGGCTGACCCTGATCGACCGGTAGAACACCTCGTGCGCCCCGCCGGAGTCGAGAACGACTCCGGCCCTGGTGCCGGTGGTGCCCTCGTCGATGGCCAGCACACCGCGCCGTGGGGCGGCGCCGGGGAGCGTCTGCGTCATTGCAGCCCTTTCATTGCGAGCATCGCGAGCTGTACGGAGGGGGAGAGGGACCATCGTGTGGTGCGGCAGGCGCGGCGGACGGTCAGCGCGCGGCCGCGGACTCCTCGGATTCCCGCTCGTCCGCGTCGGCGGTGCGGAGCGCCGCCGTCTCGTCGGGGGATGCGGCCTTCATCGGGTCCCACTTGATGGCCAGGCAGGTGATCATGCCGAGCAGCGGCACGACGGCGAGGACCAGGAAGGTGTCGGCCAGGCCGAGCGACTCCTTGATCTGCGGGAAGAGGTACAGCCCGGCGACACTGCCGAAACTGCCGACCATCCCGGTGACACCGGTGCCGAGCGCGCGCACGTCACTGCTGTACGAGAGCGCGGCGATGGACTTGCCGTTGGCGCCGGGGCCCGCGGAGTGGCACAGGATGAACAGCACCGGCAGCAGGAACGCCACCGCTGTCGGGACCTTCTCGAAGGTCAGCCCCATCGCGATCAGGGCGACGAAGACCCCGCCGAATCCGGCGGCGGAGCTGAGCCGCAGTCCGAGCCGGCGGCCGAAGTACGCGGACAGCAGCCCGCCCGCGATGCCGAAGGCGTTGAACACCATCGAGCCGATCGTGGCCTTCTCGAAGCTCTCGCCGAAGATCGTCAGGCTGATCAGCGGGAGGTACCAGCCGACCGCGAAGTACTGCATCGACTGCCCGAGCGAGATCACCGAGGAGAGGATGGTGCGCGGCAGGTACTCGCCCTTGAAAAGCAGTCCGGCCTGGCGGAAGCCGATGGCGGGCGCGGCGACCGCGGCGCGGGTCGCCTCGTCCGGCTTCCCGGCGACGGCCTTGATCCGGTAGATCCGGTCCAGGTTGAGGACGGCCTCGTCCAGCCGGCCCTTGCTGGCCAGCCAGGTCGGACTCTCCCTGAGCATCAGCCACTGGCCCACCAGCAGCGCCAGGGCCACGACCGCGGCCGACCCCACCGACCAGCGCCAGATGTCCGCGCCGACGTCCAGGTTGAAGAAGAGCAGGGCGAGCGCGAGGTTGCTGGTGGTGGCGACGTACCAGACCGCCTGCCACAGGTTCAGCCGGCCGCCGAGCTTGGCGGGGGTGTACTCGGCGAGCAGCGCCATGGCGACGGCGAAGTCGATGCCGTACGCGACGCCCACCAGGACCCGGCCCAGCCAGACGACGGTGAAGTCACCGGCGAACGCGGCGAGCAGGGCGCCCGCGATGGCGAAGACCTTGGCGATGAGCAGCGGGGGGACCCGGCCGATCCGGGTGGCGAGCCAGCCGCCGATGGGGTTGAAGATGATCGCCAGGGCCGGAGCGGTGGCCGTGAGGATCGAGACCTGCGTGCTGGTCAGCTCCATCTGGGACGTCATCGGTCCCAGACCGGCGCTCAGCGCGGCGTTCGAGTAGGCGTCGAGGAACAGCCCGCCGAATACGAGAAACCAGATGACTTGCGCCCGGCCGGTGATCTTTCCCAGCCCATCGATGAGCGCAACGACGTCGGCGACGCCTTTGACGCTCGGACGTTGTGCCATGAATCCGCCTTCGAGGAAGACCCATCGGCGGCACGGGGAGCACAAAAAAACAGGCATGACGAAACCACCGACAGGTGGTCTATGTCTGTGCCTGTCAAAACACTGCGGAAAGCGCCGCAGCACGTGAAGTACGACTACACGAGGAGATTAGGAAGACGTCAGGAGAAACGTCAAGGGTTTCCGGCGGGTTACCCAAACGTGACGTCCGGGTGTTCCCGCATGTCACGGGCGGGCGCGCCGCGCCCGCCCGTGACATGTCCGTCAGCGGCCCGCCTGCAGCGCCGCCCAGGTGTCCGGCCCCACGATGCCGTCGGCCGTCAGGCCCCGGCTCGTCTGGTAGCCGCGCACCGCCGTCGTCGTCGCCGGGCCGAAGCTCCCGTCGATGCCGACGGCCGAGCCGAGCGCCGCGGTCAGCGCGCGCTG
Source organism: Streptomyces laculatispora (assembly GCF_017353455.1). GTDB lineage: Bacteria > Actinomycetota > Actinomycetes > Streptomycetales > Streptomycetaceae > Streptomyces > Streptomyces laculatispora. The sequence continues at coordinate 2,537 of NZ_JAFMPZ010000090.1, forward strand.
GAGCCGCTTCACACCGTCGCCCGAAGCGCCCACCTGGAGCGTCGCAGTCGAGCCCGCCGACAGCAGCGCGGTCCAGGTCCTGGCTCCCACGACGCCGTCCTGGTCCAGCCCGTGCGCCGCCTGGTAGGCCGCCACCGCGCTCAGTGTGGCCGGGCCGAAGCTGCCGTCGGCCGCGCCCGCCGCCTGGCCCTGCTCGTTCAGCAATTGCTGGACGGCCTTGACCTGGGCGCCCGTCGAGCCGCTTCGCTGGGTGGTGTACGCGGTGAAGCTCAGCCCGTCGGGGGTGGTGCCGCCCCCGGTGTCGCCGCCCACCAGCTGCATGTAGTGCGTCCAGTCCCAGTTCGGGCCGGGGTCGGTGTGGTCGTTGCCCGGTGCCTCGCTGTGGCCGATGATGTGCGCCCGGTCCTTCGGGATTCCGTACCGGTCGCACAGGTATGCGGTCAGGGCCGCCGACGACCGGTACATCGGCTCCGTGAACCAGGAGGGGTCGTCGATGAATCCCTCGTGCTCGATACCGAGCGCCGAGGAGTTGGCGCTCCGTGCGTGGTACGCGGTGTCGCTGTCGCGCACCATCTGGGTGATCTGGCCGTCGGACGAGCGCACCACGTAGTGCGAGCTCACCTCGGCCGTCGGGTTCTGGAACCAGCTGATCGAGCCCGCGTACGAGCCCTGCGTGACGTGGATGATCACCTTGTCGATCGCTGCCGAGCGGCCCGCCGCGAAGTTGTTCGCGCTGGCCGGGACCCAGAGCGCGGCCGGGTAGTCGGCGCTGCGGGCACCCGGCTCCGTGGCGGCGAGCGAGCCCTTGTGCGGGGAGACCGGGCGGCCCGTCACCGAGATCCGCTCGCCGTCCGGGGTGACGGCGTCGAGCCCGTCCGCCAGGAAGGTGTAGACCGTGTCGGCGTAGAGGGCGGCGGCCGGGCCCTCGGTCCCGCTGTACCGGGCGACGGCCGGGTACCAGGCATCGATGTCCGCCCGGTCCCGGGCGTCCAGGCCCAGCTTGTCCGCGTAACCGCGCAGCACCGCCGCGCCGCCCAGGATGTTGGCCCCGGTGTCGGCGCGGAGGTCGGCAAGGGGCTTGCCGGTCAGGGCGGCGGCCTGCTCCAGGGTCTGGTTCCCGGGGTTGCTGGCGAGGTGCATCACGCCGTAGCCGTTCGCCTGGCTGGGGAGTCCGGAGTGGCCGTCGAGGCGGGTCTCGCCGTATCCGACGGCGGCGAGCAGGTCACGCGGTACGCCGAACCGGCCGGCCGCCCGCTCGAAGGCCTGGTTCATCGGGTGGCCGGAGTCCGAGGCGGCGAGGGCCGGGGTACCGGTGACGGTCAGGACGGTGGCGGTGAGGGCCGCCAGCACGGATGCGCGGGCCTTGGTGTGGGCTGCGGGGCGGCTGGGCATACCTGCTCCTGCTCTGTGGGGGGAGAAGAACGGCCCCCGGGCCCGAGTGGGGTGGGCCGAGGGGCCGCCAAGCCCGCTCAGGGTATCGATCTGTCCAGGGCATGACAATCATCGCGCTGCGTGTCGAACTCCCTTTCACTCCAATGGAGTTGAGGTGCGGATTTGGGCGCGCAGGCCCGGCGCTGCCAGGCGGCGGCCCGGACCCGGGGATCCCGGATCCGGGCCGGCCGGCCTACCAGTGGTCGCGGTGGATGACGTCCGCCACCGGGCGGCGCCGGACCGGACCGAAGTTGCCCTTCGGCCACCCGATCGGAACGGCGGCGAAGGTCTGCATGTCCTCGGGGATGCCGAGGGCCTCCTTCCACTCCTGCTCCAGCATCAGGTGCCAGATGGTGACGTTCGCCGCGAGCCCCAGCGCGCGGGCGGCGAGCAGCAGGTTCTGCACCCCGGGATAGACGCAGGAGCCCTCGGCGAGCGTCTGGAACCTGGTCTGAGTGTTCGTCATGTGCTCGACGCCCGCCGGGCCGAGCGCCTGCGCGTACGCGACCAGGCCCTCCTCCTCGATCCGGGGCTCCGGGAACCGGTAGCAGGGCACGACCAGCGCCGGGGTGTCGGCGAAGTGGTCGCGCTGGTACTCGATCGCGGCCACCATCCGGCCGTACGCCGCGTCGTCCATGCCCTTCGGCGCGTACTTCCCGGTCGTCGCCAGGTACGCGTCCACGCACCGCTTCCACAGCGGCGCCAGACGCGCCATCACCTCACGGTCGGTCACCACGACGTACTCGTAACACTGCATGTTGCCGCCGCTGGGACCCCAGACGGCGGCCTGTATGAGCTGCTCCAGCGTCTCGTCCGGCACGGGTTCCGGTCTGAGGCGGCGCATGGCGCGCATCGTGGACATGGTGGAGAACAGGGCGCGGGCGTCGGCGGAGACCTCGGCGGCCTGTGTGGATTCGGTGTTCATGATCGCGGATTTTACGGGCGGAACCCCTCCAGGAGGAGCCCTGCGGGCCGGCTCCTGAAGGCGGGCGGAACCGTCGCGCCCCGTCGATTCGGCCCGGGGCGCACACCAGGGGATTCGTACACCTGCCCAGCCCTCCCACCGCACGGGGGAACGCGGACCGGAGCCACTGCCGACAGGGCGTACAAAGGGTGCCTCCGGACCGGCCGGCGTCCCCCGACGGCAGTGACCTCTCACGCGGCAAGGCGTCACCGCGTACGACAGCGGAGGAGTGCCCATGAGTACGGCAGACGAGATCAGCACCTTGCTGGTGGCGAACTTCGGAACCGAACCCGTGGCAATCCGCCCCGAAGCGTCGCTCCGTCAGCTCAGGCTGGATTCCCTGGCCCTGGAGGAACTGCGTCTCCTCATCGAGGACCGGATGGGCGTCGACCTGGACGACGTCCAGCTGACCTCGCGCGACACCGTCGGCCAACTGGTCGACGCCGTGCACCGCAAGGCCGCGGCATGACAGCCCGGTACCGCCCCGAACCGTTCGCCGCCGCCGTCACCGGGATCGGCCTCGTCACCGCGGTGGGCGTGGGCACCGCGGCCACCTGGCGCGGGGTGTCCGAGGCCGCCACCGCGCCCTGCGTCCCGCACCGGCCCGAACTCCACGACCTGCCCTGCGACTTCATGTACACCATCACGGGCCTCGATACGAGGGCGGTCCTCGGGGTGGCGACCCAGCGGCTCATGGACCGCTTCTCGCAACTCGCCGTCATCGCCGCCCGTGAGGCCGTCGCGGACGCCGGGCTCGACCCCTCGGTCTGGGACAGCGCCCGCGTCGCCGTCGTCATCGGCTCCGCCCACGGCGGACTGCCCTTCTACGACGCGCAGCACACCGCCCTCACCGAGCGCGGCGCCCGCCGGGTCTCGCCCAACCCGCCCCGCTCACCGTCGTCAACGGCGCGGCCAGCAGCGTCGCGACCGACCTCGGCGCGCACGGCCCCAGCCAGGCCGTCTCCACCGCCTGCTCGTCCGGCACCGTCGCCATCGGCACCGCGCACCAGATGCTGCGCACCGGGGCCTGCGACATCGTCGTCGCCGGCGGCGCCGAATCGGTCTGCTCCCGGCTGCTGATCGCCAGCGCCTGCCAGTTGAAGGCCGTCTCCACCCGCCGGGACGACCCCGAGTCGGCCTGCCGCCCGTTCGACACCCACCGCGAAGGCTTCGTCGTCGGCGAGGGCGCCGGACTCCTCGTACTGGAACGCCCGGAACACGCCCGCGCCCGCGGCGCCACCGTCCGCGCGCACCTCGCCGGATACGGCGCGTCCAGCGACGCGTACTCCGCCGTCGCACCGGACCCCGAGGGCCTCGGCATCGAACGGGCCCTGCGCGCCGCCCTCGCGGACGCCGGAGTCGGCGCGGCGGACATCGGGCATGTCAACGCCCACGGCACCTCGACCGTGTCGAACGACCTGATCGAGGCCACGATGCTGCGCCGGGTACTCGGCGAGCACCCCCTCGTCACGTCCACGAAGGCCATGACCGGACACACCCTCGGCGCCGCGGGCGGCATCGAGACCGCGCTGACCGTGCCGGCCCTCCAGCACCAACTCGTCCCGCCCACCGTCAACCTGGACGCCCCCGACCCGCAGATCCCGCTCGAAGTGGTGAGCAAGCAGGCCCGGCCCGCGGCGTTCGACGCGGCCGTCAAGACCTCGCTCGGCTTCGGCGGGCACAACGCCGCACTCGTCCTCACCAGGGCCTGACCGCGCGGCGACACGTAAGAGGGCCCGGCACATCGGGGGGCGGCGCCGCGGGGCCGGGCACGCGCGTCCGCGTTGACTCCCTCCCGCGCCTCGCAGGTGCACGCACCCACCCCGTGTCTTCTTCCACCCCCATTGCCGGACCCTCTAAGGACGGTCACCATGCCCGACGAGATCATCCGGAACCTGTCCGTGCACGGGCTGCGCTACAGCTACCGGACCCTGCCGCAGCCCTCGCCCCGCACCGAGCCGGTCATCGTCCTGGGCGGCGCGCTCCAGGGGGTGTACGGCTGGCCGCAGATGGACGAGCACCTGGGACCGCAGGCCCAGGTCGTCACCGCCGACCTGCCCGGCATGGGCGGCGCCGATCCGCTGCCGCCCGGCACCGGCGACGACATCCTGTACGCGGCCGTCGCCGGCATCATCGACGACCTGGCCGTACCCCGGGTCAACCTCTTCGGCTTCTCCTACGGCACGTCGATCGCGTTCGGCTGCGCCCGGCAGAACCCGGGCCGCATCGCCCGGCTGGTGCTCGGCGGTGTACCGGCCCACATCAGCGACGCCCAGCGCACCCAGTGGGGCCGGGCGGTCGACCGGCTGGGAGCCGGTGACATGGAGGGGCTCGCCACCCTGACCGCCGAGGCGCTGATGTGCCTGGACCCGGATCGCACCGTGCACCGCAGGGAGCTCGCCCGGCGCTACGTCCGGCGCTCGTTCCTGCACGCGCTGACCCATTCCCCGCACGCCGCGCAGTCACTGCGCAGGGCGCTGGGCCACCGGCCGGACTTCTCCGGCGGGCTGAGCGGCGTGCCCGCGCTCGTCTTCGCGGGCGAGCACGACACGGTGACCTCGCCCGAACGGCAGCGCGCCTTCGCGGCGACGATCGAGGGCAGCCGGTTCCTGACCATCGGCGACTCCGACCACTGGGTCGTCCTGGAACGCCCCGACGACGTGGCGGACCTGGTCGCCCGTTTCTTCACCGACCGCCCCCTGGAGACGGCGCCCGCCCTGGGCGCCCTCGCAGTGCCGCGCCCGCGTGCGAGCGCGGCCGGAGCGGCCCTGCCGCGGGCGGGCGGCTGAGCCGCCCGCCCGCGCGGGATCAGTGGTGTCCGTGGTGCCCGTGGCCGGAACCGCCGGTCTTCACCCGCACGATCTGCGGGTCGTGGTCGCTGGCCTGGTCCGCGAACTCCGCGTTGATGTGCACCACGTCGTAGTCGAAGCGCCGGATGCCGGGGCTCGTCAGGATGTGGTCCAGCGTCTGCGAGTTGCCCTCGTACACATAGCTGTACCGCTCGTTCGCCGGCAGCGTGTCGATCAGCGGCTTGAGCGCCTTCCCGGCGGTCAGCGCGGACATCGTCGGCGAGAACGCGAAGTCGTTCAGGTCGCCGAGCGTGATGACCCGTGCCGACTTGTCCGCCGCCAGAAGTGACTTGACGAAGGTGTTGACCTCCGCCGCCTGCTTCACCCGCTTGGTCTCCGAGCTGCGCGTCGGTGCCTGGTAGCGGCCGTGCAGCGGCTGGTCGCCGCCCTTGGAGGTGAAGTGGTTGCCGATGACGAACACCGGCTCCCCGCGGAAGCGGAACTCGCCGACCAGGGGCTTGCGGCTGTCGGACCAGGACTCGTCCAGCGGGTTGATCCGGGCGGGGGAGGCCGACAGGGTGACGCCCTTCTTCGTCCGTACGGCCTTCACCGCCGTGGTCGCGTCGCCGCCGGCGCGGTCCACGAAGGAGACCCGGGCGGGGTTGAAGAGGAAGACGTTACGGATGTTGCCGCCGGGCTCGCCGCCGTCCTTGCCGTCCTGCGGAGCCACGTAGCGCCAGGAGTACCGCGGGCCGCCCGCCGCGACGATCGCGTCCGTGAACCGCTTCAGGGTCGCCTCGGAGCCGACCGTGCCGTTGTTGACCGCGCCGTTGTCGTCCTGGATCTCCTCCAGCGACACGATGTCGGGAGAGGCCAGGTTGACCGCGACGCCCTCGGCCAGGGTGTCGAACTTGCCCTGGTCGTCGAGCGCGTCGAGGTTCTCCACGTTGTACGTGGAGACGGCGAGTTCGTCGCGCTTCTGCTTCCTGGTGACCTCACGCTTCAGGTGCCGGTCGGTGAGCGTGCCCAGCTGGGTGGCCTGGAGGCTGTAGCCGCCGAAGGAGTCGTAGTCCAGCACACCGGTGGTGGTGCCGGCCAGCACGTCGCCCACGTTCGCGACCGGGACGCGCCGGGCGCTGTCGAGCGACATCACCTTGATCCGGCCGGTGTTCTGGTCGGTGTACGAGGAGTACAGCGTGCCGCCGCGCCGGGTCGGGTTCTGCCCGGGCTCGACGGTCACCCAGACCTCGCCGTAGGAGCTCGTGGCGCCTGTGACCCGAGTGTCGGCGGTCTCGACCCGGGTGCCCTCCAGGGACTCGTAGAGATCGAGCGCGTACGTCGCCGGTTCGAGGGGCAGCGCGTCGATCGAGCCGCCGCCCGCCGAGGGGAGGTAGCCGGCGGGCACCGAGGCCGCGTTGAGCGCCACCGGTGCCGGCAGCGCGTTGCCCGAGGAGAGGACCGTGGTCCTGGGGGCGGTGATCTCGGTGATGGACTGCGTGGTGGCCGACGGGTAGTACTCGTCCACCGTGCCGCTGACCAGGACCGAGTCGCCCACCGAGACCGTCGGGGTGGCGGAGCCGGTGTAGACGAGGACGCCCTCGGAGGTACGGGGATCCGCGTCCGGCGAGGGGTCCTGGATCCAGAAGCCGCGCGAACCCGTGGTGCGGACCGCCGTGACGACGCCGGGGACCCCGGTCACCGCCTGGCCGTCCAGCGGGGAGACCCGGGTGGTGCCCTGGATGTCGTGCACGCGCACGGTGCCGGGCTCGGTGGGGTTGCCCGGGTCGCCGGGGTCCTCGCCGCCGGGCGTCTCACCGGCCGCGTTGACCGGCGTCGGGGCGCCCGCCGACAGGTCGGCGGCGTTGTCGTCGGTGTCCGCGAGCGAGGCCGCACGCGCCACGGAGGCGGTGGCGGAGGCGCCCGTCGCCGGTCCGCCGCCCTCCCGGACGACCGCGGAGCCATAGCCCACCAGATCCACGACACGGGTGTCCGAGGCGCAGTCGGCCGCCGTCTTGCAGGTCAGTGCCGTGGTGCCGGAGACCAGCGCGACCGTGCCGCTCGCGGCGGCCATCGCGACGGTGCCGGTGGCGTCCGGGGCGGGCAGGCCGGCGGTGCCGCCGGTGCCCGCGGCCTGGGCGACCAGATAGCGGCCGCCGGGTGCGACGGCGCCGGTGAGCGGGGACACCTGCCACTGCGAACCGGCGGACGGCGCCCCCGGCAGGTACTGGACGCTGAACCCGGACAGGTCGTACGCGGCGGAGCCGGCGTTGGCCAGCTCGACGAAGTCGCGGGTGAGCGTCGCCCCCGAGTTCCCGCCGCCCCCGTACACCTCGGAGATCACGGCGGTCGAGGACGGGGCCGCGAAGGCGGCGGGCAGGGCGGTCGCCGAGAGGGTCACGGCGACCGCGCCGGCCAGCAGGACGGAACGAGGTCTGGATATGCGCACGGAGACTGCCCCTCAGAGTGTGATGAGGGAGCACAAGCTATGCGCGTAGAACCGGCGATGACAAGGCATCAGAGGTTAATTCCAGAAATCGCTGCGCCATCCGGCCCGCGCCGGCCGCCGACCGGGAGCCGGACACGCCCTGCCATCGCTCACGGCGCCGCTGGACCGGGTTGGGGCTTCCACGCCCCCGCCGGATGCCCGCTGTGTCGCCCCGGCGACGGGGCGACACCCGTCATGGACAGCGCCGGGGGTCAGACGGCCGGTACCCGGTCCAGGAATCCGCTCACCGAGCTGATCCGCCCGTCGTCCGCGAGAGTGATCACGTCCGAACCGGCGACGGGCGCCGAGCCGTCCGCCGCGGCGACCAGTTCCCAGCTGAAGCGGACGAGGGAGTGGTGCCCGTCGACGGCCCCGGCCGGGCGGAAGGCGAAGCCGGGGAACTGCTGCTGGACGCCGCTGATCGCGGTCGCCAGCTCGTCGTGTCCCCGCACATCGGCCAGCGGGTCGATGTAGGTGGCATCCTCGGTGAAGGCCTCCGCGACAGCCTTCTCCAGCTCCTCCGGGGTGGCGGCGTTCCAGGCGGCGAAGTAGCGCTGGACGGCGTCGTCGTACGAGGTCATCGTGGGTTCCTCTCATCGGCTCCGGCCGGTGGGCCGGGCGCGTTGTGCTGGTGAGGAACACGATGTCCGACATCGTGGAGCGGGTCGATTACCTCCGGGGTAACGACGCCTCCGGCAACGGGCCGGTCAGCGCCGGTGATCGTCCAGGAAGCCCATCAGCGCGGTGTTGAGCTCCTCGGCGTGGGTCCAGCCGATGTTGTGCGGACCGCCCGGGATCTCCACGAGGCGGCTGTCGGAAATGAGGTCCGGCAGTCGCCGCCCGGTGGAGTCGATGGGCAGGATGCGGTCCTCGTCGCCCTGCACGACCAGCGTCGGCACGTCGTTCTTCGGCAGGTCGTCGCGGAAGTCCGTCAGCCACGTCGGTACACAGGCCAGCGTGGCGTGGGCGGAGGCGTCCGCCGCCACGTTCCACTGCATCCGCAGGGCCTGTTCGCTGATCCGGGTGCCGCCGAGCTTGTCGGTGTTGTTGAAGTCATCAAGGAACGCCGTCAGATAGGCGGGCCGGTCCGCGACGGCAGCGCGCATGATGCCGTCGAAGACGCTCTGGTCGACGCCGGCGGGGTTGTCGTCCGCCTTCAGCAGGTAGGGCGGCACGGGGGCCACCAGGACCGCCAGACCGACCCGGCGCGAGCCGTGGTTGCCGAGGTAGCGGGTGACCTCGCCGGTACCCATGGAGAACCCGGCCAGCACCGCGTCCTGGAGATCGAGCATCTCCATCACGGTGCTCAGGTCCTCGGCGAACGTGTCGTAGTCGTACCCGGTGACGGGCCTGCTCGACCGGCCGAAACCGCGCCGGTCGTAGGTGATGACCCGGTACCCGGCGCCGAGCAGGACCGGGAGCTGCCTCTCCCACGACGCGCCGCTCAGCGGGAACCCGTGGATCAGGACGACCGGCCTGCCCGCGCCGTGGTCCTCGTAGTACAGCTCGATATCGGCGGAGTTCTCCCGGCCGACGGTGATGTACGGCATGTTGACTCTCCCTCGCTACGGCGGTGCCGCGACGGACGGGCGAGGTGGCGGGGGAGCGCGGCGGGTTCCCGGGCCACGGCCGCGGCTACACCTGGCCGTCCGGGACGACATGCATGGCGGCCTCCTCGGCCGATGCCGCCGCGCCGTCGATCCCGACGTCCTCGCCGGCCGTGGTGTCCGGGTCGTTGCGGTCCAGCTCCCTGGTGAGGCGCCCGGCACGTACGGTCCCGACCTCGCCGTCCCAGGGCTCGCCGTTTCCGTCCGGGACATCGCCCACGCCGTCACCGGGCTCGCCGGAGATCTCGGGCAGCTCCCGGGCCAGCCGGCCCTCCAGGGTCTCGCCGCTGTGCTGTTCGGACGCGGTGGTGCCCCGGTCCTCCACCGCCCACGGCCGCTCGGGCGGCGAGTACCCCTCGTCCAGGACGTCGGCGACATCGCGGTTGTCCAGGGTGTCGTCCGCGTCGAGCAGGTCTGCGGGGTCGGAGGCCTCCGGCTGCTGGGGCTGGTAGACCTCGTCGCCCCGGTCGGCATCCTTCATGATGAGTCCCTTTCCGATGTCGGGGATCCCGGTCATGCCCACGTACGACGCGGGAGAAGAGGGGCACAGCAGCCCAATTGCCTTCGAACTTCCCGTACCTCTTCAGGATAGGGGGCCCGGCAGCGGACCCGCAGCCGTGCGGCAGCGGATGGGCGGCGACGGCCGGAGTGAGGGAGGATGGAAGGTGTGGGCCCGAGCGCCCCCCCAGGGCGGGACCGGCACGGAAGACCGCGTGGAGAGGCCGTCCGCCGACGCAGCCACGGAGAGGCCGTCATGGATTACCCGGAGAGCTATCAACTGGTGTTTCAGTCGTCCGCGGTCGAGGACGACACGGTGACCGTCCGGCGCACCGCACAGGCCGGGGCCGGCGGATACCCGGTCTATGAGGACGAGACCGGGATCGTCCGGGCGGAGATCAGTGAGCGCGGAGAGGTACGCATGCTCGCCAGCGGCGGGCACCAGCTCCTCGGCACGCCGCTGGTGGTGCGGGCACCGGCCGGATGAGCCGGGGCCGGCCGCCCCACTGCGGCGGCCGGCACAGCGAGCGGATCCTCCTCCGGCCGGGCCGCGGCCGCTCGGGCGTCGAGCCCTTGAGTGCCCCGGGAGTCCTGACATCGCGGGACCCCTATCACGTGCCCATGTCCGGTGACATCCTGCCGACGCAGGACAATCTGTCCCGTGGCGTCAAACACTTGGTCGAAATTTTGCCCCTGGTGGGCTGCCCGCGGAAGACACCAGGCACACTCGACCTGTAGGGAATCTCGCCACGAAGAGGATCACGCATGATCACGTTGAAGAAGGAAGACGGCCCCGCGGATCTGGACGGGGTGACCCATCTGTCCATCGGGGTGTCCTGGGATCCCACTGTCGGCAGCAGTGGCGGGCTGATGGGGAAGCTCCGTCAGAAGAAGGGCACCGACCTCGACCTCATCGCCATCGCGGTGCAGGGCGCGGAGCCGGTGCGGCTGGCCGGGCTGGACTCGCTGGACCCGCTGGGCAACGGCTCGCTGGCGCACAGCGGCGACAACCAGACCGGGCGTGGTGACGGCGACGACGAGACCGTGACCGTCGACTTCGCCAGGGTGCCGTCCAACATCACGTCCATCGTCTTCATCGCCGCGGCGTACAAGAAGCACAGCTCCTTCCAGAACGCGCGCAACATCAGCTTCAAGGTGTACGACGCGACGGGCGGTACCACCCAGCAGGTCGCCGACATCTGGCCGAGCCTGCTCAGCAACGACAACGGCTGCGCCGTGGCCAAGGCGTTCCGCGTCGGCGGGAGCTGGAAGCTCGAGGTGATCAACGAGACCGGGAAGATCAAGCAGGGCGACGAGCAGGCCCTGATGCGTTTCGCCGTGAGCAAGTAGCCGGCAGACAGCCGGGGCGTGTTCCCCGAACGCGGCTTCCCCGTCCCGCAACCGCGGTGGTGATCACTTCACCCGGCGCGTGCGGGACGGGGAAGCCGCATTTCCGGCGGCCAGCGGTGACCGTGCCAGTTCGACGCAGCCCGCGGTGATCAGGCCCAGGGCCAGCAGTTCGGGGAGCAGCCACCAGCCGGTGCGCAGCTCCTCGCCGAACAGGGTCACCCCGTACAGGACGCTGATCAGGGCGTCGCCCAGGGTCAGGCACGGCTGGACCGCGACCAGGCTGCCTGCCTGGAGGGCGTTCTGGAGGAGGAACAGGGCGCCGACGCCCGCTACGGCGGTGGCGTAGAGCTGCCAGGACTCCAGGAGCGCCACCCCGCCGCCGTCGCTGAGCCGCGCCATGGCGTCCTTCATGAGCGCGGCGGTGAGCGCGTACCCGCAGGCGGCGGCCAGGCCGAGCAGGGCTGCCCGGGAGTTGCCGCGGGTGGCCCGTGCCCCGGCGATCAGGGCCGCCTCGAAGAGGCCGGTCAGGATCAGTGCCGGAACCCACGCCGCCCCGCGCACCGTGGCGCTCCCGCCGCCCGGAGCGGCCGATGCCATGCCGAGGGCCAGACCGGCCGTCACGGCGGCCGCCCCGAACCAGACGGGCCGGGGCACCCGCACCCGCATCACGAACCCCGCCAGCAGCAGTGTCGCCGGCAGCTCGATCACGAAGATCGGCTGGACCACCGCGATCGGCCCGGTGGCGAGCGCCACGGCCTGGCAGACGGCCGCGACGATCACCAGAGCGATCCCCGCGAGCCACACCTTCTGGCGCAGCAGATGGCCGATCAGCGACACCCGCATCGCGTCCCGGTCGGGGACGTTGAGGGCGGCGCGGCGCTGGAGGACGGAGGCGGATCCGTTGCTGAGCGCGGTCAGGACGGCGAAGAGGACGCTGATCACCGGTCCATGATGCGGGCGGACGGCCCCAGGGCCCGGGTCCCGCGCCCGGCGGGCACGGCGGCGTGCGAGGCCGTGGCCCGGGGGCCGCGCGATCAGGACGGAATCCGACCTGATGGCCGCGTACCGTGCCGCCCATGGCCGTGAAGAAGAAGACCTCCGCCCCCGCCCCCGCCCCCGCGGTGCTGTCGCCGCGGGGGCGGGGGCGGGGGCGGAGGTCTTCTTCTTCACGGCCATGGGC
>NZ_JAFMPZ010000091.1 GCF_017353455.1 Streptomyces laculatispora
GCCGGGGGCCGGGAGGGTATCGAGCCTGGTCAGGGCGCTGGTGATCACGTCGGTCCAGGGCCAGTGGTCCGCGAATCTGAGATGTCGGCGGCGGGCAGTGGTGACAAGCTGAGCGGCGGCGGAAAAGAGGCGAAGCCGTAGCCGGCGGGGTTCCCAGAGCCGGGCCTTGCCGGTCAACGCGAGCATCGGCATCCAGGCCAGCAGGTCGAGGGCGATCTGGATGATCTCCAGCCAGATCTGGTTCTGGGCGGCGTCGTGGAGGGGCAGGTTGCGCAGGCCGGTGGAGCGGGCGTTTCGGATGCGGTCCTCGGCGCGGGCCCGCCGGCGGTGCCGCAGCTCCAGCTGGGCGATGGGTGTGCCGGTGGTGTTGGTGGCGAAGCAGGTCAGGCGCAGTCCGTCGGCGTCGGTGAAGCGCAACTGGGCGCCGGGGTGGGGACGTTCTTTGCGGACGATCAGCCGCATGCCCTGCGGCCAGCCCTTGAGCACGTCGCCGTCGAGCTCGGCCACCCAGGCGCCGTCACGGATCTGTCCGCCCGGCTCGATGGCCACTGTCCAGGCGGGGGCGGGAACCCGCAGAACGGCCTGGTGGATGGCGTCGGTGATGGTCATGCCGACCGAGTAGGACAACCACCGGCCGCGCTGGGCGAGCCAGGCCACGAACTCGTGGGTGCCGCCGCCGGAATCGGTTCGGATCAGCGTCTGACGGCCGCGTCGGTAGGGCTTCGGCAACTGGGCCAGGGCCAGTTGGGCCGTGCTGATGTGGTCGGCGGCGGTGTTGCTTCCCGCGTTGCCGGGCCGCAGCAGAGCGGCGACCGGCTCCCCGCTGCCACCTGGGCCGTGGTCGATGAACGCCATCAACGGGTGGTGCCCGAAGGTCTTCTTCCAGGTCGCGGTGGCGTCCTGCTTCTCGGAGTGCGCCAGCACCAGCACCCCGTCGATGTCCACGATCACCTGTCCGGCCGCGTCCGGGGCCGCCGCTCCGGCCATCTTCCAGACGTGTTCGCGGGCATGGGCGCGTGCGGTGCGGATCGCCGTCAGGGCCTTCGGCCCGCCCGAAGCGAGGGCGTCGACGAGGCGGGAGACGGTGGGGTCGGAGGCCACCGCACCGAACACGGCCGGCTCGGCCCGCAGCATGCCCGCGTCGGCCAGGCAGTCCCCGCCGAGTGCCACCGCCAGGGCCACATCCAGCAGGATCTTCCCCGGATCATGCACCGCCCGCGGCTTGCGCCACGGGCTCAGGGCCGCCGATATCGCCTGATCCAGCCCGGCCTTGCGGACCGTCTCCACCAGCAGGACAGCACCCGCCTGCGAGACCACCGCCCGGCCACCGCCCCCAACGCGGACACGAGGATAGGAACCGATACGCTTCTTCACCTGGGAAGTGCCTCCGACGGTGGCAGGAACAAGGGCCTCAATAATCCTTATTCTTGCTGGTCAGAGGCACTTTTCGTTTGCCTGACCACCCGTCGGACACCGGGCTTCATGAAAGCGCGAGGCTAATGCGAACGCTGCTCCCGCGGTGCAGTCCTGATGTGACCGGTGATCATTGCGTGCGCCACCAGGAGCACTCCGGCCGCCGGCAGCCGCTCCGAAGGAGGGTGGCACGACATCCACCCATGCTGGCGGCCGTTCTTGTATCCGGACCCTCACTGCGACGCCAGGACAAAGAACCGGTCAGGTGAGAACCGCTACAGCACTTGCGAGGACGCGAACGTGCAGGCGCTGGATGTGCCGGGCCAGGAGCGGGAGCGGGATGACGGCCGCGTCGCCGGTTCGGGAAGGGCGGCACGCTCATTGATGAGAGCCGTGTTGGTGAGCTTGGACAGCGCCTCGCGCAGGGCGGGGGTAACTCGCCTGCGCCTGGCCGATACCTGCCTGCTTGTGCGCCAGGTCCGAATCCGGTGCGAGGACGTACTCAAGAGTGAGGCAGTCGGCACCAGGACGGGCACAAGGTCTGCCCGACTTACTCGCGCATCACTCTGTTCCGGGGTGCTGCCTCCGTTCCGCCCGGAAACTGTTGCTCATATCGCTGTCCCCTGCTTGGGACAGCCGCCCAACGCCATCCGGCGACTGCCGGTAGCTATGAGTGAGGATCAGGACAACCCATGAAGTTGATTTTCAAGAGACGTGCACGTGCGACCGCAGTGGTCGGTGCGCTCGCAGGCGTTCTGACCCTGAGCCTGGCCGGTTCGGCCTCCGCGTCATCGGTTCCCGCCTGGCAGCTGCAGGTGTGCTCCTGGGGCTCGTTCCAGACCAACGTGTATTACACGAGCGGTTTCATGGCGGTCCCGGCCGGTCAGTGCCAGACCATGTGGTTCCAGCCCATGAGCACCGACACCTCGTTGGAATACGTCACCGCGTACGTCAACAACGGTGGCTACATCGCCAGTGCCACCGTCAACGTCGCCACCGGCGCGGGCCTGGCCACCGGGGGTTCGGCTTCTTCCCCCTACCTCTGGTCGTACTGAGCCTGACCGGTGGGGGCGCGGCGAGCATCGCTCCACGCCTCCGCCGGTCCCTCGGCGGTGCCTGTGACGCTCCGACCACAACACCGCGCCGACGACCGGCCGGACCCGGTGCCGCGGCTGAGCCCTGCCGAGCGTCGCGCCTGCCCGGCGGTCCTGAAGCAGCGGGCCGGGCTCAGGCAGTGGGACGAGAGCGGTATCGAGTCGTGACGCTCATTTGACGCTCCGACTCCACCGAGCGGGGGGAAGGAACACCTGAAAGGACGCTCTGACCTGCGCCTCCTCACCGGCATCCGATGTCGACATCTTCCCGATGACTGCGCACGTTGAGTGCGTGGCGATTCTGGAGCCTGTTGCAAAGGGGCTCTGACCTGCGGCTTTCTTGTGTTTTCCAGATGTGGCCGGTGGTGCTCGACCTGTTTCCGGAAGTGCAGCGGGTCGAGTGGACGGATCGCCCCTTGAAGGGGGCCTGACCTGCGAATTCATGGGGGAGGCGCTGGTATCGGCGACGCCTTCAGGGCCTCGTTCGGAAATTCTTGACGCTCGGATGACGCTCGAAGCGAGAGTCCGACCTCCCGGACCTCCCCGGCTGGGGCCGTGCGGACCGGACTGTCGGCATGGAGGGCGAGGAACTCCTCATGGAGGCGGCGCGAGCTGCCATCCAGGTCCCCGGCTCCCTGGAGCCCAGCGTGCGCCAGTCCAAGCGGCAGAACGTGGCGCCGTGATCCGAGGTCTTGAGTGGCTGGTATCACCTCGCCACCCAGATACCAGTCAGGTATCATCGCTGTATGGCGATGACACTCCGACTCCCCGACGATCTTGATGCGAAGCTCACTGAGCGTGCTCGTCGAGAGGGCCGAAGCAAGCAGGAACTCGCTGTCGAGGCCATCCGCGACGCCCAGGACCGGGCCGAGCTGAAGGTCGACGATGTCCTGGCCGAGCTCATGGACAGCGATGCGGAGATCCTGGACTACCTGAAGTGACCGAAGTGCGCTACATCCAGATTGACGAGATCCTTGCCATCGCTCGCACGGTCAACGGTACCGACCACAGCGTGCGTGACATGGGACTTTTGGTGTCAGCGATCGAACGGCCCCGGACCAACGTTTTCGGAGCCGAGCTGTATCCCACGCTGCACGAGAAGGCGGCGGCACTGCTGCACTCCGTTGCCCGAAATCACGCCCTGATCGACGGCAACAAGCGCACCGCCTGGCTCGCCATGCGCGTCTTCCTGCGGCTCAACGGTGTCAGCGCCGGTACCGTCCCGCCACCTGCCTCCACTGCCGGCCCGTTCGTCGAGGAAGTCGCGCAGGACAACATGGATGTACCGGTCATCGCCAAGCGCCTGTCGGCCTGGTTCCCCGTCTCCTGACGTACGACGACGGATGGGGTGGGCACGCGCGCGCCCGGCCCTCACGCGTAGTCCGGCTTGCTCGCATCAGGCCGGAATCGGCGCTGTGCACTGGATCGCTTGGGCCATGAACACGGCTAGCAGGCCGAGGGCGGCCGGGGGACTCCCACAACGGTAACCGGCCAAGACGGTGGACACCGAGGCCGGGCCGGTGGAGGTCACCGTCTCCCCGGGACCAGGCCGGCATGTTCGAGCCGACGCTGGCCAAGAAGCGGCAGCGGCGTCTGGGCGGCATCGACGAGATGGTCTTGTAGCTGTCGGTGAAGGGCCCAGTATATGGCGTTATTGTTGCGTACCTGGCTGAAGTGTGTGGCGCCGAGGTCTCGAAGTCCATCATCCCGACCATCACCGACAGAGTGATTGGGGGGATGATCGAGTGGCAGAACCGACTGCTTCAACGTCCGACCGCTGCCGCTGCCGCTGCCGCAAGCGAGCGGGCAGGGCGGAAGGGCCGACTCCACGGAGTCGGGCCCTTCTGCTGCAGTAGTCAGGCGCCGTACGCCCCGACACCAACAGCTCTCCCTTGTCGATAGTGCAGACGCCGCGACGGTCGCCGACTCGCAGTCGACGGCGTTCTGGCTGCGAAACGAATGCGGTGGTGTCGCAACCGGTGCCTTTTGGTCAGTAACACAGTTCCTCGATCAGAAAGTGAAGCCGGGGGCTGTCGAGGGGGGCACGGTGGGCGAGGCGGTTGCGGGCGTCGCGTATGGTACGCAGCCGGCGGCGCTCGGCGGGGGTGAGCCTGATGGCGCCGTCGCAGTGAGCGCTCCACATCGCGCCGAGCTCCATCATGTCGACGGCGGAGCCGGCGGGTTCGGCGGGCGTGCCGGGTTCGCGCCGCGGGCCGTAGTCCTGCGCGAGCCGGGCCAGCGGGACGCGTGCACGGAGCCGGACGGTGGCGGTGAACTGGTCCCGGGCATCGTCCAGCAGAGGCAGCAACACATGATTCTGCGCCAGCCACACCCGGGCCGACACCGCCTGCTCGTGTGTGAGGTCCCTGCCAGGGCGGTGCCTGAGCCTGCCGTCCCAGCTGTCGATAGTGCCTGCGTTCCAGGCCACGAGCAGCTTTTCGTCGGGGCGGCGGCCGGGATGACGGGTGCCCTCGACGCGCTGCGACGGGATGGCCGCCGGTCCAGGCAGATACGCGAGCACCTCGTGGAGCGCTGACATCAATGTCTCCGGACGGCCGTCATGCCAGCAACTGGCCAGGGCACCGGCGATGTCGAGATAGGGCCCGCACACTTCGGTGATCGTGGCCTGTGTGACCGCTTCGTGCAGATGCCGCCGCTCCATGGTGGAAGCCAGGAGCGGGCGCGCCAGTGCGACGACTGTGGCGGTGTCCAGGCGACCTGTGGCTCCCCACCACCAGTGCACTGCGATGTCCTCCCGGGCAAGCTGATCAGGCAGACCCGTAGGCAAGGTCTCAGTGGAGGCCATGACGAGGGCTCTGGGGCGCCGGTCCGGGGGGAGACCCGCCTCCTTGGTCGTGGCCACTAGTCGACGCAGCAGGTGGGTGGCGGCGGACGGCACCGGCTCGCGCCATGCCCGTACGACAACCGGACGGGTCTCGACGGTGCCAGTGCCGCCACCGGTGAGCCGGGCCAGTACGTCGTCGGTCGGGTCCGGGCTGGCTGCGTCCCTGTCACCGGTGAAGTTCAGTTCCTTGGCGAGCCGCTCCAGCAGGCCCGCCAGTGCCTCTGCCGGGGTGGGGGGTACTGGCGGCCCCGGCTCGGTGGGCACGGGAATCCTGGCCGTGAGCAGGTCCGGCAACCCATCGTCGAAGTCGGGCACAGGGGCCAGGCCGGACCACTGACGGGCGGCCCGAGGGCGGCCCGACACTGTGGAGCGGACGGAGGCCGAGCCGGGGGTTTCGTCAGAGGGCAGCAGCACGAAGTCGGCGAGTTCGTGCAGCACGTCGTCGAGCAGCCGGTCGACCTGGTTGTCGGTGTCGTCCAACATCTTCCTGGGCAGCAGCCACAGGCAACTGCGACCGCTGTTCAGATCGGCCAGCAGGCGGCCAAGCCAGACCCTTATCCCTGGCAGAGGGATCCCGTCGGCCGCGGCCGTGCCGATCACGATTCCTTTCCCACTGTGGTGAGCGCCCGAAAGGTGACGAGGTCCAGCGCGTATCCGTCCTCGCTGTCATCCAGTACGCCGTGGTCGGCGAGTCGGTCGGTGAATGCGCGCGTCTCGGCCAGATCGAGGCCGATCGCGGCGGCGATGTCGCCGTGATCACACCCCTCACCGGGCTCGACGTACTGCACCCAGACGGTCAGCAGGTTCCGCGTGGACGGGGTGAGTTCGACCCGGTCGAGGTGGGTGCGGGCGACTTTCTCCTGGGCGTACTGGGCTTGGATCGCCTCCAGGGCTCCCTCCAGGGTGAACCCGCCTCGGGTGGCGTAGTCCACGGTGCGCTCCACAAGGCTCGGCCAGCCGCCGGTAGCTTCCATCAGCCGACGCCGCTTGTCCGGTGTATCGAACGGACATTCGGGCCAGGCGCGCAGACTGTCGGCGTTCCACCGCTCGGATCGCAGCACCTGGGTGACCCGCTCGTCCTTGAGTACTTCCTGCGCCCGCGGGTCGACCAGAATGAGCCCCGTGCGCGGTGGCTTCGCCTTGCCGCGCAGAGTGTGTCGGTGCAGTCGGTCCAGGGTCTGACCGAGCGTCTCCACGCCGCAGTAGCGCAGATCGGCGAAGACAACGCTGGGGTCCTTGCTGCGTGTGTCCTGTGTGAGAACGTCCACCAGGGTGTCCGGGGTGGTGGTGTGCACGGTCAGGCCCCGCGCGCTGGCGTAGGAACGGATCGCCGGCTCCATGAGCTCCGGGCTGTGGGCCTTCGTCAGGAAGACCAGAGTCAGGCCGGGACTCGTCGCGTCGTACAACTGCTGCTCGGTGAGCGGGCTGTACCGATGTGCACCGGACTGTTGGCCCGACCCGAGCAGCCGACGCGAGAACCGCGGGTTGTAGTCGTAAGGCAGGCTGAACTCGGTCTGCCGCAGTTCCAGTTCGAGGTCCTCGCGGATGCCGAGCATGTGAACCACGTTCGGGCTGCGCACCGCATAGTGTCGACGGTCGGCCTGCTGGATCAGCAAGCCGAGCCCCGCCATCTCCTCCAGGTAGATTTTCACGTCGCTGGCGGTCAGTCGGCCGAAGCCCTCCGGCCAGTTTCGCTTAGCCTCGTTGAGCAGTTCGTCAGCGTCGTAGCCGCGCTGGAAGCCGTCGGCCTGGCTGCGCAGCGCGATCACCAGGGCGAGCACCCGGTACCGATCCTCGAGGTTGATGGTCAGCCGCATTCGCTCGGCAATGTTCCTGTGCACCTCCGGCGAGCCCGTCACCGCCCGCACGTCGTCCTCGGTGACCGTTACCGGCCACTGTGCCGAGCTGAGAGGTTTCTCCCGCAGCGTGGTGACGAGGCGCTCGCAGAAGATCTGTACCAGGCACGCCTGGTAGTTGGTCGCGGCCAGCACCCGCCAGACCAGTTCCGGACGTTCGAAGCGGTAACCGAAGGCCGCCATCGGCTCGACCACCAGGCGCTGCGCCTCGACCGGCTTGAGCGGGCCTATCAGCTCCTCACCGCCGTGTGCCAAGGGCACGTTGGACAGCCGGCTGAACCGCTGCACCTGGTGCAGACCGGCGAAGACCACCTTGAAGCGCCGGTCGGTGCTGTCCATCAGTCCCTTGAGCCGGGCCACGTTGGCGAAGGTGCCCTCGCCGCCGCTGCCACGCACCGACTTGGAGTCAGCGGTCAGGAAGGCGTCCGCCTCGTCGGCGAGGACCAGTACCCGCCGCTCACGGTTATCCTCCAGCCAACGGCGCACCTGCTCCAGCAGTACATCGGGGGAGGCCGCCGTGGACACTTTCGGCCCCAGCACCCCGACCCGCTTGAGCTCCGTGGCCAGCACCGACCAGATCCGGTCGGCGGGTTCCGCCTCGCCCACCCCGCGCGCCTTCAGGTCCAGGTAGATGGCCTTATGGTCGGGGGTCGATGAAAAGTCGGCCTCCACCTTCCGCAGCAGCGCAGACTTGCCCAACTGACGTCCGCCGTAGAGGAAAAGAGCACCCAACGGATCCTTTACCGCAGAGATCTCCCGGACCCGGCCGTAGAACACCTCTGGCGGCACGAGCCCCGCCACGAAAGGCGTGTACGGATTGAAGCCGGTCCACGGCAGTGTCACGCGCTGTAGGGCCCGGAACGAGCGGGGCGAGCGTGCCGTGACCCATCCGAAGACGGCCGGGTCCACTACCAGAGCCTGCTGAGCAGAGGTCCGTGTCCACAGCGCCATCGCTCGGCGGCCGGCCATGCCCAACGGGTACAGGTAGAGGATGATGCAGGCCCCCGAGTCACTGTGGTCGAGCAGTTCCAGGGGGCTGCGCCCGCGCTGCTCATCCGAAACCAACAGGATCGTGTATGTGGTAGCTGCGGAGCCGAGTTCGGCAACGTACCCCGGAGCGCTCCCACTTGCCCGGAGCTTTGCGGTCAACCGGAGGGTGCCGCGGAGCTGGCGACTGTCGTCGCGGGCCGGCGGCCTACCCTCAAGGCCGAGCAGACGCAGCACCGTCGGCACGTGCTTCTGCCACTCGCTGCCGCGGGTGGACGGCTTGCTGAGCGCGTCCCAGGACTCGAGTCCGGCCAGCGCGGCCTCGGTCAACGGCTGGCCGTCGGCGTAATGCTCGGCCCATGGCACCGCCGAAAAGCCCTGCTGGCCCGCCTTGACCGGCGTAATGGACTCCAGACCCGCCACGAACCGCTCCACGTCCTCACTGCGGCCCGTGACGCTCCACTGCGGCAGGGAGCCACCCTTGCGCAGCAGCGCCAGGCACTCCTCCGCCGTGACCGTGTCGCC
Organism: Streptomyces laculatispora; assembly: GCF_017353455.1. Lineage (GTDB taxonomy): Bacteria > Actinomycetota > Actinomycetes > Streptomycetales > Streptomycetaceae > Streptomyces > Streptomyces laculatispora. The sequence continues at coordinate 8,721 of NZ_JAFMPZ010000091.1, forward strand.
TGCCTCCAACAGTGCGGACAGCCGCTTGCGGTCCGCCGCGGTAAGCGTCAGCGCCTCGAGTTGCTCGCGCAGCCGCCCTACATATGCCTGGACTTGGTCCCGCAGTTCCTCCTCCAGCCGACGGATGGCCTCCACCGTGGACCGGTATGCGCCGTCCGGCGATGGCCGCTCCAACCGTTCCAGCCGCCCCACTAGTTCCCGCTCGGTGACAAGGTCAAGGCTCTGGGCGCGCAATTCCGCGAGCAGTCCGGCGGCGACGCGGTGGGCTTCGGCCCGTACGTTCGTCCAGCGGGCCCACTGCGCGTCACGGCGGATCCGCCAGTCGGACGGCAGCGCCTCGGGGCCGGCAGCTGCCGCAGGCACGAGTCCCTGTTCCAGTGCCTCGACCAAGGCGTCCGCCAGATGCAGGTCCCCTCGCTCGGCGTAGGCGGCCGCCACGGCGGCCACGTCCACCGGCTTCAGCAGCGACAACACCACCCGGGTGAAGCCCACAGCCTGCGGATCGGGCGCGCCCGCGGCTGTGCGGGGCAGGTCCGCGGCGGCCAGCAGGGCCTCTGCGGCGGGTACGAAACCGGCGTCCGGCACCGTCTGTGCCTCGCCGTCGGCGACGTCCGGCACTCCTCGGGACACTGGCGAGCGGCCGTCTTCGGTCAGCCAGCGCCGCAGACACAACAGCGCTGCTCCCTCGAGGCCCGGCAGCGGCGGCAGCTCTTGCACCTTTGCGAGCGTGTGGCGCAGAGCGGTGACGGTGCCGCTGCGCTCCTCTATGCCGGGCGCGGCAAGCGCACGGGCCTGGGAAAGGAGCGTGACAACCTGCTCGATCCGGCTGAGTAGGGAGCGCTTGGCCTTGGCCTCGATGGGCTCCTTGGCCTGCTTGGGCGTACGGATCGCCGCGTCGGCCTCCTCGATGATGCGTTCGGAGGAGTCCCGTTTACGGAAGGTCTCCCACGCATCGTCCAACACGGACGCGTCCGCCTTGCCGGAAGCCCACTCCCGGACCGCTTCCAGTGCGCGTCCCAGCGGCTGCTCCGCGCGCATCAGCAGGTTCTGCACCTGGGTTGCGCGCGCATAGCCGATCTTGAGCTTCGGGAGGTCGACCTGGAGCCGCTCAGCCTCCTCAGCCAACCCGGAACGTGTCAGGGTCGGGCCCGTCTCCATGCCGGGGTACAGCGTGGCGGGGTCCACCCGCTGGTAGTGCCGCAATACGTCAATGGCGGACTGCAGCAGCCGGCCCCACGCGCCGGAGAGGAAGGAGCAAGGGTCCGTCTGTAGCAGCAGGTCGTTGGGCCAGCCCACGATAAGCCCCGCACGGACGGAGGCTACGGCCGCCAAGACCAGAGCTGGGCGGTCGCCTTGCACGCTCTCCAGGTTCGGGACGAACCGCGTCATCACCGGTGTGGCGTCCTCAGGCGTGTCGCAGGAGAAGGCGGCGTCCGCGAACGCCAGGCACTCTGCCCGGTGCCTGGGCTCGGCAGACGCCACGGTCAACCAGTAAGCCTCCTGGAAACGGTCGGCGCTCACCAATTGCTCGACGGGGGAGGTGGTGGCGTCGGCGCCACTCCCGGTATCGGGCACGGGGTCGTGCCAGGGCAGCACGGGCTCCTCGTGCTGTGCGGGTTCGGAGGTATTCGTGGCGTGCGATGGGGCAGGTTCGACAGCGAGGGTTTCGGGTTCAGCAGTGCTTGTCAGGACTGAGGCGTGCTCCGGTTCTGCGTGCTCTTTCGTCTCTGTGGTCTCCACGGCCGGCGGGTGGTCCGCGGGTCCAACGACGAAGGTCGCGTCAGCAGGCTCGGCGGTCTGGGCGTGCTGGTGAGGTTCCGCGTTCTGCGCGGTGTCCGTGGGTGGCCCCGGTTCCCCGGCATCCGCGGTCTCCGAGCCCACCTCGTCCTGGGCTGCAGTGAACTCATCCGCCATCGCATCGGGATGGCCGCTGCCGCCCGCGTTGCGAGGTGCCGGAAGCGCCTGCTCCTCGGGACCGGGGCGGGCGCCCATGGTCAGCTCGGCGATCTCCGCCTCGAGTGTCCGCAGCGTCGCACGCAGGGAGTCCAGGTAGGCGCCACCGGTGCTCTGCTCGGCCAGGTCCAGCACCGGCAGCAGGGCCTGCCGTTGCTGGACAAGCATGGAAAGTCTTTCGCTGCGGGCGACTCCCCGCTCCCGTTCCTCCTGGAGGGCGTCCACGATCGCCTGAAGTGCATCGAAACCGTCCTTGGCGGCCCAGTCGTGCCCCGTGCCCCGGAACAAGCCGGCCACGGTCCCGCGCTCCCGCGCCCAGGCGTCGGCCTCTTCCACCAACGCGTCGGGCAGCGAGAACCCTCCGGCCACCCGTTCCGCGGCCAGACGCAGCGCATCGCCGAACTCCGCAGCCCGGGCCCGCAGCGCATCCACGGCCGCGGCGGCATCGGCGGCATCGGCGGGGTCGGCCACATCTCCGGTCACGCCCACTGCCGTGTTGGCCAGAGTACGCACCCTAGACTCCGTCCCCTCGGCCTTCTCGTTCTTCACAACGCCTCCCGCGGCCCCAGCCCGCTGCCGCGGTGCAGCGTCCAAGTCGCCGTCTTGCTCGGTGATGTCCGTACCGGAGACGTGGTCATGGTGGTGGTTCTCAGCCTCCGCCCCCAAGCCGGGGACCGCCCGGTCCGCTGCGTCGAGCAGCCGGTCCCAGTGTTGCTCGGCCAGGGCCTGCCGTGGGGCGCCGTCCTCCAGCCGCATGGAGTGCAGGGTCAGCCGGGCCAGTACCGAAGGCAGGGCCTCGGCCATCGTCTCCAAGGCATTGATGTCCATCTCGGCAGGGCCGACGGGGCGTCCCTCGGCCTGATGGGACCAGAGGTCGTCGGCAAAGTCGGCGGCTGCATCGGCGATCTGCTTCAAGTCGCGCGTACGAGCCTTGTTCAGCCATGCTCGGGCCGCAAGCAACTCGCGACGGCCAACGCGCGGTTGCGGGCCACGGAGCGGGATCGTCGCCCAGAAGGGCAACGGCCCTGGTAATAGGATCAGTTCACGAAGTCGTACGTCGTCGAGCCTGGTCAGCCAGGCTCTCAGGTCCCCACCCGCTCTTGCCATAGCGAATTCCTGTCAGACCGATCCTTGTGGGCCAAGTTCTGTGACAAGTAATGACGTTGGAGCGCAGCGTAGTCACCAGAGGTGTCGGCGCAGAGGTGCAGCGGGTGGTCGAGCGGGGCGTGGTTGCTGTACGGGAGGCGCTGCGGAGGGCTGGACGGAGCGGTACGCCTACGACGACGCCGGCCAACCAGACCTCGGCGTCCTGGCCGTCCGGTCACCCCGGCCGTGAAGCCACCGGGCCACTCTGAGCGACCGGCCGCCAGAAGATCTTCTTGAGGATGTCGACCTCACACTCCTGACCGGGGACCGGGTCGGTCACGGTGAAGCGGGCGGACAGCGGGGAGGCCTCCAACGCGTGCACCTTCCAGCCGCGGGCTTCCAGGCCGGCGCGGAGCGTGGCGGTGATGTCGGTTATCGGCGCAGGGTTCTCGGTGGCGACATCAAGGTCCTGGCTGGGACGGTTTTACGAGGCGATGCGCCCGTACCGCATACCCACCGGTGAGGACCAGGGGGTACGGGACCCGAGCGCGATCACATCCGCCAGGAGCCGCGTGCGCAGCACCGGCAAGTCCTTCACGCGGCTGCCTGGGGGAGGGTGGCGACCTGGGGGAAGGCGTCTTCCCATACAGCGCGCACCGTACGGCCGACGAGAGTGCGCAGCACCGGCCACAGCTGGATGAGCAGGTCCCGGTTGAGGTAGCGGGGCAGGTCGTCGTACAGGCCCTCGTGCAGGACGGTGCGGTACAGGCCCATGCGCTGGCGTGGCTTGCTCATGTCGTACGAGGTCATTCCGGACCAGGCCATGTGCAGCGGCAGCTCCACGACCCCCTGGGCCGGACCGTGCAACTCGTCCAGCGACTCCGGCAGGCGCCGCCGGAACTTCTCCCGGTACAGCGCGAGGTCCTTGGCGTCCGTGCCCAAGAGGCCCCTCGGCGCGCGTGTGGGGTGCTGCGGGCTGGAGGGCATGACTCCATTATGTCGCTCGGGGAGATGGCACGGGGCATGATGTGTGAGCTGGCGTCCGGAGCCGGCGGGGGCGGACCCGCTGCGTGAGCTGGCTCTGGCAGCCTGTTCACCGGGTGGCGGCGGTGACGCTCGTTTGACGCTCCAGGCACCCACACGCAGGACGGCGAGCTGAGAAACGGGCTCTGACCTGGTCTTTTCCATGACGTGCTCAGGTCAACATCTTTTCGATGACGCATCGCGTGGAGTGCGTCGCGATCCTTGAGCCGGAGAAGAAGGACGACTGACCTGCGGTTTTGTGGTCCGGGTGGATCGCTCGACCTGTTTCCCTCCGTGCAGCGGGTCGAGCGGACGGATCCCCCTTTGAAACGCCCTGACCTGCGACTTTACGTAGAGAGACGCTTACGTCGGCGACGCCATCAAGGTCTCGTTCGGACATTCTTGACGCTCGGGTGACGCCCGAAGCGGAAGTCTTGACCTCACGGACCTCACGGACCTCTCCGGGCGGAGTGGCGGTGGCCGTTGTGCGGGCCCTCAACCCACACATCAACCCAAACCGCAACGGTTGGGCTTTCTGGACGGTCACCGCCACGGGGAAGCTGCTGCAGAGCATTCGTTAGTGCTGCCCCTGAGCTGAGCCGACATATACACACGTGGGCCACCAGCACTCCGGGGCCCGCGATTGCGGCGGGTACGGGTTGTAGAAGCTGGACGGAGCCACCGACAACGCTGATTGCCGGGAGCCGCCGCTCCAGGACACCCGGTCCCCGGGAGGCGGCCGGGCGCCCCGCATACCGGCGTAAACCAGCCAAGTGCTTTGGCCCCTGTCCGGGAGCGCTGCCACCACGGCACAATGGACGGTGATGACCAGCACTACCGCTCCGGGCCCTGGGCGGGACGGGTTCAGCCCCTTCGCCCACCTCACCGTGCAGAACACCACCCTCTACCGTGAGGTGATGCAGGTGTTCGTCATGGCCAAGGAACGCTTTGCCGTGCATCTGCGGCCCGAGGACGTGTATGCCGCACTGCCCGGGGAAGCGCGGCCCGGCGAGATCGACGGGGTCGTCAAGGCACTGGACAAACTGGTCGCGTGGGGGAATCTGCGGGCCGACCCCGACACCGGGCGGGTCAGCGCCGTCGAGGACTTCTATCGCAAACGCTTCATCTACCAGCTGACCCGGGCCGGGGAGGCTGCCGAGGAAGCCCTTGCCGCCTATGACGAGGCGCTCGGGCGGCGGGGCGCCCTTCAGGCCATCGCTCTGCACGACATCGTCACGCAGCTGCGAGCGCTTCTCGTGCTCACGGCCGACGAGCAGCCGGATCCCGGCAAGACGTACCTCGCGTTCGACGCGCTCGCGAGCCGGTTCGCCGCTCTCGCCGACAACGCGCGCGCGTTCATGAGTTCGTTGCAGCGGACCATTGATCTGCATGAGGTGGAGGAAGCGGTCTTCCTCGCGTACAAGGATCGCCTCATCCAGTATCTGGAGCGCTTCATCCAGGACCTGATCACCTTGGGCGGACGAATCGCCCAACTCATCCTGGAGCTGGAGGATTCGGGCAGGATCGAGATCCTGCTCAAGGCCGCCGCCGGGCGGGAGGCGGCTGACGCCGCGCCCGAGGACGCGGCGCCCGCCGCGCAGCGGGCATACGTCCACTGGGCCGGCCGCTGGGACGGGCTCGCTGCGTGGTTCCTCAGTCGGAACGGACGCGAATCGCAGGCCAGACTGTTGCGTGGCCGTGCACTGGGGGCCATTCCGCAGATGCTGGCCGTCGTCCGTGTGCTGGGGGAGCGCCGAGCCGGCCGGTCGGACCGTTCCGCCGATTTCCGCACACTCGCGCGCTGGTTCGCCGAAGCCCCCGACGACGCCTCGCGACACCAGCTGTGGCGGGCGGCCTTCGGGCTCCACCCCGCCCGGCACCTCACGATCGATGCGGACACTCTGACCGCCCGCCTGGCCACACCGGCGCCCGCCGCCACACCCTGGGCCGCCGCGGAGCCGCTGCGGATCAGCCCCCAGCTGCGCCGCACCGGAAGCTACGAGCGGCGGGGCAAGCCCCGCAAGGTCGAGGACCGCCAGGAGCGGCGCCGCCACCTCGCCGAGGTGGCGGCCAAACAGGTGGCCGAGACCGCCGCCGCCCGGGACCGGCTCGTCACCGACGGAGCGGTCAGACTGTCCGAACTAGGCGAGCTCGACCCGGTGTCCTTCGGACTCTTCCTCCAACTGCTCGGTGACGCGCTGGCCACCTGGCGACCCGGTATGCGGCACACCGTGGCCACCAGCAACGACGGTTCCATGGAGATCAGGCTCAGTGCTCTGGCCGATGGCCCGGCGGCGCAGATCCGTACGCCGTCGGGGACGTTCCACGGGCCCGATCACCTCATCGAGATCGTCGACCTGACCGACGGCGACGGGCCGGTGCACGGAGGAAGCGGACGATGACCACGCCACTGGCCGAAGTGCTCGACGGGCAGCACGCAGCTGAGCTCCGCAAGGCGGCCCGCGCCCTGCTGAAACAGCCGCTCCTCCTCTCCCACGGCAAGCACGCGGATGAGTTCCGGCTCGTGCGACGGCATGCCTCCGAGCTCCGGGAGTGGTTCGACCGCAACACCGGCTGGCCGCTCCACGTGGACGCCGAGACCGCCCGGCTGCGCAAGATCCCCGGCGTGCTCCACGACTCCACACATCCCGCACGCGAGGCGACCCGCGCCGCCGCCCCCTTCACCCGTCGCCGCTACGTCCTGCTCTGTCTGTCCCTGGCAGCCCTGGAGCGCGGCGAGTCCCAGATCGCTCTCGGCCGTCTCGCCGACCATGTCGTCCTCGATGCCACCGATCCCGGGCTGCTCGCGTCGGGCATCCACTTCACCCTCGACCGCCGCGACGAGCGCCTCGACCTCGCGGCCGTCGTGCGGCTCCTGCTCGGTCTCGGCGTGCTGCGCCGGGTAGCCGGAGACGAGGACGCGTACGTGAACGGGGCGGGCGACGTGCTCTACGACGTCGAACGCCGGGTACTGGCAGGGCTCCTCGCGACACGTCGCGGTCCCTCCACCGTGCAGGCCGAGGCCACCGCCGACCGGCTGGCGCAGCTCGTCGCCGAAACCGCCCTCGACAGCGAGGAACTCCGCTTCCGAGCGATGCGGCACGCACTCACCCGCAGACTTCTGGACGACCCGGTGCTCTACTACGACGAGCTGAGCGACGCCGAACTCAGCTATCTCACCAGGCAGCGGGGGTTCCTCACGGCCCGGGTCGCCGAGCTGACCGGTCTGGTGCCCGAGATCCGGGCCGAAGGCATCGCCATGGTCGACCCCGAGGACGACCTCACCGACGTACGGATGCCCGAGCAGGGCACTCACGGCCACATCACCCTGCTGCTTGCCGAGTACCTGGCGGGGGCGGGCCGACCCGTCACCACCCACCAGCTCACCCAGCGGGTGCGGGAACTGGCCCTCGTACACGGCACGTTCTGGTCCAAGGCCGCGCGGGAGCCGGGCACGGAGGCCGAGCTCGTCGAGCAGGCCGTAGCCCGGCTCGCCGCCCTCGGCCTGGTCGCCCGGACCGCCGACGGGGCCGGGCCCCGCCCCGCGCTGGCCCGCTACGCGGTCGGCGAACCCGTCGTACTCGAACCAGGCACACCCGGCAGCACGCGCAGGCCGGCTCAGCGAAAGGCCGCTCAGGCGTGACCAACCCGCTTCCCGAGCCCCTCCGGGCCCGCTGGCAGCCCCTGCGGATCGGGCTCGTCGACCTCTTCCACTACGACGTGGAGGAATTCCACTTCCGTGACGGACGACTGCTGCTGCGTGGGAACAACGGCACCGGCAAGTCCAAGGTGCTCGCGCTCACGCTGCCCTTCCTGCTCGACGGCGACCTGAGCCCCAGACGGGTGGAGCCTGACGGTGACCCCGGCAAGCGGATGGAATGGAACCTCCTCCTCGGCGGTGAGCACCCGCACACCGAGCGCCTCGGCTACACCTGGATCGAGTTCGGCAGACGCGACGCGAGCACCGGGGAGAGCCACTTCCGCACGCTCCTGTGCGGACTGAAGGCAGTGAGCGGACGCGGGATCGCCCGGCACTGGTACGCCGTCACCGGCCGGCGCGTCCAGCACGGACCCGGTACGCCCGCGGAGGGCTTCCTCAGCCTGGTCGACGCCACCGGCACGGCCCTCTCCAGGGACCGTCTCGTCGAAGCCGTCGCCGGTCACGGCATGGTGTACGACCAGGCCAAGACCTACCGCAGAGCCGTGGACGAGGCCCTCTTCGGGCTCGGCGAGCAACGGTACGGAGCCCTGGTCGACCTGCTCGTTCAGCTGCGCCAGCCGCAGCTGTCCAAGCGCCCCAACGAGGCAGCCCTCTCCCGCGCACTCACCGAGGCCCTGCCACCGGTGGACCAGGCCGTGATCGCCGACGTGGCCGAGGCGTTCCGCTCACTCGACGAGGAGAAGACCGAACTGGCGGCAGCCTCCGCCGCGGAGCGCGCCGCCGCCGGCTTCCTGGAGCACTACCGGCGCTACGCACGCATCGCCACCCGCCGCCGCGCCCGGCTGCCACGTTCCGAGCACTCCCGCTACGAGCAACGCCAACGGGACCTCACCGAGGCACAGGCACAGCAGGCCGGAGCCGAGGAGGAGCGAGAGGCGGCAGCCGAACTCGGCGTGATGCTGGAGGAGCAGCAGAACCGGCTCCGTGCCCAGGACGCGGCTCTGCGGGAAAGCCCCGAGATGCGCAGCGCCAGAAACCTTGAGCAGGCACACCATGAGGTGGAGCGCACGGTGCGGACGGCAGAGCGCGCGGCGAGTGACCGGGACCAGGCGGTGCGGCTGCACCACAAGGGCCTGGAGCGGCTCGGTGCCGCTGAGAACCGGCTGCGGGCGGCTGACGGGCGCGCCCAGGACACCTATCGGCAGGCTGCCGTGGCCGCGGCCGCCGCCCGGGTCGTCCTGCCGGGGAGCGACGTGCCGGGGAGCGACCTGCCGGACGACGGACTAGCCCCCAGTGAACTGCGCGGTGCCGTAGAGGAGTCGGTGGAGCGGGCCAGGCGTGCGCTCACCCATGTGACGGGCCTCGCCCGGACCGCCGCCCGCACTGCGGAGGAACGCCGTACACGGGCCGTGCGACTGGACGAAGCCGATGCCGACCGGTCCGCGGCCGCGTCGGAGCTCGGCCTGGCCGAGGAGGACGTGGCGCACGCCGGACGTGCGCTGCTGGACGAAGTCCGCACCCGGGCCCGCGGCTGGACCGAACTCGCCTATCCGGATGAGCCGGGTCTGCTGGACGAACTCCAGGAATGGGTGGGCCGTCTCCATGGCCCGTACCCGGCGCGGGCCGAGGCCGCGCGCGCCCACAGTGCCGCGTCCGCGCGGCTGGCCGAGCAGATTGCCGCCGCCGACCGCCGCCGGGCCGAACTCACCCGGCAGGCCGGAGAGCTGCGGCAGGAACTGACCGCGCTGGAGGCCGGCGGGCGGCGCCCGCCGCAGCCGCCGCGCACCCGCACCCCCGGTCTGCGTGAGCGGCTGACGGGCGCCCCCCTGTGGCGGCTGGTGGACTTCGAGGACGGGCTCAGCGAAGAGGAACGAGCCGGTCTCGAGGCCGCCTTGGAAGCCTCCGGGATGCTGGACGCCTGGGTACTCCCCGACGGTGCGGTTCTCACCGCCGACAGCCACGAGGTACTGCTTGCCCCGGCCGAGGCCCCGGTACGGGGCATGTCGCTCGCGCACCTGCTGCGCCCGGCCGTGGACCACGGGGACGCCGGGGCCGCGGCCGTGAGCGAAGGCACGGTGGCCCGGCTGCTCGCCGCGATCGGGGCCGGGCGGGAAGCCGGTGCGGCGGGTGGTGAGGCCGGAACCTGGGCCGCGGTCGACGGGTGCTTCCGGGTCGGCGCGCTCACCGGCCAGTGGGCCAAAGCCGGCGCCGAGTACATCGGTGAGGGTGCGCGGGAGGCTGCCCGGCGGACCCGGATCGAGGTCATCCATCGCGAACTCGACGTCATCCAGGGCGAACTGGAGACCCTCGTGGATCTGGCCGGCACGGTGGCCGCCCGCCGCAGGGTGCTGGACGCGGAGGTGGCCGACGTGCCGGACGAGACCGCCCTCGCCCGCGCACACGCGCGAGTGGCAGCCGCCGCGGAATCGCTGCGCCGGGCCGGTGAACGGCGCGAGGAGCGGGCCGCAGCGCTCCAGGAGGCGGCTGAGCGGAGCGAGTCTGCGGCGGGGGAGCTCACCCGGACCGCAGAGGACCTGAACATGCCGGCCGACGAGGAAGGACTGACGGCGGTACGTGACGCACTCGGCTCCCTCGCCGCGGTACTGGCCGCCCTCTGGCCCGCCCTGCGTGAACGCGGTGAGGCCGGCGGCCAGGTCGCGGACGAGCGCACCGAGACCGGGCAGGCCGCCGAGCGGGCCGCGGAGTTCGCGGAGCGCGCGAAGGAGGCCCACAGCGAGGCGGCAGCGGCCGACGAACGCTTCAGTACCTTGCGTTCCACGGTCGGTGCCGCCGTCGACGAACTCCAGCGCCTGCTGGCGCAGACGGCGGAGTCGCTGCGCCGTTGCGAGGGCGAGCAGCGGGCGGCTCACCGGCGTCATGCCGAAGCCGACCGGGCGGCGGGCAAGGCCGAGGGCCGTATCGAGCAGCTGCACGAAGGACTCAGAGAGGCGGCCCAGGCGCGTACGGAGGCCATCGCCGCACTTCAGCGGTTCACCGGTACCGGGCTGATGGCTGTGGCGGTGCCCGAAATCGAGGTGCCCGCCGTGGACGGCGGCGCGTGGGCGGCCACCCCTGCCATCGCGCTGGCCCGCGCGATCGACGCGGCACTGTCCGCCACCGACGACTCCGACAGTGCCTGGGAACGGGTGCAACGCCGGCTCAGCGAGGAGTTCAAGACGCTCCAGGACACCCTGTCCCGGCACGGTCACCGAGCCTCCGCCCGAATGGTGGAGGACGGCATGGTCGTCGACATCACCTACCAGGGCCGCGAACGAGCCGTACCGGACCTGGCCGCGGCCCTGGCTGTCGAGGTCGGTGAACTGGCCCGCATCCTGTCCGCTCGGGAGCGGGAGATCCTGGAGACCCATCTGGTCACGGAGGTCGCGGGGACGCTTCAGGAGCTGATCGGCGCGGCCGAGCGGCAGGTACGGGACATGAACGTCGAGCTGGAGGAGCGGCCGACCTCAACCGGCATGCGGCTGAGGCTGGTGTGGCGGTCATCCCGCAGGGCTCCCGCCGGGCTCGCCCCGGCCAGGGAGCGGCTGCGCCGGTCGGCCGACATCTGGACCGCCGAGGACCGCGTGGCCGTGGGCGAGTTCCTTCAGGAGCAGATCGCCCGCCAGCACACCGACGACGCCTCGGGCAGCTGGCTGGACCACCTCACCGCCGCACTCGACTACCGGACCTGGCACGAGTTCGGGGTCGAGCGGCACCAGCAGGGCCGCTGGGTCCCGGCCACGGGACCCGCTTCCGGCGGCGAGCGGGTGCTGGCCGTGTCGGTGCCGCTGTTCGCCGCCGCGTCCTCCCACTACGCGAGTGCGGGCAGCCCGTACGCACCGCGCCTGGTCACCCTCGACGAGGCGTTCGCCGGGGTGGACGACGACTCGCGCGCCAAGTGTCTGGGCCTGCTGCACGCCTTCGACCTCGACGTCGTGATGACGAGTGAGCGCGAGTGGGCCTGCTATCCGCAGGTGCCCGGCATCGCCATCGCCCAGCTGTCGCGGATCGACGAGGTCGCGGCGGTGCTCGTCACCCGGTGGGAGTGGGACGGCACGCGAAGGCGGCGCGGTCCGGACCCCGTGGGGCCCGAGGACGCGGTTCCCGCACCCCGTGCCGAACCGGCCGACGCCTCGGAGGCGCAGTGGAACTGACCCCCGGGACCGTGCCGGTCGACGACGTACGACTGCGCAGGCTCCTCGGCGCCCCCGGACTCGACTGGTTGGTCGACCGTGCGCGTCGACGCCTGGAGCGCGGGCGGCCGCTTACCGGCCCGGTGTCGCTGAGCTCGCCCACGGCGGACCAACGGATAGCGGCGGAAAGGCTGTTGGGGCGCGCTCCGGGCGGCGGGCGGTCCTTGTCCGTGCGCCTCGACGCGGTGGACGACCTGCTCCGCCGCTCCGGCATCAGCCCGGCGGGACTGGCCGTGGCCGTGGTCGCGCTCACCGGGCCGGTCACGCTCCTCGGCCAGGCGCGTGCCGGGGAGCAGCGGGCCTGGGCGCAGGCACACGCCCCGGCCGACGCCCTGGCGGACGAGATTCCCGCCCTCCGCGGCTGGACAGAACGGCTCCGGAAAGACGGGCTGGTACGGCGCCTTGCCGGTACACCCACCGCGGCGGCCGACCTGCTTGGCCGGACCGCCACCGTCATCCGGGCCCTGCCGGCCGATCCGCCGGAGTCCCTTCCCGCCTTCTCCTCCCGACTCCTCGGCAGCGCACACGCGTTGGACGACGGGACCCCGCTCTGTACCCTCGCACTCTCAGGCGTCCGGGCGCTGACCGGCGTTCCCTACGGAAGCGGGGCGCAGGGTCGACGCGAGGCGTGGGCATCGGTGGGACTGCTGCGCGACGAGCTGTCCTCGACCGTGCTCGCCCTGAATCTGCGGGGCACTCCTGCCCTGGACTGGCTGGCCGACGCGGGTGAGCCCGCCGTGCTGACTCTGCGGCAGCTGACCCGGTATCCGCCCCGCTCGGCGCCACCGACGGTCCGGATCTGCGAGAACCCGGCCGTGCTCGCTGCGGCCGCCGACACGTACGGCACGCATGGCGCACCCCTGGTCTGCCTCCAGGGGCAGCCGTCCGCCGCCGCCCTCACCCTCCTGCGTCATCTCCACACGCACGGCAGCCGCTTCCACTACCACGGCGACTTCGACTGGGGAGGCCTGCGGATCGCCGCCGCCCTGCTGCGGCGGGTCCCCTGGAGCCCGTGGCGCTACACAGCGGCCGACTACCGTGCCGCGGTGCACGCGCTGCCCGCCGGCCCACCCCTCGGCGGGGTCCGGGCCGAGGCACCGTGGGATCCCGGTCTGCCGGACGCGCTGGAGGAGTCGGGCGTGCGGGTGGAGGAGGAGGCGGTGCTGAACGACCTGCTGGCCGATCTCGGATGAGGAGGCGGGCCCTCCTCCACGTCCGGGCGCGGCCGCGACGGCGACCGTTGTCCGCGGGACGCCGTGTCGTCATCGGTCATAGACTTCGGATGCGCGGGTGAGCGACTGCCACCGACTGCCGCCCCGCCACCGACCAGGAAGGGCCCGCACGCCGTGGAACCACTGAGGGACGACGACCCCCGGACCATCGGTTGCCGCCCACTGGAAGATGCTGCGGTCCATGGCGCCCCGGGAGGCCGACGACATCTTCCTCGTCGGTGACACACACCAGAGGATCTACGACAACCAGGTCACCCTCGGCGTCAACATCCGGGGCCGCTCGGCGAAACTGACCCTCAGCTATCGCACCACCCGCGAGATCCTGGGCGCCGCGATCCGCATCCTGGAAGGCACCGACTTCGACGACCTCGACGGCGGTGCCGATGACCTGGCCGGATATCGCTCGGTGCTGCACGGCGGACGTCCTCGCCTGCGAAGTGCGGACAGCTGGGACAAGGAACTCGACCTCGTCGTGGAGCAGGTACAGGCATGGCACGACGTCCCGCGCGAGTCCGTCGCGGTCTGTGTGCCGACCATCGACATGGCCGACGAGGTGGTGACCCGGCTCGCCCGCCGCGGCATCATGGCCGCGAAGATCACAGGTGACGGGGCGCGAGGCGTCGAGGGGGTGCATGTCGGCACCATGTACCGCTTCAAGGGACTCGAGTACCGCTGCATGATTATCGCCGGCGTCTCGGAGGGCTTGGTCCCTCGCTCGGCTGTGGACACCTGGGAACGGACCGACCGCCTTCGCCACAGGCGCGAACTACAACGAGCGCGCTCGCTGCTGTTCGTTGCGGCCACCAGGGCACGGGACGCACTGACCATTTCCTGGAACGGTGAGCCCAGCCGGTTCCTTCGCCCCCTGGGAGCAGGGGGTCGATGAGCCGGCTCCCTGCGTGTCAGGCCCCTGTACGGTGTGCCCGCCGACGGCGCTCGGCGAGCCTGTTGGTTGGTGCGGATGATGTCGTACTCGCGACGCCGTCAGGCCTCTCACCACAGACAGGAGCTATCCGCCCGCCGCTTCGAGGACGCGGTCGCGGAGGAGTGGGAATTCTACTGCCGCACAGTGGCTTCGCAGCAAGCGACAGGATCCGTAGAGCTGCTGGCAGACCTTGCCGAGCGCTTTGGTGAGGAAGCTGCTCCGGCCGGTCGTGACGCTCATCTGACGCTCCGCATCACGTGGAGTGCGTGGCGATCCTGGAGCCGGAGAAGAAGGACGACTGACCTGCGGGTTCGGGTGGTGTGCCTCATGTGCGCTGTGGGTATTGCTCGGCCGCGCCCGATCCGTATCGCCGGCGACTTCACGCGCTACGACGTACACGCCGTGCGCGAGCACCGGCGCGGCATCGAGCCGGTCCGCAGCTGGTCCGCTGCCGGCTCTTCGGCAGCGGCCTGCTCACTGCGGGGTGACCGCCCCGCGACCGAGAAGGTTCCGTGCCGTGAACCCGAGCAGCCTGCGCGCGGCCGAGGTGTCGACCGGCGCCGCGCGGCCCGGCAGCGGGCGCCGCAGCACGGTGGTGGGGTGGTAGCGGCGCAGCAGCTCCTCCGTGGGGTAGGGCACGATGATCTCGGGGGCGCAGAGGTGTACCGCGTGTGCCGCGCGGCCGGGTACGTCCAAGGCCAGCAGTGCGGCCCGCGCCGCGTCATGGACCTCCAGGTACGTCCACAGGTCCCTTGCCCCCGCGGCCGGGTCGGCCGTGAGCCGGGTGGCGTGGGCGAGCAGGCGTTCCTCGAATCCGCCCACGTACGGATAGCGCAGGCACACCACGCTCATCCCGTGCCGCCGCGCCATCATCCGCGCTGTCAGCTCGTCGACCTGTTTGGAGAGGCCGTAGGGGTCGGACACCTGGGAGGTCATCGCCTCATCGACCGGTGCGTACGGTGGATGCGGATCCTCGACGTCCGTCCAGGGCAGGCCCGTGACTCCCCAGGAGCTCGCCACCGCCGCATGCCGGATCCCGGCCCGGCCGGCCTCCTCCAGGACTGTGAAGGTGGAGAGGGTGTTGCCCGCGAAGACCTCAAGCGCGGTGTTGCGCTCGGGAGTCGGGATCGCCGCCAGGTGGATGACCGCGTCGGCGCCCTCCAGAGCCGCCTGCACGGTCTTCGTGTCGGCGGCGTCACCGGTCACGACCAGGCGCGCCACGAGATCGCCGGGATCATCGAGGACCAAGGCGTTCGCCTCGATCCCGCGCTCGGCGAGCAGCGCGAGGACCGCTCGCCCGATCCGCCCGGCGGCCCCGGTGACCGTCACTCTGCCAACCATCCAGTCACTCCCCTGCGTCGGTGCTTCTACTTGTAGGCGCGCACGGCGACGACGTGCGCCGACGCCGCCCCGTTGGTGGCTTCGACGACGACCCGGATCGCGGATGTGGTGACCGGCTCCGCCGGCGTGTGCGCCTCGCGGCGCCGGCGATTTTGCGCCGCACGGGCGATGACGCGCCAGGTGCCATCGGTGTCCAGCGCCTCGACGCGGTAGTCGCGAAGGAGGGTGGGAAGGGTGTCGAAGGGCGTGCGGTGGTGGTGCAGGTTGATCAGGTCCTCGTTGACGTCGTCGTCGGCGATGACCTCGATCCGGCCCAGGGCGACCGGTTCGGGCCAGGCCAACTCGAGCCAGGGGGACGGGGAGTCCGCCAGGGGGGCGGAGACCCACATGTGCGGTCCCGCGTACGGGCGGGCATAGCCGTCGGTGGCCTTGGCGGGGGAGTAGGCCGCGGTCTCTCCCGTGCGGAAGCAGAAGGTGCGGCGCAGCAGACCCGTGTCCGTCCACTCGCGCAGCGGCTGCGGGGATTCGTCCGACGGGCGCAGCGGGACGCGCGTGAAGCACAGGACGCCGGGGGTCGGGCGGTCGGAGCGGTGCAGAGCGAGGGCGTCGTTGGCGCGGACGACCAGGAAGGCGTTGCGCGGGGTTTCGGGAGACCAGTCCAGGCCCGTCTTGAGCCATTGCCGGGCACCAGCGGCGACGGGCAGGGTGATGGAGGTGACCAGGCGTCGCGGGACGTAGTTCTGGCCGAGTTCGGGGTCGTACAGATCGATCACGATCTCGGTGTCGCGGTCGGCGTCGACGAGCAGTTCCACTCCGGAGAGGTCCGGGTCCGCGGGGAGGACGAGTCCGGCGTCCGCCGTGAGCGGCCACAGCGCGTCGGAGTCCTCGACTGCCAGGCTGCTCAGGGTGGCTGAGGCCGTGGCCGTCGCCCGCAGGGCCAGGTCCTCCTGGTCCGTCGAGGCGAGGCCGATGAGCGAGGCGTCCTGGCGCAGCAGCGCCCGGTGCAGCTCGGGTACGGGGAGTTCGCGCGGGGTGACATCTCCGGTGGCGCAGAGTGCCGCCGCCGTGCCGGCCGCCTGGCCGATCGTGGCGCAGGTCGCCATGACGCGGGTCGAGCCGAAGGCGACATGGCTGGCGGAGATATTGCGCCCGGCGAAGAGCAGGTTCTCGGTGTTCACCGAGTAGAGGCTGCGGTAGGGAATGTGGTAAATGCCGTCCGCGTAGAGCTGTCTGGCGCCTGCCTCGGTGGCGTACATGCCCTGCGGCGGATGCAGGTCGATCGACCAGCCGCCGAAGGCGACCCGGTCGGCGAACTCGGTCTGGCCGAGGATGTCGCCCTGGTGCAGGACGTAGTCGCCGAGGAAGCGCCGGTACTCCCGTTTGCCGGGGATCGAGCCCACCCATTCCAGGGTCATGTTCGCCGCGTCGAACTCGCCGGAGTTCTTGATGTGGTCCCAGATGCCGTGGATCACCGACCACAGCTCGTCGCGGATGCGTTCGTTGTCGTGGACGGTGTCGAGCTCGCCGCCGAACTCGATCCACCAGTACGCGCAGCCGTTGTCGCCCGCCTTGATGATGCGGCGCTGCGGGATGGCGGTCTGCGTGATGTCCTTGGCGAAGTTCGGCGGCACGAACTTGACGGGGTGACCGGCATCCTTCGTATAGAAGAGGAGAGTCGAGCCGAGGGTGATGTCATCGGCCGTCTCCGGAGCCCAGGCCTCGTCGTACTCGGCGCGCGATTCCCGGCCGATGCGGTGGTGGGCGCCCGCCAGGTGGCCGATCAGGCCGTCTCCCGTGCAGTCGAGGAAGAGGGAGCTCTCGAAACGTATCCGCCGTTCCGAACCCATCATCCAGCCGGTGACCGAGGTGATCCGCCGGGCCTCGTCCGGGCCTTCGGCGTCGACCTCGCGCACGTCGGTGTTGAGGTAGAGCGTGATGCCGGGCTCGGCGCGCACGGCGTCCAGGACCACGGCGTCCCAGTAGTAGGGGTTCCCGTCCGGGTTGCGGAACTGGTTCTCCACGAGCAGCTCGCCCATGATCCCGCCCTCACGGGCATGGTGGTTCCTGCCGTGGCCGGTCGCGCCGCACACCCAGACCCGGACCTCGCTGCTCGCGTTGCCGCCGAGCACCGGCCTGTTGTTGATCAGCGCGACGCTCCGGCCGAGCCGGGCTGCGGCGATCGCAGCGCAGACCCCGGCCAGGCCGCCCCCGACGACGGTGATGTCGTGGCGTGCGGTTTCATTCCTCATGTCGTAAGTCACTTACTTCCAGTCGGGATGGGCGGACAGCCCGTAGTAGACGCGCGGGGCGCCGTCGAGGGTGAGGGTGATCTTGCCGCCGGAGGCTTTGAGAGAGCGTTCCTGGCCGATGCAGTTCAGCTCCCGCACCGTGCCGTCGACCGTCCCCGAGTGGGCCACGACAGCGGTCCTGGTCGTCCAGGTGTCGACCCAGGGCTCCGGCGATGCGTACCAAGGATCTTCGCCGTGCTCGGAGTTGAGGATGTAGCCGTCCTTGCGGCTCCAGATGATCGACACCGGTCCGCCGGGAGTGGTGAAGAGGAGCCCCTTGATGTCCTTGTCCGTGAAGGCGAGATGCCGGACGAACTCGGCCTGGTCCAGGACCCGGGCGGCGGTCGCGAAGGCGAGGAGCGAGGGTTTGGCGCTGGTGTCGCGGTTCATCAGGCCGTAGTGGTACTCGGGGTTCGCCGGGTCGGCCTCCTGGGGGTGGTAGAGGACCGAGTCGTGGAGCTGGTACCAGTTGACGGCGCGCACGTTCTCGGACTTGGCGAGGGCGAGCGTGAGCAGCGTGTTCTCTGCGGCGTGCCGGTAGGTGTCGCTCCACCACGCGTTGGGGCGGGTCGGCGCGTACGCCTCGGTGAGCCACAGTTCCTTGTCGCCGCCGTACTCCGCCAGGACCTGGTTCGCCTTGCGCAGCGCGCCGAGGAAGTTCCAGTACGAGCCGGACGGCCCTTGCGTCCACTCCTCGGGCGGCGGCGCGAAGTCGGGCGTGAAGTTGCCGCGACCGGGGTGGAAGGCGAAGGCGTCGATGAGGTCCCAGCCGCCCGCGTCATGGAAGTTCTCGGTCCATACGTAGTCCATGCCGCCGAGGCCGGCGTTCATGACCTTCATCCGCGAGCCCGCCGCGTCGAGGCGCGTGGTGACCTGGCGCAGACCGTCCCGGACGTAGGCGTCGGCGCCGCGCCCCGACATCCAGGGCTGGTTGACCTCGTTGCTCACCTCGAAGTACGCGGCCTCGGCGTCCAGGGCCTTGGCGACGTTCGTGTCGGCCCAGGCCGCGATCTGCTCCGGACTGCCGCCCACGGGGATGCCGCTCAGCTCCACGTTGTGCCCGATGCCGTTCGCGTCCAGAGTCGCGGTGTCGATGCCCGGGGCGCCTGCGTAGGCGATGCGGATCCACTTGATGCCGAGCGTCCTGACCAGCCCGAGTACGGCGTCCTTGCCGGGCTTGAGCAGCCAGGGGTAGTTGGCGAGACCGAACATCGACTCCTTGCCGGCCTTGTACGTGAACTCCGGGAGCACGCTCAGATTCGTGCGGGCCAGTGCCCTGTCACTGCCGCTGACCGCCTCCACCTCGGTGAACACGATGTTCTGCGAGGGCGAGGTCAGGGGAATGGAGGCGTTCCAGACGGCGCCCGCCGCGAGGCTCCTGCAGAGTGTTCCACCGCCGATCTTCTTGCCGCCGAAGTCCCGCGCCCACCAGTTGAGCCGCACCGTCCTGGCCGCGGCGGAGCCGTTGACGACCTGCGACTTGAGCGTCATCGTCTGCCCGGCCGCCTTGTAGAGGTTGAACGGCTGGTCGGTCCACACCTCCACGCCGAGGGGCCTCTTGGCCGCGAGTGCTCCCGCCCCGCGCGGCCGCAGATCGCCGAGGACCAGATCAGCCTCGGTGACCGCGCTGGTCGCGCCGGTCGAGGTGCCGGGGGAGTGGACCCATGTGGCGTTCGTGTTCGCGGGGTTGGTGGACGAGAGGCAGAAGAAGCCCTTCGAGCCCTCCCACGTCTCCACGTACGCGCCGCCCGCGTTCACCTCGTACGGAATGCCACCTCGGGCGTCCCGCTCCCAGACGGTCAGCGCTTCGTACGACTCCGCCGCGCTCGCCCCGTACACCGTGCGGGAGAACATGAAGCCGGCCGGTGTGAGCGTGCCGGGGCCGCCGACCTCCCACTTCAGGTGTGCCTTGCGAGGAGTGACGTCGAAGGTGCCGCGCACCGTGACTCCGGACGCGCCGCTCGCCATCGTGTACGTGACCTGAATCGCGGGCCGCCCGTCGGGGAGCGTGATCCGGGCGGGCGTACCGCCGAAGGTGCGCTGCTGGCCCAGCGCGGTGTCCTTGATCATGAAGTGGCTGAGCAGGATGCGGTCGGCGCCCGCACCGTCCCGCACGAGGACGCTGCCGTCGCTGCGGCCGACCAGGGTGATGCCGTCGGCCTCGATGGTGACGGGGTCCGCGGCGTACGCGGGAACGGTCGGCAGCAGTGCGGCGCCGGTGGTGACGGCCGTGCCCTGGATGAATCTGCGGCGGGCGACTGACATGGAGGTGCCCTTCTCTTGGTCGGGGTGTTCCGGATGCTCCGAAGTTCCGAAGCCGGAGGTGCGGCGGGGAGGTCGATGGCTCGGCCGTCGACTCCGGTGGGCCTGGCCCTTGACGCCGGTGGGGCTCAGCCCTTGACTCCGGTGAAGCCGAGCCCGGCGACGATGTACTTCTGGCAGACGACGAAGACGAGCACCGGCGGGGCGACGGCGAGCACCATCGCGGCGATCAGCTGGTCCTGCGGAGCCTGCGTGGCGAGCTGGGCGAGAGCGACGCTGATGGGCTGCTTCTCGGGGTCGGTGATGGCCACCAGCGGCCAGATGAAGTCCTTCCAGGAGTGCATCACCGCGAGCAGACTGATCACGGCGAGCACCGGTTTGCTCATGGGCAGCACGATCTTGGTGAGCAGCTGCCAGGTACTCGCCCCGTCCACCCGCGCCGCGTCGAACAGCTCCTTCGGCAGGGCGTCGAAGAACTGCTTGGCGAGCAGCACCGTGAAGGCGTTCGTGCCGGCCGGCAGCCAGATCGCCCAGTAGGTGTCGCCCAGGTTGAGGTGGAGGAACGGCACATCTATCACCGTCATGAAGAGGCTGACCATGTTCACCGTGTACGGCACGAACATCGTGGCGAGGATCGCCCCGTAGACGGCCTTGCCGAACCTCGGCCTGAGCACCGAGAGGGCGAAGCCCGCCGTGGCCGAGACGAAGAGCTGCACGAACCACGATCCGCCGACCACCAGGAAGGTGTTCATCAGATAGCGGCCGACACTCAGATCGGTGTACGCCGTCGAGAAGTTGCCCAGGGCCGGCCGGTCCGGCCAGAGGGCCAGGGGAGCGGTCGTGAGCTCGGTGGGCGGTGAGACCGCGCCCTTGACCATCCAGTACAGCGGTCCGATGCCGATGAGCAGCAGCAGGATCAGGGTGAACACCTGGATGGAGCGCACCGCGGCGCGTACGCCGGGGCGTTGGCGGTCGTTGGTGGATACGAAGGTGGTGAGCGTGGTCATGACGTGCTCCAGCTGCGCGTGGCCCGCAGATAGACCGCGGAGAGCAGGGCGAGGGTGAGGACCATCAGGAAGGAGAGCGCGGCGGCCTGGCCGTACTCGCCGTCCTGGAAGGCGTACCGGAAGATCAACAGCAGGACCGTGAGGGTGGAGTTCTCGGGTCCGCCGCCGGTGAAGACGTACGGCTCGGTGAAGACCTGCACCGTGTTGATCAGCTGTACGAGCAGCAGCAGTCCGATGACAGACCGGAGCTGGGGCAGCATCACATGCCAGATCCGCCGCCAGATGCCGGCGCCGTCCACCTCGGCGGCCTCGTAGAGTTCGCCGGGGATGCCGACCATCGCCGCGAGGTAGATCAGGACGGCGCCGCCCATGCCCGCCCAGGTGGCCTCCAGGACCAGCGAGAGCATGGCGCTGTCGGACGACTCCAGCCACGCGTACGGGCCGAGCCCGACCTTGCCGAGGACGTTGTTGAAGAGCCCGCTCCCGGGATCGTAGAACCACTTCCAGAGCAGGATCGCCACGACCGGCGGGATGACCACCGGCAGATACACCAGGAAGCGGTAGACGCCCGCGCCGCGCCGCACCGTCGACATGATCGCGGCCAGGATCAGCGGCGCCGGGAAGCCGATCAGCAGGCCGAGGACCACGAAGAACACGGTGTTCCCGACGGCGGTGACGAGCAGCGGATCGTCGAAGAGCGTACGGAAGTTGTCCAGGCCGACCCAGACCGCGGGATCGACGAGGTTGGTCCGCTGGAAGCTGAGCAGCAGGCTGCGCACGATCGGCCACCAGGCGAAGAGCCCGAAGACCAGCAGCGTGGGGACGAGGAACAGCCAGGCCGTGAACTGTTTGCGGGCGCCGGTGCCACGCCGCAACCGCGGCATGGGTCGCGGCACGGGCTGCTTGGACACAGCGGCCGGGCGCCGGGACGGAGTGAGCAGGGCCATGGGCCGGCTACTTCTGGTCCGCGGCGAGCTTGGCATTGACGTCCTTCTCGGCCGAGGCCAGCAGGGAGTCGATGTCGGCGTCGCGCTTGGTGAGCACAGCCTGGACCACCGGGTCGAGCGCGGTGTACAGCTTCTGCGCCTGGTACGGCGGCTCCGGCTTCAGCTTCAGCGTGGAGAGGCCGTCGGTGTACGGCTTGAAGTTCCGCAGCTTCACATTGATGTACGGCTTGATCGCGGCGTCGATCTCGGTCTGCCGCTTCTTGTCGAAGACCGGCAGCGTCGGCACGCCCACCGCGGACTTCGGGTCGGCGGAGAGCGCCTTGGCCTGCTCGGCGGCGATTTCGGTGCTGTACTGCGGCTTGGCGTAGGCGAAGGTCAGCCACTCGACGGCCGCTGCCGCGTGCTTCTTGTCGGCGGACTTCGGGACCATGTAGATGTCGCCGCCGGTGAGTGTCGCGTCGCCGCCGGACTGCGGCATCGGGGCCACTCCGAAGGCGTCGGTGTTCTCCATGCCGAACTGCATCTTCGCCAGTCGGTACGTCCCCGGGCTGCCCATGAACATGCCGACCTGCCCGGCCGCGAACTGCTTGATCACGTCGTTCTGGTTGTTGAGGAGGGTCTTACCGAGCGAATCGTCCTTCCAGCGCATGTCCTTGAGCAGCCGCAAGCCCTTCTTCGTCGGCTCCCCGGTGAGCGTGGCGGTGTACGTGCCACCCTGCTCCTTCTCCAGCTCGCCACCGAAGGCGTACGACAGCATCGTCAGCTGCCAGCCGCCCTGGTTGTCCTTGGACTCGTGGACGAAGCCCGCCTTGCCGGTGCTGTCGCTGATCCTCTTGGCGGCGGTGCGGACCTCCGCCCAGGTGGTCGGCGGTCTGTCGGGGTCGAGGCCCGCCTTCTCGAAGAGCTCGCGGTTGTAGACCAGACCCTGGGCGTAAGGATTCTGCGGTACGCCGTACACGTCGTCGGCGCTGTCGGTGAGCGGCTGGAGGACCTGGGGGCTGAACTCCTTGAAGTGCTTCCACTCCTTGAGCTGCGCGGTGATCGGCTGTACCTGCTTCTGCTGGATGAGCCGCTGCGGCTCGGTCAGCGGCACCTTGATGACGTCCTCGACATTGCCGCCGGACAGCTTCGCGGAGAACGTCAGCGGGTCGAAGACCGTGGTCGAACCCTTGACCTTGATGCCCGGATGCGCCTTCTCGAAGTCGGCCACCTGCTTCTTGAACAGGGCGACCCCCGGCTTGTCGGTGGCCGGCGGCATGCCCTGCACCCGCAGCACGAGATCGCCGTCCCCGCCGGCGCTGCTCGGGGTGAGGGAGGAACAGCCCGCGAGGGTCGCGGTCAGCGCCATGCAGCCAAGTATGGCCGCACAGCGGGAGTTTCTGGGCATAACGGCTCCAAGAAGGGCAGGAGTGGGCTCGGTGCGGTGTAGTGCGGGGCTTTGTTCGTTGTGGCGGTGTGCGCCGTGGATCAGTGGGCGGGTGCGGGGCCCGTCGAGGCGCGGGGGATCAGGCGGGAGCCGATCTCCACGAAGGGGGACGTGACCTCAATCCCGGCTCCGGTGCGGCCTGTTGCTCCCGCGATCGTCTCGATCAGGAGGTCCCCCGCGCGCGTGGCGATCTCTTCGGGGTCGATCCTGATCGTGGTGAGGCTGGGGGTGGAGACGGAGGCGAGCAGCGTGTCGTCGATGCCGATGACGCTGACATCGCGCGGCACGCTCACACCGAGGTTGGCCATCTGGTGCAGCACACCGAGGGCGACCAGGTCGTTGTGGGCGATCACCGCCGTCGCATCGTGGGCGGCGACGAGGGTGGCGGCGTGCACGCCCGTCTCGAACCGCGGCTCGTACGGTCCGAGCTCGGACAGGGAGAGGTCGAGCGCCTCGAAGGACTCCTGGATGGACTTGCCGCGGCTCAGCTCGGCGCGGGACGCGTTGATGAAGACGCAGCGCCGGTGGCCGTACGCCTTCAACTGCTCGGCGGCCTGCGCGATGCCGGCGGACAGCGAGATCCGGACCTCGGGAATGCCCGGCACATGACGGTTCACCACCACCAATGGCATCCGGCCGGCGAGTTCATGGAGCCGGTCCTCGGTGAGGGTGGAGGCCCACAGGATCAGGCCGTCGACCCGCTTCGACACGGCCGCGATGGCGGCCAGCTCGTCCGCCTCGCGCTCGTCGCTGTCGGCGACCAGGACCGTGTAGCCCAGCTGCCGGGCGCGGGCCTGCATCGCCTTGATGATCGGCGGGAAGAACGGGTTGGCGATGTCCGGGACGATCAGGCCGAGCGTTCCGGTGCCCCCGCCGCGCAGTGAACGGGCCGCCGGGTTGGGGGAGTAGCCGAGCTTGGTCGCGGCGTCGAGGATGCGCTGCCGCGTCGTCGGCTGCACCTGGTCGGGTGCGGTGAACGCACGGGACACCGTCGACACCGAGACCCCCGCGGCGCTCGCCACCTCCCGGATCGTGACTGCCACGAACGGCCTCCTCGTCGTCTTGAGCCGGGGGACCCCGGTCGTCTCGCATCTGGATCCTGCGAATGCTGTTGATGTTTGCGAACGTTCCCATGGCGTGTCAAGACATGTGTCAGGAGTATTTCATCGAGGGAAACCTTCTGGATGCAAGGGTCTTGCGCTTCGCCTCGACTGCTGCCGATGATGTGCTCTCAAGAACGGTACTGAAATTGCGGGAACGTTTTCATAGAGGAGCGGAATGAAGATCACCGGCCTGGAAGTGCTGACTCTTCCCGACCACGGCGACAGCATGATGCTGGTCGTGGTCGACACCGACGAGGGCATCCACGGCCTGGGCGAGGTCGGCATAAGGTCGCGCCAACGGGCGGTAGCGGGCGGGCTGGAGCACCTCGCGGAGCTGATCGTCGGCGAGGACCCGCGGCGGATCGAACACCTCTGGCAGGTGATGTTCCGGCGCGGGTTCTTCCCCGCCGACCGCATACTCGGCGCCGCCATCGCAGCGGTGGACGTGGCCCTCTGGGACATCCGAGGCAAGGCGCTCGGCGTACCGGTGCATGAGCTCCTCGGTGGCCGGGTGCGTGATCACGTACCCGCCTATGTGCATGTCGGCGATGGCTACCACGACCGCGCGTGGTTCCTGGACCGCTGCCGCGACCTGGTCGCCGAGGGCTGGCGCCATCTGCGGTTCGCCTCGCCGCACGACGCCGATGGCACGCTCGACGCCCGCCGCTGCCTACGCGACTCGGTCGACCTCTTCCATCAGGTGCGGGACGCGGTCGGCGACGAGGTGGAGCTGATCCTCGACGTCCATACGCGCCTGGATCCGCCGGAGGCGGTGACCCTGTGCCGGGAGATCGAGGCGGCCCGCCCGTACTTCGTCGAGGACCCACTGCGCTGCGAGAACCCGGACAGCTACCGCATGCTGCGGGCACGCACCGGCGTTCCACTGGCCGCAGGCGAGCAGTACGGCTCCAAATGGGAGTTCAGGGCACTCATCGAGGGCGACTTCATCGATTACGCGCGCGTGGATGTCGGCGTGGCCGCGGGCCTGACCGAGGCGAAGAAGATCGCCGCGATGGCGGAGACCCACCACATCAAGCTCGCCACCCACAACCCGCTCGGCCCTGTCACCGCCGCCTCCTCGCTCCAACTCAATCTGGCCTGCCCGAATGTCGCGGTCCAGGAGCACCAGACCGACCCCGATCCGGCCATCGCCGCCCTCTTCACCGCGCGGCCGACGATCCTGCCGGGGCGGGTGGAGCCGAGCGAACTGCCCGGCATCGGCGTGGACATCGACCGGGAGGCGGCGCGCCGGTACCAGGCCGCGGCGGCCGAGCGCCCGCACTTGCGCACGGCGGACGGGGCGTTCACCAACTGGTAGCCGCGCAGGGCCGGTCCGCCGCGCGGGCCGGCCCTGCGGGATTCAAGGCCACGTACAACCCTCGTGCCCCATCCGGTGGAGCACAGGACGCCGGACAAGGAGCGGACCTCTTCCGGCCACTGGCCGGGAAGCCGCACACCATGACAACGGGACATGCGCGTCACCGTCCCGGCGGGCCCACCGCCCGCGTCCGCACACCGAGTGCGAATTACGACTCCAGGAAGTGAGGCGAGCTCCGTCGTGTCGTTCACAGGAGCCGCGAGGCCGGTCCAACTGGGCCTTGTCGGCATAGCGTTCATGGGCGTGCTGGTAGGCGCGTCGGCGACGCCGGCCGACAGCCAGGAACGCGAGAAGCTGCAGGTGACGGCCGTGTCGTCGCGGCCCGGCACGGTGTCGGGAGACGACGCCCTGATACGTGTCGAGGTGCCCGCGTCCACAGCGGCCGACAAGGTCCGGGTCGAGGTGGGGGGCCGGGATGTGACCTCGAGCTTCCGGCCCTCCGGCGACAACGCGCTGATGGGCGTGGTGAAGGAGCTGTCCAAGGGCGCCAACACGTTCACGGCCAGGGCTCAGGGCGCGGACGCCGGACAACTGACCGTGAAGAACCACCCCATCACGGGGCCGGTGTTCGCCGGGCCGCACGAGCAGCCGTTCGTCTGTGACACCGCCGAGTTCAAGACGGTCACCGGCACCCCCCTCGGGCAGCCGATCGACCAGGACTGCTCGGTCAGGACCCGCGTCGACTACATGTATCGCACCACGGCCGGCACGTTCGTTCCGTTGCCCGACCAGAACGTCCGTCCCGCCGACCTGGCTACCGCCACGACGAGCGCGGGCAAGAAGGTGCCGTACATCGTCCGCGTCGAGACCGGCACCATCAACCGGGGCATCTACGAGACGGCCGTGCTGCACGACCCGGAGTCGGGCACCCCCGACCCGCTGGAGCGTGGGCCGGGCTGGAACGGGCGCCTCGTGTACGGCTTCGGCGGGGGCTGCAACGGCGGCTGGTACGTCCAGGGCCGCAACACCGTCGGCATCATGAACGACACGTATCTGAGCAAGGGCTACGGCGTCGCATCGTCCACGCTGAACGTCTTCGGCAACAACTGCAACGACCTGCTGGCCGCCGAGACCATGAGCATGGTCAAGGAACGCTTCGTGGAGACGTACGGCGACCCGGCCTTCACCATCGGGAACGGCTGCTCCGGCGGCTCGTACCAGACCCACCAGATCGCCGACAACTACCCGGGTCTGCTGGACGGCATCCTCTCCGGCTGCAGCTTCCCCGACGTCGGCTTCGGGACGATCCACACCCTCAGCGACGCCCAGCTGCTGAACCACTACTTCAAGGAAGTCGCGCCGGACGCGTTCACCAAGGAGCAGCAGAGGGCGGTCTCCGGGTTCGGCAAGTGGGAGAGCATCGGCAGCCTGGCCAGGGCCGGCGGCCGTATCGACCCCACGGTGTTCTGCCCGCCCCAGCTGCCCGCGGAACAGCGCTACGACCCCGCCACCAACCCGGACGGTGCCCGCTGTGACGTCTACAGCCACACCGTGAACGTCTACGGCGAGGTACCGGGGTCCGGGAAGGCGCGCAGGCCGCTCGACAACACCGGTATCCAGTACGGACTTGAGGCCCTGAACAAGGGGACCATCGACATCGACCAGTTCATCGACCTGAACCGGCGTATCGGCGGCCTCGACGACGACGCCAAGCCCGCCGCGCAGCGCACCGTCGCCGATCTCGCGGCGGTACGGACGGCCTACCGGACGGGGCGCGTGCTGAACGGCGGTGGCGGCCTCGCCGACGTTCCGATCATCGACTACCGCGACTACACGGACGACGCGGCGGCCGGCGACATGCACATGCGCTTCCACTCCTTCTCCACCCGGGCACGCTTGGACAAGGCCAACGGCACCCACGCCAACCAGGTCATGCTCACCCGCTCCAACGGGCACGGATTCACTCTCGCCGGAATGCTGTCCGACATGGACCAGTGGCTCACCGGCATCAAGGGAGACTCCGGCAACGACGCCCCCATCGAGAAGATCGTCCGCCACCAGCCGCAGGGCCTCACGGACGCCTGCTGGACCCGTGGCATCGGTGCGAAGAAGATCGCGGAGCCCCAGGTCGAGGGCATCGACAACACCGAGTGCAACACCCTCTACCCGGTGTGGACATCGCCGCGGATGGTCGCCGGAGCCGATGTGGCCAACGACATCATCAAGTGCCGCAAGCGCCCCGTGGTCCGCTCCGACTACCTGGTGCCGGTGACCGACGGCCAGTTCACGGATCTGAAGGCGATCTTCCGGGACGGTGTCTGCGACTGGTCCCAGCCCGGGGCGGGTCAGCAGGGCCTCGCCGGTACATGGCTCTCCTTCGACCGGAAGTGACAGCAGCGCGGCAGGTGAGCCGGAACGGGGACCGATGCGGCCTCCCGCTCCGTGCCAGTGGTGGTGAGTCCCCGCGTTCGTCCAGGGCGTCCCACTGAACCACCGAAGACCCGGGTGGAGATGTCATCATCGACGCCGCCACCCGGGTCAACCAGCAACTCAGCTGCGGGGCTTGCCCACCAGATCCGCCACGAAGGCCAGGCAGGCCATGTTCGGGCTGTACTCCAGACAATCCGCTGCGTCACGCAGCAACAGCCCGCTGCCTGATACTCCCGTGGGCGGGAGCGCCCGGAGCCGGATGCGGGCCGGCTCCGGGCGCTCGTGTCCGCGACGCCCGCCCGAACCCGGCGAAGCCCTGTCGGAGGTCGGCGCGGCTGGTCGTGTACTTCGTCCTGGCCCTGTGTCCGTTCGGGAGATCAGGTCGCGGGCGCGGCCTTTCTGGACCTCCTCGCCGTTGATCGCGCACCGCAGTTCGAGGTCGTCGGGATTGCCGAACTCGTCCGAGGGGCCGACCACGCGCTGAGCAGGCAATCTTCCGGCGCGGCGACATCACCGTCACCTGCGACTCGCGCGGGAACTACTTCAGACGCGTCCGGCCGCCGGCCCGTCCGACCCGTTGTCATCTCCCGCCGCATGTGTGGGGAACCTTCTCCGCAAGGTCCGTCAGCCGAGGGGCGCCGTCGGCGGCAGGGTCGCGCCGGTGGTGGAGACCGACCGGTACAGCCGGTCGAGGTAGGTGCGCAGCCGCTGGGCCATTTCGACGGAGTCCGGGGCGAGCGCCCACTGGAGCTGAATGCCGTCCATCACGGCGATGACCTCCTGGGCCGTCGCCGTGCAGTCCGTGGCCGGCAGGAATTCGCCTGTGCCGACCGCGGTCCTGAGGATCTCGGAGAGCTGGCTGACGATCGTGTCGTAGCGGCGGGCGAAGAAGGCGTGGGCGGGGTGGCCGGGGTCGGAGGACTCGCCGACCAGGACGTTGAACATCCGTGTGCGGCCGGGGCGGCGGCTGTTGTAGTCGACGAGTTCGAGCAGGCGCACGAAGCAGTGCGCGGCGGAGTCGAAGTCCGTGCGGAAGAACTTCTCGACGTCGTGCTCCTCGCTCCGTTCGAGTACCGAGACGAGCAGATCCTCCTTGCTGCGGAAGTGGTGCAGCAAGCCGCTCTGCGTGACGCCGACCTCCTTCGCGATGCGAGCCAGGGAGGAGGCGTGAAAGCCCCACTGCGCGAAGTGTTCCACTGCCGCGTCCAGGATGCGCCGACGCCGCTCGTCGCCGACGGAATAGGGCCCGCGCGCCTTGGTGCCGGTCTGCTGCCGACGGCTGTTCGTCCGATCCATGCGCTCACCGTAGCCAGGTGGCCGGGAGGCTTCCGGATTTGAGACTCACGCCACTTCCCAAAAGCTACCACCTGCTCGGTTTTCGTGATTGCCTGTGCTTACCTGCACGGTGTGAGAGCCGCCCGACTCTGCCCGCGGCACCTTTCGGCGATCGGCAGCCGCTGCCGGTCTCGCCGTCGGCGCCACCGTCGCGACCTGCCACCTCTTCTCGTTTCCCGCACGCGAGAGCAGCCGAGGAGGACGGACATGCGCAGCTCCAGATCCGGGACGGACCACGCATCCGCAAGAACACCGAGATCCGTAAGGCCCTGTGCGACGCCGG
>NZ_JAFMPZ010000092.1 GCF_017353455.1 Streptomyces laculatispora
GGCGGCCGGGGCTGGAGCAGTCGCTGAGCCTGGAGTACCGGGGCCATAGGGTGCACAAGGCGGGCCCGTGGTCGCAGGGCCCGGTCTTCCTCCAGCAACTGGCACTGCTGGAGGGCTTCGACCTGGCCGGGATGGGGCCGGGCAGCGCCGCGTACGTGCACACGGTGGTCGAGGCCGCCAAGCTCGCGTTCGCCGACCGTGAGGCGTGGTACGGCGACCCGGCCCACGCGGACGTGCCGCTGCGAACCCTGCTGGACCCCGCGTACGCCGCCGAACGGCGCGCGCTCATCGGGTCCGAGGCCTCCGTCGAGCTGCGGCCCGGCCGGCCCGACCGGCGCGAGCCCCTGCTCCCGCCGCTGCACGACGAGAGTGCCGCACCGGCGGACCCGGCCTGGCTGGGTGAGCTGGAGCAGGGCATTCCGGCCATCATGAAGCTGACCGCCGCCACCGGCGACACCTGCTGCGTCACCGCCACCGACGCCGCGGGCAACATGGTGGTGGCGACGCCCAGCGGCGGCTGGCTCAAGAGCTCTCCGGTGATACCGGGGCTGGGCTTCCCCCTCGGTACCCGCGGCCAGATGGCGACGCTGATGCCGGGTCACAGCAACACACTGGCGCCGGGGAAGCGCCCGCGGACCACGCTCAGCCCGACCATGGTCCTGCGGGACGGGCAGCCGTACCTGGCGTTCGGCACACCCGGCGGCGACCAGCAGGACCAGTGGACCCTGGGCTTCTTCCTCAACCACGTGGACCACGGCATGGGCCCGCAGGCGGCTGTCGAGGCGCGGACCTTCCACACCGACCACGTACCCACGTCGTTCGCCCCGCGCCGGTTCCGCCCCGGAACCGTGGTGCTGGAGAGCGGCTGGCCGGCTGCGGAGCTGGAGCTGCTGCGGCGGCGGCGGGGCCACGAGGTGGAGCTGGCGCCCGACTACTCGCTGAGCAAGGTGTGCGCCACCGGTCTGACGGGCGACGGCCTGGTGCTCGGAGCGGCCAGCCCACGCGGCGCGCAGGCCTACGCGGTCGCCGGGTAGGAGGGGAGCACATGAAATGATTTCCACAGGGAAACCACCCGTCCAGCTATGGAAGGGGCTGACATGGCGGCTCACCGGAAGACCGACCCCGAAGACTTCATCGTTCTGGGCGAGGCCAGGCAGAACAATCTCAAGGGCATCGACCTGCGCATTCCGAAGAGGAAGCTGACCGTCTTCACCGGGGTCTCCGGATCGGGGAAGTCCTCGGTGGTGTTCGACACCATCGCGATCGAGTCCCAGCGGCAGCTCAACGAAACCCTGCCGGCCTTCGTCCGCAACCGGATGCCCAAGTACGAGCGGCCGGACGCCGAGGTGATGAAGAACCTCTCCACGGCGATCGTCATCGACCAGCGGCAGGTCGGCGGCAACGCCCGCTCGACGGTCGGCACGATGACCGAGATCCTGCCCATGCTGCGGGTGCTCTTCTCCCGCGCGGGCAGCCCCGGTGCGGGCCCCTCCCACCTGTACTCCTACAACGACCCGCGCGGTATGTGCGAGGCGTGCCAGGGGCTCGGCACGACGGCGCGGCTGGAACTCGACCGGCTGCTCGACGAGAGCAAGAGCCTCAACGAGGGGGCCATCGGCTTCCCGTCGTTCGCGGTCGGCACCTTCCAGTGGCAGCTCTACGGCGAGTCCGGGCTCTTCGACCCGGACCTGCCGTTACGCGACTTCTCCGCGAAGGACCGCGAACTGCTGCTGTACGGCCAGGGGTTCACCGTCGACCGGGCCGGCCGCAACGGTGTGTACAAGAACGAGTACGAGGGGATCGTCAAGCGCTTCACCCGCCGGTACGTCAAACCCGGACTGGACCACGCGAAGGGCAGGGAACGCGAGGCGATCGAACGGGTGGTGACCCGGGGCCCCTGCGCCGTCTGCCACGGCGGCCGGCTCAACAAGGCGGCCCTCGCCTCGCGCATCGACGGGGACAACATCGCGGACTTCGCCGCGCTGGAGATCACCGAGCTGACCGAGCGGCTCGCCCGTGTGGACACGCCGGCCGTCAAGCCGGTGGTGGACGGCGCCCGGGCCGCGCTGGAGCGCATCACGTCCGTCGGGCTCGGCTATCTGTCCCTCGGGCGGCAGACCACGTCCCTGTCCGGCGGCGAGGCCCAACGGCTCAAGATGGTGCGGCACCTGAGCAGCAGCCTGACCGGTCTCACGTACATCTTCGACGAGCCCAGCGTCGGCCTCCACCCGCGCGACGTGCGGCGCATGAACGAGATCCTGCTCGCGCTGCGCGACAAGGGGAACACCGTCCTGGTCGTGGAGCACGACCGGGACGTCATCGCGATCGCCGACCACGTCATCGACATGGGCCCCGGGGCCGGCCGCGACGGCGGCGAGGTGACGTTCGAGGGCACCCCGGCCGGTCTGCGCAGGTCCCGCACCGTAACCGGCAAGCAGCTGAGGAGCATTCCCGGGCTCAGGAAGCGGTACCGCTCCCCCACCGGCGCCCTGACTGTTCGCGACGCCGACCTGCACAATCTGCGCGATGTCACGGTCGACATCCCCACCGGGGTGCTGACCGCGGTGACCGGTGTGGCCGGTTCCGGCAAGAGCACCCTCATCTCCAAGGTGTTCACCGCGCAGTACCCCGGGGCCATCGTGATCGACCAGTCGTCGGTCGGCATCTCCCTGCGCTCCAACCCGGCCACGTACACCGACATCATGGACATCCTGCGGCGGCGGTTCGCCCGCGCCTCCGGCGAGAAGCCGGGCCTGTTCAGCTTCAACTCGGAAGGCGCCTGCCCGGAGTGCAAGGGCAAGGGCGTCATCGAGACGGACCTGGCCTTCATGGACCCCGTCACCACCATGTGCGAGCGCTGCGACGGCCGGCGGTTCAACGACGAGGCCCTGCGCCACACCGTGGACGGCAAGACCGTCGTCGACGTCCTGGACATGACGGCCGAGGAGGCGGCGGGCTTCTTCGACGACGCGCCCGCCCTGCGCAGGCTGGCCCTCCTCACCGAGGTCGGGCTCGGCTACCTGACCCTGGGCCAGCCGCTGTCCACGCTCTCCGGCGGCGAGCGGCAACGCCTCAAGCTGGCGCACCGCCTCAAGGAGACAGGCAGCGTCTACGTCTTCGACGAGCCGACCACCGGCCTGCACATGAGCGACATCGGCCGGCTGCTGGAGCTCTTCGACCGGCTCGTGGACAGCGACAACACCGTGATCGTGATCGAGCACGACCTCGACGTGGTCAAGCACGCCGACTGGGTCGTCGATCTCGGTCCGGAGGCCGGCGCCCAAGGTGGGCGTGTGGTGTTCGAGGGCACGCCCGCCGAACTGGCCCGGACGACGCACTCGCACACGGGCCGCAGTCTCGCCGCGGACCTGCGCGACCGGCAGAACGCGTCGTCCTGAAGCACGTCTCATCCGCAGCACGCACCCATCGAAAGGAGTTCGGCATGCCTCTCATCCACGTCACTCTGCTGGACGGACGGTCGCCGCAGGAGGTGGCGTCCCTGGGCCGGGCGCTCACCGCCGCGGTGCACGAGACCCTCGGCACCCCGGTGGACGCCGTGCGGGTGATCGTGGAGGAGGCGTCGCCGACGCACTGGTTCGTGGGCGGCAGGTCGGTGGCCGAACGGCGCTCCGCCCCCTCGTGACCCGGTGCCGGGGAAGAGGGCGACGGGCCCTTCGGCCACTTCGGCCGAGGGGTCCGTCGCGGTGAGCGCCGGGTCAGCGGGCGGCGGTGCCGCGCAGCCGGCTGTCGGCGCGGGCGAAGCGGTCGCGGATCAGCTCGACGCGGTCCGGGGACCATGACGGCAGGTCGTCCTGGGTGAGCCGCCCGCTGCGGGTGATCAGGTGGGCGTTGAACGCCTCCAGGCCGAGGTCCGTGTACCGGTCCAGTTCCCCGAACCACTCCTGGCTGATCCGTGCGGTGCGCTGCATGGACTCCGTGTCCGGCCTGCGCTCCGCCTCGTAGGCGATGAGTGCCTCGGGCACCGCCCCGTGTTCGTCCACCGCCAGGGCGAGGGCCAGGCCGTCCTCCATGGCCAGCCTGGTCCCCGATCCGATGGAGAAGTGCGTGGTGTGCGCGCTGTCCCCGAGGAGGGCGACGGTGCCGTGGCTCCAGCGCCGGTTGCGGACGACGGCGAAGCGCCCCCACCGCGACTTGTTCGTCCGCAGCCGGTGGCCCTCCAGTACGTCGACGAAGAATCCGGCGATACGGTCGGCGTCGGCCCGGCTGCCGCCCGGCGTGCCGGCTCCCCGCCCGGTGAACCCGGCGGCCTCCCAGACGTGGTCGTCGACCTCGGCGATGAACGTACTGAGCCCGGGGGCGTAGGGGTAGGCGTGTGCGTGCATCGTGCCGAACTCCGTGTCGGCGACGGCGAAGGTCAGGGCGGTGAAGGTCCGGTCGGTGCCGAGCCACAGGTACCGCGATCCGCGCTCGCCCCCTTCGGTACCGAACTCCTCGCGGTGGGCCTCGCGCGTCGAGGAGTTGACGCCGTCGGCCGCCACCACCAGGTCGTACGTCCCGGCCAGCAGGGCCGCTTCGGGGGCGCGCGTGCCGTAGCGGATGGTCACGCCCAGTTCCGTGCAGCGCGTGCGCAGCATGCTCAGCAGGACGCGCCGGCCGATCGCCGAGAAGCGGTAGCCCCCGTTGCGCACGATCCGGCCGCGGTGGTGGACGTCGATCCTGGACCACTGCTCGCATGCGGCGGCGAGGCGGGCGAACAGCCGGGGGTCGGCCGCCTCGATACCGCCGAGCGCCCCCTCGGAGAAGACCACGCCGAAACCGAAGGTCTCGTCGGGGGCGTTGGCCTCCCAGACGTCGATCTCGCATGCGGGCCGGAGCCGCTTGACGAGTGCGGCCGTGTAGAGGCCGCCGGGGCCGGCTCCGATGATCGCGATACGCATGACACCTCACTGGGACTCGGTCGAGTGACTCGGTGGCGCGCGGGCAGACCTGGCGGCCGGCCTGCGCAATCAGAACAGCCGCGGCAAGTGGCCCTGCTGATGGACGACTTGAAGCCCGTCAGGTCATAACTCCTGTCCGCTGGGGCACCAGTTGAATCAGACCGATCGGCCGGCGTCCGGCGGGCCGAGAAGGGGACCGGACATGGGACCAACGCACTTCGACGTCACCGGCATGAGCGGCGTTCGCGTACTGGAGCGTCTGTACGGGACGGCCCCGCCGCCCTTCGCCCTGCTGCGCAGACAGCGCGCCGACGGGCACGGACCGGGCCCGGTGGAGGTGTTGTTCGGGGAGATGGAGACCGTCCGCTCGCTGGACGAGGCCGGACCGGCCGACGCCTCGCGGGGCCCCGGCACCCTGGCCCTGCTGCCCTTCCGGCAGGTGGCCGAGCATGGCCTGCGATGCCACGACGACCACACCCCACTGCGCGTCCTGCGGATCTCCGAGCACCACGTACTGCCGGAGGGGGCGCTCACGCGCCGCCTCGGCGCGCCGGTGCGGTGGCAGGACGCGGGTTTCACCACGGACGACGCCCACTACGAGGGGCTGGTACGTGAGTTCGCCGCCTCGGACGCGGCCCGCGGGGGGCTGAACGTGCTGCTCCGGCGCGACTACACCGCCCGGCTGCCCGGCTTCCGCCCGGCGGTCGCGGTGGAGCTGTTCCGACGGTTACTGACCACCGAGTCGGGAGCGTACTGGACGTTCCTCGTGCACACCGGGGGCGAGCGGCCCACCACGCTGGTGGGGGCGACCCCGCAGGGCCACGTGGCCATCGAGGACCGCCGGGTGGTGATGAACCCCCTGTGCGGTACGTACCGCTATCCGCCCCACGGGCCGCGCACCGGGGAACTGCTCGCCTTCCTCGCCGACCGCAAGGAGTCCGAGGAGCTGGCGACCACGGTGGACGCGGAGCTGACGGTACTGTGCGCGCTGGCCGGCCCGGGTGTACGGGTGGAGGGGCCGTTCCTGCGGAGGATGGCCCATCTGCTGCACACGCAGTGCCGGATCAGCGGCCCCTCGGTGGCGAGTGCCCGCGAGACCCTCTCACGGGCGCTGTTCGCCTCCACGGCGGTGGGAAGCCCGTTTGCCGAGGCGTGCCGGGCCATCCACCGTTACGAGACGACCGGCCGGGGCTACTACGGCGGGCTCCTCGCGCTGATGGGCCGCGACGACCGGGGCGACGAGGAGCTGGACTCCTCGGCGGTGATACGCACCCTGGACATCGATCACCTGGGCCGTGCACGGCTGTCGGTGGGGGCGACCGTCGGCAGCCGGTCGTCGCCGGAGTCGGAGGCGGCCGAGACGCGGACCAAGGCAGCCGCCCTACTGACGGCTCTGACGACGCAGCCGCCCCCGGTGGCCTCTCCCCCGCGCCGCGGGCCTGCCGGCACCGTCCCCGGCGCCGGCGGGCCGGGCGGCGACGGTACGGACGCCCACGGGCCCGTTCATGACGTCCTGGTCCGGCGGCACGCGGCGCTCTCGTCGTTCTGGACGAAGGGCATGAGCGCGCCGACGGTGCGCGGCGACCAGGTGCTCGTGCTCGACCCGGGCGGGGAGGACCTGACCGCCCTGGTCCATATGGTGACCTCGGTGCACGGCCCGGCAGAGGTGCTCCGGTACGAGGATCCCGACGCGGGCGACACCCTGTCGCGGCACCGGGGGCCCGTGCTGCTGGCCTCCGGACCGGGCCGGCCCGACGACCCCGGCAGCCCCCGGATGGCGGCGCTCCGACAGATCAGCGCGTCCCTCGTGCGGGGGCGGTCGCCTGGGGGCGCCCCGGTGGCCGGGGTGGGGCTCGGCTTCCAGTTGCTCGCGCTCGCCGCCCTGCCGGACGCGCGGGTCACGGCCAGGACCGGCACCGGACTCGGCAGGGACGTCGAGGTCTTCGGCCGACTGGTCACGGCGGCCTTCCGCAACACCTATGCGCTCACGTCCGGCCCGGCCGGCGCAGCGCCTGCGCGACGCCACGATCCGCCCGCCCTGTGCCTCGGCCCGGACGGGCGGGAGCTGGTCGCGATGCACGGCGCGGCCGTCCGGGGCGTGCAGTTCCGCCCGGAGTCGGTCATGACCACCGGCGGGGCCGACGTGCTGCGCTCGCTCCTGCGCTGAACCCGGCCGGGCCCCGCCGGACCGTCCTCAGGGGGTACCGGTCTGGCCGAGCTCCAGGACGGTGCGGGCCGCGGACTCCAGAGCGAAGGTCATCGAGCCGCCGTTGGGCTCGAACCCGGCATGGTCCCCGGCGAAGTGGACGCGCCCCTCCGGCCTGCGGATCACCGGCAGCAGGGCGCTGTGTCCGCGCTCAGGAAGGATGTACGCCCCTTCCGCGTAAGGCCGTTCGTCCCAGCAGACGGACGCGCCGGTCTCGAAGTGGTCGCGGGCGCCGGGGAGCATCCGGTCGAGTTCGGTGAGCACGAAGTTCTGGCGCTCCTCCTCCGTCATGACGGAGACCGCCCTGGCACGCCACCCCGTCATCAGGCACTCCATGATCTTCCTGGGTCCCGGCAGCTGGGGCGTCGCGTCGCGTATCCAGCGTATGGCCAGGTCGGTGGAGAAGCTCGCGTTCCGCTGCGGCCAGAACTGGCGGCGCATCTGGAGGTACACCCGGACGACGGACGAGTACTTCACCCGGCGCATCGCGTCGTGCTTCGCGTCGGAGAGACCCGCATCGGTGAAGTCGATGTGCCGGATCGCGCTGAACGGGACGGTGACGATGACCCGTTCAGCTTCCATGGTCTGCAGGCTGCCGTGGTCGAGGTAGGTGACCCGGGCCCGCTCCTCGTCCTGTTCGACGCGGACCACGGGACGGCGGTAGCGGATCCGGCTCTTGAGCCGTTCCGCGAACGCCTGCGGGAACCGGTCGGTGCCACCCTTCACCTTCGCCCAGCGGGGGTCGGCGTTGCTGAGCGAGTGCGGGCTCGCCTCGTGGCGCAGCCAGGAAAGCGCGGACGCCGTCTTCAGGTCGCCTCCGCGCATCTCCAGGAACATGGGCTCCATGAGATTAATGGCCGCCTGGGAGGCGCCACGGTCCGTGAGGACCTGGTGGACCGATCGCCGGTCGTAGGGGGCGAGCAGCTCCGTGGCCTCCCAGTCGGGGGCGCTGAGGTCCGGCTGGAGGCTGCCGCTGACTGCGGTCACGTACCGCTCGATCATGCCCGCGACGCCGAGCTTCTCCTCGTGCGGGTGGAGTTCCAGTCCCGCTGACGCCACCGCCTCCGGGTCGGGGGTGAAGAACCGGCCCCGGGCGAAGTAGGAGAACGTGGTGTCGAGGAGATCGGCGGTCTCCGTCTCCACTCCGAGTTCGCGCAGGTAGTGCATCGCGTAGTGACAGTGCGGCGTCAGCGTCATCGCACCCGCCTCCGCGTGCAACCCGTCGGCGAACGGGGCCCGTAACGTGTAGGCGCGCCCGCCGGGCCGGGTGTCCGCTTCGAGGACGGTCACCTCGCAGTCGCGCGCGGCGAGTTCGTAGGCCACGGCCAGGCCGGCGAGGCCGGCCCCGATGACGATCACGGACCGCGGGGGCCGTAGACCCGGCATCCCGCTGTCGAAGGCGCGGCGTACCTCCGTCTGCGTGGCTTCACGCATGGGCGTTCTCCGTTCCGATCAGTCGAACAACAGTGCTCCTCCCGCTCTTGCCCCGTGTACCACCTGCCAACCGACCGGGATCGGCGAGCGCCCCCGGCACCGACAAGAGGCGCCGACGGCCCGACCGTAACGCCGTGGTCTGCCCGACAGAGCGCCGGCCCGGTGCAACGATCGCGCCCTGTGCGGGTGAGCCCGGCGCATCTGCGAAGCCGGAGCGTCTCGTGGGGGTATGCAGGTTGGTATGAGTTCCGAACCTGCGCCGTTGCTCGCCCTGGACCTGACCGGCACGTTCGCCTTCGGACTGAACGGGGCGCTGACGGCGGTGCGGGCCGCACGGCTGGATGTGGTCGGTGTGGTCGTTCTCGGCATGATCACCGCGCTGGGTGGCGGCGTCATCCGCGACGTCCTCATCGACTCGCTGCCCCCTGCCACCCTCGTGGACTGGCGCTTTTACACGCTCGCCGCCGCCGGGGGGCTGATCGCCTTCGCTCTCAGCAAGCACCTGCGCCGGATCGGGACGGCGATCACCGTGCTCGACGCGCTCGGATTGAGCGCTTTCGCAGTGATCGGCGCAAGCAAGGCATTGCAGTCCGGGTTGGGCGTAGCGCCCGCGGTCCTGCTGGGGGTGATCACCGCGGTGGGCGGAGGGACGATCCGCGACACGCTCGTCGGTCAGGTCCCGTCGGTGCTGCGCAGCGGCCTGTACGCCATCCCCGCCCTGGTGGGCGCCTCGGTGACCGTCGCCACCATCGAATGGGGTGTCTATGGCCTACCGGCCGCGCTGGGAGCCGCATTGACCTGTTTCTTGATCCGGATGATCGGCATCCGCTTCAGCCTCAACGCCCCCGAACCACCGGAGACCCGCGAGCGCAAAGCAGATACCTGACCGCTCCCCACCGTATTCGGCCTGGAAGGCATGATGGCCCCACGCCTCGCGTCATGGAAGCATCAGCACCCAGCTGCGGAACGCTGGTAACCAGCGCCCTGAGGGAGCGAACGAGTTTCAGCCTCTCCTTCCGTGCCGCGAGGTACAGCAGCGGGATGAAGTGGTCCGGGGTGGGTGCCGCAGTGCGGTAGTCCGGTGGCCCTGCAGGCGGGAACGGGTTCGGGGTCGACCGACGTCTTCCGTATCGCGGGCAGTGCGCCCAGTGCGCTCCTCCGAGCCCCTGCCGGCAGGCAAGCTCCCCGCAGCGCGTCGCCGCGAAGTTCATGCGGCCGACGCAGTGTCCTGGGCTGTCCTGGAAACCGGCGGACCGGCGGACCGGCGGACCGGGAACTCTGGTGACCGCGCGTCCTCCCCGGGTGCGTGCCGGCTCCATGTGACTACCGCGACCCTCGGCTCGGTGTGCCGGCTTGTCGGTTGGTCCGTCATACCACTCCCTGATCTCTGCGGCGAGGCCCGCGTCTCTGGCTGTGGGGTCATTGCGCGGACTTGGAGCCGCCGTCAATCGGAATGGTCTGGCCGGTGATCGACCGGGCGCTGTCCGATGCCAGGAACAGAGCGAGCCCGGCGATGTCCGTGGGGTCGACGAAGTGCTTCAGCGCCTGGATACTCAGGGCGTCGGCGGTGGCCTCTTCCAGCACTGCGTCCGGTGGTCTCTGCCCTGTTTCGCAGTACCCGTCTGGATGCGCTCGACGTCGACCGCGCCGGAGGCGATCGCGTCGCCCCGGATACCGGCCCCTCCGAGTTCCAGGGCCAGTGTCTCGGTGAGCCCGAGGAGTCCGCGTTTGGTGGTGGCGTAGGGACTCCGGTTCGGATAGCCGAAGCGTCCGCCCACCGAAGACATGTTGATGATGACCCCGGAGCCGGACTGTCTCAGAAACGGAATGGACAGTCGCGTGACGTCGAACGTTCCGGTGAGGTTGACCGCAAGGACCGCGTCCCGCCGAAGCCCCTCAGCCATCTCCCCCTCCAAACTCGCTAGGTGTCTCCCTGTATAGACGATGCCCCCGGTCACGGCGGACTGCCAGTCCAACCAGGGCTGCGGTGGATCCACCGCCTGAGGTGAGGGCGGGAGCATCGCCCATACCTGGAGATCGGGCGTCTGAGGCGTCGCCGGGTGCGCCGCTTCAGGAGCTTTCGCCGTCGGGGCTGGCGAGCCGGGTCAGGGAGGCGACAACCAGGGCCTGCACGCCGGTGTCCAGGGTGGGCTGGAGGACCGGTGCGAAGCGGGCGCTGTGGTTGACCGGAATGTCCTGGGCGAGGGTGCCGCGCTGCTCGGCCGCCCGGTAGGTCTCGGGGTCGATGCAGCCGATGCCCCAGTAGGTGTACGGGATACCGAAGGCGTCCGGGATCCGGCTGAAGTCCTCGCTGGCGCTCTGCAGTTCACTGGTATGGGCACGCTCCCCGAAGTACGCGGTGAACGCTTCGGAGACTGCGCCGGTGATGGCCTCGTCGTTGACGGTCGGCGGGAAGCGGCCGCCCTCTTCGTAGTCCGGGTCCCGGGTCGCGCGGGACGCGTCGCACTCGGCTTTGACGATGCGCCGCACAGCCGCCAGGACGTCTTTACGGGTGGCCTCGTCGTAGGTGCGCACGTTGAGCTGAATCTCGGCCGAATCCGGGATCACGTTGCCGGTCGTACCCGCGTGAAGGGAACCCACAGTCAGGACTGCGGGCTGAGTGGCAGCCAGCTCACGGGAGGTGATCGTCTGGAGGCGGACCACGATCATCGAAGCCATGACTACAGGATCGATCGCGGCCTGGGGCGCGGAGCCGTGGGCACCCCTCCCGTAGACGGTGATCTTCAAGTTGTCCGCCGCCGAGAGAAAAGATCCGGAGCGGGTACCCAGGAGCCCGGCGGGATAGGGCAGTACGTGCTGGGCGAATGCGAGGTCCGGGCGGGGGATGCGGTCAGCGAGACCGTCGGCGACCATGCGGTCGGCGCCGTCCCCCGATTCTTCCGCGGGCTGGAACAACGTGACGAGTGTGCCCTGCCACGCTCCCGGGGAGCCCGACATCAGCCGCGCCGCGCCCAGCAGGCAGGTGACGTGCATATCGTGGCCGCAGGCGTGTGCCACGGGCACTTCCCGACCGGACGCGCCTGCCGCGGTAACCGCGCTGGCATACGGTAGACCGGTTTCCTCTCGGACCGGCAGAGCATCCATGTCAGCCCGCAGGAGGACGACCGGCCCCTCGCCGTTGGCCAGCACGCCGACCACTCCGGTGCCGCCGACGCCCTTGTGCACCTGGTAGCCCCAGCCCGTCAGGCACTGTGCCACGCGGGCCGCGGTCCGGTGTTCCCGGTGGCCCAGCTCTGGATGGGCGTGCAGGTCCTTGCAGAAGTCCTCCAGCTCGGAACGGATACCCGCCAGTCCGGCCAGGACGTCGTCCGCGTGGGCCTTCATGCCCATGGATTCGTTGATCACCATTGCCCTGCCAACTCCCAACGGATGGGGCTTGGTTCTGATGGGTCATGTTCCCCTGTGCCGGGAGAACCTCGGCTGCCGGTCGCGGCTGGCCCCGCCTCCCGGACCGGAGACGATGCCGATCGCCAGGAATCCGAACGGGCCCAGATGACGGCCCCGGTCCGGCACTCCGCCGAGCACGCTTTTGACGAAGACCCCCTGTGAGATCCAGCGTCCGCGTCACCTCAGCCACCTTCTCCGGCGACAACCAGCCGCTCACACGCCGACACCTCCTTCTTCCGTCAGCGAACCACGGTGCGCGGTCAACCGCCCGTCGCGCATGCCGGCAGCACCCACTCCGCCGGCGGGAGGCAACCACGACCGCTGCGGGTGCCGTCTCCGGAACCGTGAAAGCCGCGACAGTACGGTCTGTACGGGGGCCGAAACGTGCTCGTCCAGCCCGTGTGCCTGCTGCCCACCGGCCCGTTCCGCTTCGGCGGCCTTGTCCGTGGCGACCCCGGCGAACACCATGATGTCGATGGCCACCGCCCGCACGGCGTTGGCACCTCGCTCGCCCCGTGAGGCGTTGAGTGCGACGACGGCCGCCACCGGCGCGAAGAGCGGCTCGTGGTGATGCGCGGGGGGCCTCGCGATCAGCCACGCCGCCGTTGCCGCGCACGTCTGCTGGAGGGTCGGCCACAGCTCGCCCCTGCCGGGATCGCACCCACGGCGAACATCGCACGCCATTGACCACTACTGGCAAAAGCGAGGTTGACGAGGTACGAGATCAGGATCCCGATCGTGATCATGAGCTGATTGAGTGTGAGGAACCGCCCGCGCAGCTCCGTCGGGGAGACCTCCGAGAGATGGATGGGAACGGTCGCAGAGGCCGCACCGACCGCCAGGCCGAGGACGATGCGGCCGATCAGGAGCGTCGCGTAGCGGGGCGCGAACACGAGAATCGCGGTCCCGCCGGTGAATACCAGCCCCTCGATCGCCAGCTTTTTTCTACGGCCCAGCAGGTCCGCCGCCCGCCCCGCCCCCATGGCTCCGATGAGCAGCACGCTGACGATGCTGCTCTGCTCGAAGGAATTGAGGTGGAAGTCACCCTTGATGTCGCTGAGCCGTTCGATGAGCGGGCCGGCGCACCTGGCGGCCGGCGTCAGTGGCGCGGCGACGGCCGCTCCGACGAAGAGCCACCGGGCAGCAGGCTCCACCCCGGGCCCGCGAGGCGACTATCAGCAGGGCCTCGGGACGGCGATGGGGTGGCTCGCCCAGATGGCTGTGGCCACTGCGACGATCGCGGCCCGGCGTGGTCGATGAGGAAGGATCAGCAACCGACGGGGCTCCAGCATGCCGACGCCCAGGGTCTACCCCCTCTGCGGCCAAGCAGGCCGGGACACCCCCGAAGCCTCGCCGTAGTCCGTACCGTCAGACCTGCTTGATCGCGGAAACATCGAACTCCAGTACCACCTTGTCCCCTACCAGGACACCGCCGCCTTCAAGAGCGGCGTTCCATGTCAGGCCGTACTCCTTGCGGCTGACGGTGATGGCGCCCTCGAAGCCCACCCGCTGGTTACCGAAAGGGTCCTGGGCAGCGCCGGTGAATTCGAAGTCGATACTGATCGGCTTGCTGGTGCCCTTGATCTCCAGGTCTCCGGTCAGCCGGAAGTGCGTGTCGTCCACCTGCTCGGCCTTGGTGGAGGTGAAGGTGATCTTGGGGTGATTGGGGGCGTCCAGGAAGTCGTTCGTACGCAGGTGGCCATCGCGGTCGCCGTTACCGGTGTCGATGCTGTCGGCCTGGATGGAGACCGACGCTCTCGACTTGGCCGGGTCGGACCCGTCGAGGTGAAGTGTGCCCTCGAACTCGTGGAACGATCCACGCACCTTGGTGATCATGGCGTGCCGGGCTACGAAGCCGATCCGGGTGTGCGCGGGGTCGAGCACATACGTTCCGGTCAGGTCGGTAAGGGCAGGCGTGGTCACAGGGTGCTCCATCGGGTCGCGCGGGAGTGAGCCCCTCACGCTAGGCCGGACCGGCACTCCCGGAGGGCGGAGCCGCGCCTCGTTCGGCCCCGGGTCATTCCGATGGGCTACAGGGAGGCCCACCCGTCGCGATGTCATCGGCTGCCGGCCGATCCTGCGCACGGCGCATATGCGAAGGCGAGCGGTTCCCCGCGGGCCGCCCCCGCCGGTCCTCGTGGTCATGCGCTGTCCGGCCGGTCGGCCCCCTGTGTGTCGTCGCCTCGACGACGTCCATACGCATCCGCCACATCCGCCACATCGACAGGTGCCGTGGAGACAACGGATCGCCGCCCGGACAAGGCACGATGGGTCACCCGTTGCGGTCGCAGTATCCGCGTCGCCGAGGAGTCTCCGTGTGGCATGACATGTTTGTGATTCAAGTCCCGATCGCGGAAAAGGTGCTGCGCACCGTCCTCGTCTACGTGATCATCGTGGCTCTCTTCCGCTTCAGCGGCAAACGCGGCCTGGCCAATCTGAACACGTTCGACTTCGTCGTGATCTTCCTCCTCGCCAATGTCGTGCAGAACGCCATCATCGGAAGTGATGACAGCCTGCTGGGCGGTGTGATCGGCGCCGTCACGCTGGTCGCCTTGAATGCCCTGCTGAACCGCTGGCTGGCGGCTGACTCGCGCGTGGCTCTCATCGCGGAGGGCACCTCGACGACCGTCATCAAGGACGGCTCGATCTCCAAGAGCGCGTCCAAGCGCCTGGCACTGCGCCCGTCGGAGCTCGAACACGCTGTGCGGCTGCAGAATGGCGAGACGGTCGACGATGTCGCCCTCGGGAGCCTGGAACCGGATGGCCATCTGATCATCGTGCTCAAACCGTCCAAGACACAGGCGAGCCGTGGTGACATCGACCGACTGGAGGAGCGGCTCACGACGATCGAGACATTGCTGCGGTCGAATGCCGCCGGTTCCCACCCGGAGAGCCCGGAGCGGGACACCACTCCATGACAGCGGCCGCAACCCCCGGTCACAGGCCCGGGAACGGGTCCGCCAGGGAATGGAGCACGTGGTCGGCCTTCGCGGCACGCAGCTCTTTCGCACCGTAGTGGCCGCTTGCGACCCCGATCGCCGTCGCGTTCGCCGCATGCGCCGCCTCTATGTCCAGTGGCGTGTCGCCCACTACGTACACCTCGTCCCGGCCGAGAGCCCGTCCATGCAACCGGGCAGCCTTTGCGACGGCCGTCCTGGTCACCTCGCCCCTGTCCGGGGAATCCGAGCCATAGGCGCCGAACAGGAAGTAGCGGCCGA
This sequence comes from Streptomyces laculatispora, assembly GCF_017353455.1. GTDB lineage: Bacteria > Actinomycetota > Actinomycetes > Streptomycetales > Streptomycetaceae > Streptomyces > Streptomyces laculatispora. Next base: position 15,165 of record NZ_JAFMPZ010000092.1, read on the forward strand.
GCTTGCCCGGTTCCAACTTCGTCCTGGCCGCGCCCTCCATGGCCCCCGACGTCAGCCCCAGGATGACCCCGGCGTCCACGATCCGGCGCAGCACCTCCTCGGCACCGTCCAGGACCCGGTAACCATCGGACCGCCAGACGTCGTCCGCCAGGTGCGAGAGGTAGGCGGCGAACAACCGGTTCATCTCGTCAGCGCTGGCGTCCCTGCCGAGCACCCCGCGGAATGTCTTCCGGCCGACCTGCGGATCGGTCTCACCGGCCGAGGTGTGCTGACCGATATCGGCCGCCACACCGTGCAGTTGCTCGAACGCCCACGCCCAGCTGCGAGCCCCCGAACCGCCGGTGTGGACCAACGTTTCATCGATGTCGAACAGCACCGCAAGCGGACCCATTTTCACGTCCCTCCATTCCGTTGCCACGCGCGGCAACGGCTTCCTCCTCAGGATGGAGGTGCCGCGGCGCCTCGGCGAGCCCGGGCGGCGATGCCCGGCCGGTGGAAGGGCCGGCTGATCGCGACAGCAGAGGGGAATGGCACTAGCGTGAAGGTGCAGGTCGGGGCCGGTAGCGCAGCCTGTGAGTCAGCCGCCTCACCAGGTCGGTAAGCATGGGCCGGGCCGGGACCTGGGAGGCCGAAATGACAGCACCACCCTCGGGTACTCAGCACCGGATCGACCACGACGGGCAGGTCGTGCAGTGTACCGAGGCCGTGGCGGGTCCACGTTCGTGCACGGGCGGAACCCGCGGGTCATCGGAGGTTTGTCCCCGCGACGAGATGTGCACGGGTGCCCGCGGCCACTCGATTTGCAGGTAGGGCAGAAGCACCGTGCGCGTTTGGGGCATCGACCCCCACGGCTGAGTGGTGGCACCACCTACGGGGATGCCACGAAGGCAAGGAGGACGTGGATATGAAGGCCATCACTGTCGTACCGGGCAAGCCCAACCAGGTTGAAATCCGTGACGTCGACGAACCAGACCCGGAGCTGGGCTCGTTGCTCGTCGAGGGCCGGCTCCTCGGCATCTGCGGTACCGACATCGACATCGTCGACAAGGGCTACGGTGCGGCGCCAGCCGGTCAGGAGCGTCTGCTCGTCGGGCACGAATCCCTGGGAAAGGTGCTGGAAGCACCTGATGACAGCGGGTTCGCACCAGGGGACCTGGTCGCCGGAATCGTGCGACGCCCTGACCCCGTACCCTGCGGGCCATGTTCAGTCGGCGAGTGGGACTTCTGCCGCAACGGCCTCTACACCGAACGCGGCATCAAAGAGCTGAACGGCTTCGGGTCCCAGCGGTGGCGCAGTGAACCGCAGTACGCGGTCAGACTCGACCCAGCTCTCGCCGAACGAGGGGTCCTGCTCGAGCCCGTCTCCGTACTCGCCAAAGCATGGGAACAGACCGAACGGATCCTGACCCGGTCCTCCTGGAAGCCCAAGGTCGCTCTCATCACCGGCGCTGGGCCCATCGGCCTGTTCGCCGCCATGCTCGGTGTCCAACGCGGCCTGGAAGTACACGTACTCGACCTCAACGACAGCGGACCCAAACCACAGCTCGTCACCGACCTCGGTGGAACATTCCACACCGGCGACGTCCGGGACACCGGCCTGCAACCCGACGTCGTCATCGAATGCACCGGCGCCGGTTCACTCGTCTACGCACTGACGGAAGCAGTCGGGGCCGGCGCCGTCATCTGCCTGACCGGAATATCCTCCGGCAGCCGGAAAGTCGCCGTGGACCTGGACACGACCGCCCGGGAGCTGGTGCTGGAGAACGGCGTCGTCTTCGGCTCCGTCAACGCCGGCCGCCGCCACTACGAACAGGCCGCCGCCGCTCTCGCCAAGGCCGACCCGCGCTGGCTGGACCGTCTCATCACCCGCCGGGTACCGATGAGCGGCTACGCCGACGCCCTGCACAAGCGCAACGACGACGTGAAGGTCGTCGTCGACCTCCAAGCCTGATACCGACGGCACGGGTGCCGACCTCACAGCGCACGAGCCCGCCGGGGGCGCCGAAAACGGAAGGGACCGACGTGAGAATCAACATACGCATCCACGCAGGGAGGCCGGAGCCAATGCCCCAACCCGCAACGCTCGACATGTCTCCGTCTTGGATGCGTTGAGAGGCGTCTGCGTCTGTGCTCGCCGTCTTCTACCTCAATGAACAGGCGTTACGGAAGCTGCCAGTCGACCGGCTGGGCCCCCTGTTGCGTGAGCAGATCGTTCGCCCTGCTGAAAGGCCGTGAGCCGAAGAACCCACGGTCCGCCGATCGAGGCGAGGGATGCGCCGACTCGACGACCGGGTACCGGCCGAGGTGTGAGCGCAGGCTGCGGGCGTCGTTGCCCCAGAGGATCGACACGAGCGGCTTGTCCCGCGCCGCGAGGGCGTGAATCGCCTGCTCCGTCACCGCCTCCCAGCCTTTGCCCCGGTGCGCCCCTGGCTGGCGGGGCGCCGTCGTGAGAACTCTGTTCAAGAGGAGAACACCTTGCTGCGTCCAGGGTGTCAGATCACCGTTGGAGGGCCTTGGCGTACCGACGTCGCGACACATCTCCAGGAATATGTTCTCCAGACTGCCCGGAACGTTTCGCACCTCGGGGGCCACGGCGAAGCTGAGTCCGATGGGCATTCCCGGGGTGGGGTATGGATCCTGTCCGACGATCAGGACTCGGACATCATCGAAGGGCTGCTGGAACGCGCGGAGCACGTTCGGGCCGGCCGGCAGGTACGTTCGGCCGGCCGCGATCTCGGCGCGGAGGAAGTTGCCCATAGCGCCGACACGTTCGGCTACGGGTTCGAGAGCCTTCGCCCATCCCGGTTCGACAAGCTCGTTCAAGGGTCGTGGTGCCATGACCAGTCAGCTTACTCAACCACGTACCGGAGAAGCCCCCTTGCAGGGCGTCCACCCCCAAGGCGCTACCCTTCGTCATCGAGATCATCAAGCCATTCGAGCAGAGCTCGCAGCCACTCAGCAGGAACGAGGGGGGCACGTTGCGTCCAGTGATCAAGCCACTCGCTCACCGTCATCACGCCAGGCCGACCTCTCGTCCCGAATGCCCACATCTCGGAACTCCCGCACACGCGGTGGGGCTGAGCTTCTCCGTGGCGCCCGGCGCCCGCCCGGCGCCCGGCAGCCTGGAGAACATCTTCCGGGAGCTCCACCCGGACCTGGGGCTTCCGCGTCCCTCCAACGGTGATCTGACGCCGTGGGCCGAGCAGGGCGTGCTGCTGCTCCGCGACACCCGCAATCTGCGTCCGTCGCTGGGGGATTTCCCTGCGATCGAGCCCTCGCACCCCTCCCCCACGTCGGCGGACCGCGGGTTCTTCGGTTCACGGCCGGTCAGCCGGACCAATGAGCCGCTGGAGCGCCGGGGCGCCGAGCCGGTCGACCGGCGGCTGCCGTGACGGCCGCGGCCGGCGGCCCCGGACAACGGGGTGACGCCGGGGAGTACGTCCTCGGGGTGGACTCGGGTGGTTCCGGGCTGCGGGTGGCTCTGGGCACCGCGGGCTCGGACGTCCCCCTGGCCACGGCGGCCTGTGCGGGGCCCGTGCGGACCGGGCCCGCCGGTATCGACGCCGCCCATCTGCTGGAACAGCTGCTGCCCACCGTCCGGGAGCTGCTCGCGCGGCACGGCGGCGGAAGCCGGATCGCCGCCGCGGCGATCGGAGCGGCCGGTATGGCCACCCTCGGCGACCAGCTGCGGGCCGAGCTGCCCGTCGCCCTGGCGGACGCGCTCGGTGTGCGACGGCTGGCGCTCGCCGCTGACGCCGTGACCGCGTACGCCGGAGCGGTCGGGCAGCGGCCCGGCGCGGTCGTCGCGGGCGGCACCGGATTGATCGCCCTCGGCACGGATCTGACGCAGTGGCGGCGGGCCGACGGCTGGGGTCATCTGCTGGGCGACAGCGGTGGCGGTGCCTGGATCGGCCGGGCCGGTCTCGATGCGGCGATGCGCGCCCACGACGGGCGGCGCGGCGGGTCACCGGCGCTGCTGGCCCGGCTGGAGGCGGTGTTCGGCCCGGCGCCGGAACTGCCCGGCCTGCTCTACCCGCGTACCGACCGGCCCGCGGTCCTGGCCTCGTTCGCTCCCGAGGTGGCCGCCTGCGCGGCGCACGACCCCGTCGCCGAAGGCATTCTCCGCGACGCCGCCGGACACATCGCGGAGGCGGCCGCCGCCGTGTGCCCGAAGGCCGGGGCGGACGACGAGGCATGCGAAGTGGCGCTGACGGGTGGCTTGTTCCGGATGGGCGACCCGTTGCTCGTACCGCTGCGCGAGGAGCTGGCCCGGCAGCTGCCGCAGGCACGGGCGGTCCCCGGTTCGGGTGATCCCCTGATCGGCTCCCTGCGCATCGCCCAGGCGCTGGCCACCGGTGGTCTGCTCCTGCCGCACCATCCGAGGCTGCTCAGCATTCCGTTGTCCGGGCCGGATCAACGGCGCGACGGAGGGGTGACAGAGCAGGGCAGTTGACCGGTAAGCCGCCCATCGGATAAATGCGGACAGACAACGCTCGACCGGACCCTCCCCGCGCAGTGGGGTACCCAAAACCAGTAGCATGCGGCGCCATGAGCACCCCCACTGGGCCCGCTTCCGGCCTGCCTGTACGAATGCCGCGACCTCGCCAGTCCGGACGGCACCGCCGCCCGGAGCCCGTGGTCGCACCTGAGGGCGCTGCCGCGCTCGTTCTCGCCCTTCCCGGTACCCCCTCTTCGGCCAGCCGCAGTCTGGCCGAAGAGGTGATCAGCATTGCCCGCTCCGAGCTGCCCGGCCTGAACGCCCTGATCGGTTACCTCGACGGTGACGATGCCGAGTACCCCACTCTCGCCTCCGCGCTCGCGCACTCCGCCGCCGAGCGCATCGCGCGCTTCGAGCAGGCGACGGCCGCCGGCCGTGAGGTCGCTCCGCCCGAGGGTCCGGCCGCCGTCGTGGTGCCGCTGCTCGCGGGACCGGACAGCACCCTTGTGCAGCGGATACGCCAAGCGATCACGGACAGCCAGGCACCGGCCGAGCTGACCGATGTGCTAGGCCCGCACCCGCTCCTCGCCGAGGCGCTGCACGTGCGCCTCTCCGAGGCCGGTCTCGCCCGCGCGGACCGTGCGCGGCTGTTCACGGTGGCCACGGCCGCCGACGGCATCGTGCTGGCCACGGTGGGCGGCGAGGAGGCCGTGCAGGCCGCCGGGATCACCGGCATGCTGCTGGCCGCGCGGCTCGCGGTGCCCGTGATGGCCGCCGCACTCGATGTCGAGGGTTCGGTCGCGTCGGTCTCCGCGCAGCTGAAGGACGCCGGCTCGCTCCAGCTGGCGGTCGCACCGTACCTGGTGGGTCCCGAGGTGGCCGAGGGGCTGCTGGACTCCGCCGTCAAGGAGGCCGGCTGCGCGGCGGCCGAGCCGCTCGGCGCCTACCCGGCGATCGGCAAGCTGGTGATGTCGATGTACACCACGGCGCTCGGCATCGCTCCCCCGGTGGCGCAGGGGGCACAGGTTCACTGATCCGTTCCGCCGGGTGGCCCGGCGGCAGGGTGCGTTCCGCGTCACAGGGGCGGGGCCGGGGGCGACCCGGGCCCCGCCCCTGTGACGCGGACGCGGGTGGTGACCCGGTCGGTCCGCCACCCGCGCGTCACGGACCTCAGGCGAAGATCACGCAGGAGGCCGCAGGAGCCTCCAGGGAGCCTTCCTGTCCCGGGATCCCGGTCTCCGGGTCCACGGTGAACCAGGCGACGTTCCCGGACCGCTCATTGGCCGCGTACAGCCGTCGTCCGGTGGGGTCGAGGGCGAGGTCGCGCGGCCAGTGTCCGCCGCAGCTCACCGTGGTGACCAGGGAAACCTTCTCGCCCGCGGCGTCGAGACCGAGCACGGAGATGCTGTCGTGCCCCCGGTTGGCCACCCACAGGAAACGGCCGTCGTGCGCGACGACGACCTCGGACGGGTAGCTCGCCCCGGTGCTGCCCCCGGTCGCCTCGCCGGGCAGTACGGACGTCTCGCCGAGCGGTTCGAGGACCCCAGCGGCGGCGTCCCAGCGGCACACCGTGACCGTGGGTTCCAGCTCGTTCAGCACATAGGCGTGAGCGCCCTCGGGGTGGAACGCGAGATGGCGCGGTCCGGTGCCGGGCCGCAGCGCGGTCTCACCGTGCAGGCGCAGCACCCCGGTGTGCGGGTCGAGCGCGCAGATCCGTACCGAATCTGTTCCGAGGTCGACGCTGAGCACCCAGTTCCCCGAGGGGTCGGGGAGGACCTGGTGGGCGTGCGGGCCCTCCTGGCGGCCGGTGTCCGGCCCGCTCCCCTCGTGCCGGAGCACGCCGGCAGCGGCGCCGAGTGAGCCGTCCTCGAGTACGGGCAGCACGGTGACGCTGCCGGAACCGTAGTTGGCGGTGACCAGCCGGCCGCCCGCGAGTGCCAGGTGCGTGGGGCTGTCGCCGTCCACCGGCTGGGCGGCGCCGATCGGCCGCGGTACGTCGTGGGTGATGTCAAAAGCCGCGGCCGCCCCCTGCTCGGTCTCGCTGACCGCGTACAGGACCGAGCCGCCGGGGCCCCTGCCCCGGCCCAGCACCAGGTACGAGGGATCCGGAACGGCATCCGTCGCGCCGAGGACGGTGAGCGCCCCGGTCTCCTGGTCCACGGCGGCGGCGGTGACTCCCCGCCCGCCCGCCGAGGTGAACGACCCGATGAATGCCCGTCCGGCACCGTTTCTGCTGTCCACCGCACTGCCTTTCTCCGCCGACTGATCACGACAGTGGCGACCGCCGCGATCTTCCGCGGCGACGGTAGCAGTGCGCCCAGGTGGTCTGGACCAAAGGGTGCGGGGTCAGGCTGCGGCGAGCGGTGACCGTGGCGGGCTGTGCAGGGGCGTGGCCAGTTCGGCGAGCGCGCGTTCCAGGCCGTGCAGGTGGGCGAGGGCGGGTTCCGCCGCGGCAGCGTGCGCCGGAAGACCGACGGCGAGCGGGGTGCGGGCCGGCCGCTCGGGGGCGGTCAGCGCTTCCACCGCGCTCTCGACGCGCCAGCAGGCGGCGGCGAGCCGGGCGTCGTGGGAGGCTTCCGGGTCGGCCGCCACGGAGGCCAGTCCGCGTACTTCCCGGGCGCACTCGTCCAGCAGGGCGAGCACATGTGCGGCCCTCGCCCTGCGGGCGCGCAACGGACTCAGCGGGTGCACCAGCGGGGCGAGCGACAGCCGGACGCGCCCCAGGAGGGCCTCCAGCTCGGCGACCCGCGGCGCCGGGTCGGCCGTCGCCGAACCGGAGAGGCGGGCGGCGGCCTCCTCGGTGCAGGCATGCACGCAGCGCAGGGCCCGCTGGATCCAGGCGTCGGTGGTGGCATGCGTGGTGACCGGCAGCACGAGCAGCACCGCGAGCACCGCGCCGAGCGCACCGACGGCCGTCTCACCGAGCCGCAGGGCGAGCAGGGCAGGGTCGAGCACTCCGAGCGCCCCGTAGAGCGCCCCGGCCATCACCGTCACGGAGAACATCATCCAGGTGTACGAGACCGCGGCGGTGTAGAAGATCCCGAACACCCCGACCGCCACCAGGAGGGCGGTGGGTACCGGAGCCCCGTGCAGCGGCACGACGACGCACAGGCCGACGGGGATGCCGATCAGCGTCCCCAGGACCCGGCGGAAGCCGCGTACCAGGGTTTCGCCGCGCGAGGCGGTGTTCACGAAGACCCACCAGGTCGCCCCCACGGCCCAGTACCAGCGCTGGTCGGAGAGGAGCTGCCCCGCCATGAGTGCGACGGTTCCGCCGGCGGCCGCCTGGATCGCCTGGCGGGTGGTGATCCTCGCCAGACCGGTGCCGCTGACCGGAGCGGGCACGGCGGCCGGGGTCAGCCGGCGTTCGTAGCACCAGAGCCCGAAGCGGACGGCCGAGGAGGAGAGCAGTGAGAGGGCGACCGCCGAGTACAGCTCGGGCAATTGTCCGGGCAGCGTGTGGAGGAACTGCGAGGTGAAGAAGGCCATGAACGCGAACACACCGAGTGCGTGTCCGCGCGGCCCCCACCGCCGGGCGTACACGCCCGCCCCCATGACGGCGAGGAAGGCCGCGCCGCGCGCCACCGGTTGGCCGTGCAGCACGGCGGCGAGCGCGAGCACCGGAAAGCCGACGGCGGGCAGCAGTGCGGTGGTGACGGCCTGGCCGCG
>NZ_JAFMPZ010000485.1 GCF_017353455.1 Streptomyces laculatispora
GGTGGGTCCGGGCGGGCGCGCCTCGGCCCCGGCCCCGGCGCGGAGTCTCAGCTCGCAGGCCACGCGTCCTCGTCCCCGTCCCATCGGTCACACGGCGCAAGCAGCGGGCCGCAGGCGGCGGGAGACCAGCGTGCCGACCAGCGCGAGCGCCGCGGTCAGCAGGAAGGTGCAGGACAGGGCGGTGCGGGTGGACCCGTCGTGGTCGTGCGCGATGGCGATGGCGGCCCCGCCCAGGCCGGCGACCACGGCGGTGGCGAGGGTCTGCGAGAGCTGAAGCGCCCCGCTGACCTCGCCCTGCCGTTCCGCGGGTGCCTGCTCCATGGTCTCGGTGGTGGAGGCGTTGAACGCGATGCCCATGCCGATGCCGCCGATCGCCCAGCCCGCCACGGCGGTCAGCGCGGGTACCGATTCGGAGAGGACGCCCAGGGCCATGACCAGGACGCCGACGAACAGAATGGCGAAGCCGAGCATGACTCCCGAGCCGCGCCCCTCCGCCCCCTTCCCGTCCCGCTTCGCCTGCACCGTCGAGCCCACCACCCAGGTGATCGCACCAGCGGAGAGCCCGAGGCCGGCTTCGGTGACGCTCACCTGGCGCAGGTCCTGGAGGCCGAGGGGCAGGAACGCCTCGCTGCCGAAGTAGACAGCGCACAGCAGGAAGCGGATGCCGATGCCTGCGCCGAGGCCGGGCCGCAGGCTCAGCGTTCCCTCCGGCGTCACCTGGCGCAGGGTCAGCACGGCGATGACCGCGCCCACCGCGCCGAGCACGACGAGCAGGACCAAGTTCTTCAGCAGCAGCGCTTGGAGCAACAGCGCGGTGCCCGCGGTGAGCAGCACACTGGCGGCGAGCGGTCCCCTCCACCAGGGCTGCGCCGGGCCGGGCGCGGCCGCCTGGTGGGTGTGGTCGAGCTTGCGCAGCGCCGGCAGGGTCAGGATGGCGGCGATCGCGATGAGCGGCAGCATGAGCAGGAAGACCCCGCGCCAGCTCGTGAGCTCCGTGAGGCCACTCGCGATGACCGGCCCGATCAGCGAGGGAATGGTCCACGCGGAGGACAGCAGGGCGAACATCCGGGCACGGAGCCGGCCGGGGTAGGCAAGGCCGACCACGGTGTAGGCCATGCTCACGACGGCTCCGATCCCGAGGCCCTGGCAGAACCTGCCGAGGAGGAACAGGGGCCAGTTCGCGGCGACTCCGGCGACCGCGCAGCCGGCCGCGAACACGAGCGTGCCCACCGCCATCGGCCGCCACGGGCCGCTCCGGTCGGCGGCCCGGCCCGCGGTCACGGTGCCGATGATGTTGGCCAACATCAGCGCGGACAGGCCCCAGCCGTAGGCCCCCAGGCCCTCCAGATTCCGGGCGATGCCGGGCAGCACGGTGGCCACGCCCAGCGACTCGAACGCGACCATGCTCACGGAGAGGAGGACGCCGAGCGTCAGGGCCCGGTGGGGGCCGGAGAAGACGCTCTCCCCCGGCTCGGCGCCTTCCGGGGCCGGTGGTGCGGATGGCTCGTCGCCCTTGCTCGCTGCGCCGTCAACGTCCTGGGACAAGGGGAAACCTCCGGGCTGAATTATATACCGTTCTGGAACGGAACGTAATTCAGCATACCTATACTGAGGGCATGGAGAACACCCCGCGTGGCGCCGTGCCCGACAGCCGCGCATCACGCCAGCAACGTGCCGGAAGGCCGCGGGACGAACGCATCGACGCGGCAGTCCGCACCGCGACCATGGAGGTCCTCAACGAGTCGGGGTACGGGAAGCTGACGCTGGAGGGGGTGGCCAGCCGTGCCGGTACGAGCAAGCCGGCGCTGCGCCGCAGGTGGCACTCCCGGCAGCACCTCGTCGTGGACGCGCTGGTCGCCACCATGGGAACGGCACCCACCCCCGACACGGGCTGCACGCACTGCGATCTCATCGAGGGCATCGGCATGCTGAGCCGGGCGTTCACCACCACCGTGGGGCGGCGGGTGCTGCCCGCCCTCGCCGCCGACCTCGCCGACGACCCCGACCTGGAAAGGCTGTTCCTCGACAGGTTCTTCCGCCCGCGCCGGGCCTCGACGGCCGAGGCGCTGCGCCGCGGGATCCGCCGTGGCGACATCAGGGCCGACGTCGACATCGATCTGCTTCTGGACCTGCTGGCCTCCACCACCTACTACCGAGTGCTCTTCGGGCACTTGCCGGTGACGTCCTCGCTCGCCGAGCAGGTGGTACAGGTCGTACTGGCCGGGGTGGCCACCGAACAGTGGCACAGTCAGCACGAAGGTCCCGACCAGGTCTGAGCGCAGGCCGCTGGACGGGCCTGGACGGACGCCCCGCCCACCAGGACCTCCGGTACGGCACAGGGCGACGTGAAGCGGCCCTCCGCTAAGTTCTGCTCTCATGTCCGAACAGACGGCCGATCACGGCTCCATCATCGATGCCATCGTCAGCAACAGCGGCCGCTGCACGCTGCCGTACCAACAGGCCCACCGCGGCGACGTCTTCGGGACGGCGTTCTGGTTCAACGACCTCCTCGCCGAGGACGACGACGGGAACGCGACGTACCGCCAGTACCTCCTGACCGCGGGGGCGCTGACCCGCTACGACCTTGCCGAGATACGGCTGCGGCCCGGCCTGTCCGAGTCCGCCATGAGCGCCGGCGCCCTGATGATGCTGCGGTTCCAGGAGGGCTGGATCCCCCTCGGTGACTCCGGTGTCTCGGTGCTGCCCACCGGCGTGCTGCACGCCCTCGCGCGCCGGAAGAAATGGGCCTGGGCGACCGACGAGATCACTGACGGGATGGCCGCGACGGGCGAGGACATCGCCCGGCTGGGCGACGCTCCGGTAGCGGCGTACGCGCTCGGCCACGACGTGGGGCCCGACCGTACGCAACGGGAACAGGCCGTGATCGTCGGAAAGGTCGTGCGGAGCGGCGACCATGGGGGCTTCGTATGGGACGGCCTTGTTCCCCAGGGCTGCGTCGGGGCGCCGGTCTTCGTCGGACTCCAGCTGGAGGGAAGCCGGTTCAAACTGGTCTGCCTCGGTGTCCTGCTGCCGGGCGAGGGCGGGAGTGAGGGCGGGAGCGAGGGCGACGGAGACGGGCCCCGGCACCCCGTCGCCACCTTCGACCGTATCCGGACCGCTGTACGGGGACTGCCCGAGGCGTCCGCCTCCGGGGCCGGCACCGCACCGGCCGCCAAGTCGCGCTGGTGGCACGGCCGGAGGTGACGGCCCGTACCCGTCGTCGTACTCTGTGGCGCATGCGGGGAGATCGGGAGAGCAGCCATGGGTGAGCCTCTGAAGACCTTTGTCGGCGGCGCCGAGGTCGAGGTGCCCAACAGCATCCCGGCCATCCGCGTCGCCCTGCCCGAGGCGAGACGCGAGGAGTTCGACCGTGCCATCAGCGAGGCCGGGGTGCAGGAGATCCAGGCCGTGATGCGGCACTGGATGCTGGAGGCCGTGCCCGATCCCGAGGCCGAACGGATTCTGGACCGGCTTGCGCGCGACGAGGCCGAGAGGCGGAGCGTCGCTTGAGCTTCCGGATCTCCTACGCACCGCCCGCCGATGACACCCTGGCCAAGATGCCGGACGGCGACACCTTCCGGGACGAGATGGCGCGTTCCCTGGGGCGCGAGCCCTACGGGCACGGGTCGTCCGCCGTCAAGGAGGAGCACGATCGCCGCGAGGCCACCGTCGCCGGGGCGATCGTGCTCTATTACGTCTCCGGGTCGGTCCTGACCGTCACCGTGGTGCGACTCGTCCCGCTGCCCTGACCGGGGCTCAGGCCAGCTTGGCGACCTGCGCGTCGATCACGGCGGTCGGCAGCTCGAAGTCGCCGCCGGAGGAGGCCGCGGCCAGGTTGAGCGCGGTGAACGAGGCGACCGTGGCGCCCTGGCGGACCTGCACGAGCTTCATCGTGCTCTTCTCGCCGTCCGATTCGATGGTCACCGTCCAACCGGCGGCCTCCTCACCGCCCTTGACCTGCACCTCCGCGATCTTGACGATCTTCTGCTTGGCTCCCGCCGCCTTCATCGTGAAGCCGGACGCGCATCCGGTCGCCGCGGTCCGCAGGGCGGCCACCGACTCCTCGGCGCCCTTGCCCTCGTAGGAGGAGAGCGTGGTGAGCGTCGTCGTGATGTCGAAGGCGGCCTTGAACGCCTCCTCGGGGTCGGCGCTGTCCTTGTCGGCGCCCTTCTTCGGCTCGCTGACCACCTTGCGCTGGGTGGACGCGACGGGCGAACCGGCCTTGGCGCCCATCAGGGCGTCGGAGAAGGCATCACAGGCGGCCTTGTCAGCGGTGACGTCACCGGCCGAAACGGCGTCGGCGGGACCGGCCTTGGCGACCTTGTGGCCCTTGACGTCGCCCTGGGCGAGGGAGGCCTTCTCCAGCTCGGCGGCGGTCAGCGCCTTGGCGGCGGGCTTGGCCGAAGCGGTCGCGTCCGCCTTGCCCTTGTTGCCGCTGTCCTGGTCCGCCGAGTCCGAACCGCAGGCCGCGGTGAGCAGGGCCAGGGACATCGCGGTGACGGCAACAGCGGTACGGCGTATGGCAGTGGGTCGCATGGCCCATCCTTCTGTATCAGGTCGTTTCGCCCGCACGAAAGCAGCCGACGCCGGGTTCGGCGCGGCCGGGGAGATCGTGGGGGTAGGCCAACTCTATGAGCCATGTGGGGTTTGGCAATCCGTCAGACCGGGCATCGCCCCTGATCGTGACTACGTCGTGATCACTCCGAGCACGCTCTGACCTGGCTGTTCGCGCCGGCCGGCAGCAAGGCGTTGCGGGGTGACCACCCGAAGGGGGTCCGCTGATGCCGATCGATTCCGCCCTGTCCGCCGTACTCGGCTCCGTGAATGTGCCACCGGAGCTGATCGCCTCGTGCGACCCGCTCGCCGGCGGCACGTACAACACCGTCACCCGGGTCGGGCTCACCGACGGCCGGGAGTGGGTGGTGAAGACCCCGCCGCCCGCCACCGCCGGGACCCATCTCGGTTACGAGCGCGACCTGCTGGTCAACGAGGTCGCCTTCTACACCGCGGCGGCCGGCCTGGCCGCGGAGACCGCAGTCCCCCGCGTCGTGCACAGCGGGCTCGACCCGGCCGCCCCCGAGGGCGCGTACGTGATCATGACGGCGTGTCCCGGGCAGCCCTGGCACGAGCTCACGGACACGATGGCCGACGGCGAGGAGCAGCGGTTGCGCGGTGACCTCGGCCGGGCCGTCGGCCGGCTGCACACCGCCCCGGCACCCGGCGGATTCGGCTACCCGTCAACGGCCCTGGCCCCGTTGGCGCCCACCTGGCGGCAAGCGTTCACCACGATGACGGACGCCGTGCTGGCCGACGCGCTGACCTACGCGGCGCGGCTGCCGCGCGCGGCGCCGGACATCCGCGGACTGCTCGGCGCCGCCTCGTACGTACTGGACGACGTCACGCGCCCCGCCCTGGTCCACTTCGACCTGTGGCAGGGCAACATCCTGGTCGCCGGGGAGCCGGGGGCGCGGCGGATCGGCGGGATCATCGACGGGGAGCGGATGTTCTGGGGCGACCCGGCCGCCGACTTCGTCTCGCTCGCCCTCTTCGGGGACATCGAGGAGGACAAGGACTTCCTGGCCGGTTACGCGTCGGCCGCGGGCGGTCCGGTGGAGTTCGACGACTCGCTGCGGCTGCGGCTCGCGCTGTACCGCTCGTACCTGTACCTGATCATGCTGGTGGAGACCGTGCCCCGCAAGACGGCCGGGGCAGACCTGGAGTGGACGTGGACCGAGGTGGCGCCGCGGCTCGAAGCGGCCCTCGGCGAGGTGGAGTCGGCGCTGCGGGAAAGGGGGTGACCGCAGCGCCGACGGCTCGGGACGCCGGTGTCGTCAGCGCAGCAGGGCCCGTTGGGCGTCGTACAGGTTCCGCGGGCGGACGGCCTCCGGGGTGCCGTACGCCTCCAGGCGGGTGTGCAGGTCGCCGGTGAAGTCGGGGACGTCGATCTGGTCGAACTCCGTCACCTCGCTGATCCCGACACTCGCGCTGTACGGGGCGAGGCCGTCGATCCGCATCAGGCCGGCCCGGCCGTTGGTGACCCGGATGTTCCAGTGCGTGAAGCGGGCGCCGAACAGGGGGCCGGCGCTCGCGTCACCGCCGTGCCGGCCGTTGTTGTCGACGGTGATGTCGGTGCGGACGTCCGCGAACGGCATCCCCCGGTGCGAGTCGAACG
>NZ_JAFMPZ010000093.1 GCF_017353455.1 Streptomyces laculatispora
CACCCGACGCGACAGCCGGGCACTGAGCCTGCCCGCACCCGGCACAACAAACCGAAATGACCCACCAGTTCACCTGATGGGCCGTCATGAAAGATCGAGGTTAGGGACAATACCAGTGACTTAAGGGATCAGGTCCCAGCTTCGTGGGACCTTCTTTGGTGGGTTGATTGAGGCTGTGCGCCAGTGCGGGGCGATGGCGACGGCCTCGGCCGGGCTCCGGTCGGGTTGCAGAGGGTGTCGGTGTTCGTCGCGTTTGACGCCGAAACCGGACATCTTGCGTTTGATGACGCGAGGGTTGAAGCGTCTGCGGCGGGCGGGCAGCAGGTGTCGGGTTATCTCCTGCAGACCTTCGGTGAGGGCTGTGGCCAGGCGGTCAGGGGGAAAAGGCCGCCTGCGCGGTGACCTGGCGGCGGGCGAGGCGGAGACTGCGGGTGAAGGAGAGCCGGTCGGCGTCGAGTTGGGATGCGTCCGCAGTGTCGTGCATCAGGCTGCGAATGGCGTAGTGGACCAGCAGGTGGCCCCAGACTTCCTGCTCGACGCCGTCGGGTGAGCGGGAGCGCAGGACCTGGGCGGGGCCGCGCTGGTGGGTCTTCAGCTCGTCCAGTGTGGTCTCGATCTCCCACCGCTCGTGATAGAGGGCGGCCAGGTCGGCGGCCGGGGCGGCCTCGGGGTCGAGGATCGTGGTGATCAGTCGGTAGGGGGTGTCCTGTTCGGGAAAGCCTGTGCCGTGAAGTGTGTACTCGACGACCCGCACGGGCGTGGGGTCGGCGCGCTTACGGTCCTTCGCGACGACGATCTCCGACACGTAAGAGCCGTCGGGAAGTTCCTCGCGTACCGGCAGGATCTGATGCGAGCGAATCCGCCACAGCAGGTCCGCGCCGCCGGCCGAGGCTGCCCGCCACAGTTCCACCCCGGTGAACCCACGGTCGGCCAGCAACAGATCCCCTTCGCCGAGATGGCTGAACAGCCCACGGGCCAGGGCTGGTTCGGAGGACGACAGTGGCCCCAGCGTGGCGGCCGTGATGGCGTGGGTGCCACACTCGGCCAGCGCCACCATCCGCACCTGCGGATACGCGCACCGCTCGGTGCGATGCGTCTTCGGCCGCCCGAAGTACGCCGCGTTCTGCTCACTGTCAGGTACATCGAAGACCGTGCCGTCGATCGCTACCAGCCGCCACCGCCCATACCTGGCACCTCGGGTCTCCTCGGTCGCCAACGGCCGGGCAACCTCGGTGAACAGCGCCCTCAAAGGCTCCGGCCCCAGCTTCACCCGCGCCCGCGAGATCGCCGCCGTACTCGGCACCTGCCACGAGCCCGACCAACGCTTCGCCCAGGTCAGACCCTGCGTGAGCAGCCGCGCGACCTCCTCATAGCCCTGCCCCGAGAACAGGCACATCGCCAGCACGAAATAGACCACCACCCGCGGCGGCAGCAGCCGAGTGCGCAGACCAGAACGGCCGCACTCAGCGACCACCCGGTCCACCAGCTCTGGCGGAAACGTGCGTGTCAGCAGCCCGACCGCGATCCGGTCCGACAGCCGCTCATCCGTCTCCGGCTTGACCTGCCCAGGGCGTGGCATCCAGGCACCTCCTGGATGCCACGGTACCAGCCGAGACCCTTAAGTCACTGGTATTGAGGTTAGCCGCTTCGACCAGGTCTGCCGACAGGGCGTCGGCCGACCTGCACCTTGCGGAACTCTGCCCGGGGGACTGCACCGAAATAGCAGATCCGCTGCCATCGGCAAGCTCCCAGCCGTTTTCGATGAGTTAGAAGATTACATGCCGAACCTCGTCAATAGACGTGACGAGGGGAAATGTAGGATTCTTACAGAAAGCCTGGACGACTTCGCGAGGCGTACGAGCTCACGATCGAAGTTTTATAGGAGTGCAGCCAAATATTCATGACCGAGCCCGCCTCACCGTGTCGCGCGGCCATTCTCTGCAAGCTGATCCCAAACGGCTTGGCCACGGAGCGCAGACTTACCATCGTCCTCAAATCGCTTGACCTCAACGACCAGCTCTTCTCCTACCACCGCAGCAGATATGCGTAGTGCCGGTAGGCCTTGAGGACGCCTTCCTTCAGCATGGGCCTGCCTCCTTACGCAGGAGCCGTCCTGCGGACTGGGGAACCAGTTTTTACGTGGTGTGCGCGGTAGCTTCATCGTCGCTCTGACCAGGTAAAAGTTCAGCGAGCGACCATGGGAGGACGGTGAGGTCGGCGACAGACCGAGGAAGAAACGTCGACATGCAACCGCACCGTCGTCGTCGTGCCGCAGTGACTGTACGCGGCGAAGCGGGACTCACGGACGCTATACCGGAAGAAGCCGCACGGAACGGAAGAGGCCGCTCCCGCGCGGCGCACGTGCGGACCGCGCTCGAACTCGGCGCGAGCCGGGCCCGGGAAGGCCACCATGAACAGCGCGGCGCCCGACCGCCGCGGCCTGGGCGGCGCGAACGGGGTGGAGGGAGGACTTCACGAATCACTCCTTGAAGGTGAGTCATGACGATTGGCGGCCGGACGATCGGTTGCGTCTGAACCGCGACGCCCCCTGAACGCCGCACCGACACCACAATCGTAATGATGCGTTGCAGTGCCATCACTCCATGCCACCGGACCGAGTGGTGAGTGAGCCTTACGCAGACATGAGCCGACGATACGTGCACCCGCCTCGACGGCCGCGAGCCCGTGACCGTCACCCGGCCGCCACGGGACCACCGCCAGGGAGCTCCCGTGCAGGTGGTCCCCTCCCGAGGAGATCAGCGGAGCGCGCAGGCCTCAGGCGGTGCCGTTGATGTACTTCATGGCCGCTCCGAACGCGGTCTTGGCCACGGTCCGGCCGAGCTTCTGGCCCTCCACGACGTCAAACGTCCAGTGGCCGCCGCCGTAGACGCGGGACATGCCGTCCTCGGTCGCGGCCTGACTCAGCGTGTCCCACTTGAGCGTCACGTCCGAGGCCGGGGTAAGGCCGGGCTCGTAGACGGACGAACCGGCCTTGGCCGTGAAGGAGGCACCGAACTTGTCACTGCCGGTCCACAGCTTCAGCGACTCGGCCGCCGTGCCGCCCCACATCGCGTGACCAGAAACGTACGAGGCGAACGGCGGCGTCGTGACGTATGGCAGCCAGGTCTCACCGGCGATCGTCTGCGTGCCCTTGCCACGACCAGCGTATCCACTCACCTGATGCCCCGACCGGCTGTAGCGGATCACCGTGATCGGGCGCGCGTAGTCGTAGCGCACCTTGCTCTTCCAGGCCACGATGCCGGCGTCTGCCATGGCCAGGTTGAGCGTGAAGAACATCTTCACGTCCTCGTCCAGCGTGTTGTGGTCGCGGCGGGAGATGTACTGCGCCCACTTGTTCTGGTGGCCGGCGGGCGTCTCCCGGTTCTCCAGCCAGTACTCCGAAACGACCTTCCGGCGATCGGTCAGATTGGCGTTGTAGTCCATCATCGTCTTGATGTCCGCCTTGAGCTTGGCGCTTCCGTACGCCGGCGGAGGCGGCGGCTGGAAGGCCGCCGGGTCCTTGATCGCGAACGGCTTCATCCCGCCCCACTGGGGGGTGACGAACGGCGGGACGACCCCGTTGGTGCTGAGCGGGGTCCAGCGCACCGGGTCCAGGACGGTCGACTTGTCCAGCGCGGCCAAGTCCTGGGGCGGGTTGAACGCGGTGTAGCCCGTGGTGTCGGCGAAGGCGTTCTCCTGATTGGAGCCGTCCGTCCTCCGGTCGGCGATCACCGCGTCGCAGGCCGTGTGCGCCACCCCGGCAGAAGTCCTGGTGTCCCGCGACGTGTTGGCCGGGTCCATGCCGAGCGCCATCATCTTGGCGTCGAAGTCACTCTTGAACTCGGGGTAGAGGTAGTTGAGAGCGTCGTACGCCGCGTAGTTGATGGCGGTCTTCCGGTTGGCGAGCGTGCGCTTGTGGTACGGCTGGCGCAAGTCGTCGCCCAACTGGGTCCCGACCGCCCGCGCGTCGTACGCGGACCACGCGTCGTACATGCAGGTATGGACGATCGCGAGCGAGCGACTGCCCAGCGGCGGGCGCTGTAGGCCGTTGACCTCCGCGGCCTTCTTCACCAGGGCATCGTAAGTCGTCTGATTCCACTGGAGGACGACGTTGTCCTTGCCCTTCGTGGCCTCCGCCGCGGTGGCGGTGCCACCCGAGGTACCGATCGCGGTACCCAGCAGCATCGTCACTACGGCAGCGGAGGTGCCGGCACGCGCGCGGCTGGTCAGCGTCCTGGGCATTCTCATGAGAACCGCTCTCTACTGGAATGGAAGAAGTGAGAACCGGCTGGGCCCGGACGGCCCGTGGTTCCCATGCGTTCAGGCGTGGGCGGCAGGCTCGAAGAACGGCGACGGGTTCGCCGTCACGCCCAGGGCGCTGGAAAACATCCCCGCCGATCACCGATCGGTCCTGTGACCCATGGGGTTTCACACATGACCCTTCGTATTTCCTCGCCATCGGTGGCGAATGGGCACTCCGACCAAAAATCCGTTCCGGAGACCGCTTCACAGCTTCTTCGACCGTCCGAGGCGAGGCAAGCAGTTGACAGAGAATTGACAACCAACGCACTGCCCTCTGTATCTCTGCCGGGTCGCGCCCTGCTGAGCGGACTCCCATGATCCAGTTCCGGCTCCATGGATCGATCCGGAGCAGAAACTTGGCATCGATCCGGCCCCGACGAGTGGCTTTCGGTTACCTCGGATACGAAATACAGCACTCCGCTTATTGAGTTAGAGGCATCGGGAACTGGGGGCGCCCCTCGCGATACGACACCCAGACCGCACGGCATCTCGCAGAGTGGCCACTGAACGATGGGCCGGTTTGGTCGAGATTGCATATTGATCGGCGGGATCAACCCGGGAAGCTTCGTCACTATCGCGCGGAACTGGCAACCACCTACGGTTACGTTGCGAGTCCATGCGCTCATGGCAGCTCGCTCGGAGCATCCCCGCCCGTCCTGGCCGCCAATTCACCGAAACGTCATAAATGAGCCTGGGTTCGAAACCATTGAGCCATCATCTAATCCCCCCTCGAGTGTCGCGGACTACTCTCCGTGAGCAGTAACGCACCGTGACGCAAAAGATGTCTCTTGCCTCAACGGAAAGCGATTGTTACGCTTGATCCATAAGAAGGATCATGAATGCGCGTTACCCCGGACCGCTCATGACAGACCTGTCCCCCATCACTTCGAGCCATCGCTTTCACTTCTTGGGAATGCACCTCCGCGAGGGCGGCGCACCAGGATGCGAGAACGAGGAATACACCCACCACCCCTCACCCTGGGGCGGTATGTTGTAATTCCGCCGTCGTCACCACCGCTGCGGGTCGAGAAGCCGCAGCGGCCGCACGGCGTATCACGGCCCATGTTTCTGCAATGACCTCTCACATAGAGCGGGCATTCTAATCACCAAGGGGGAGCAAGTGGGGCAGATCTCGACAAGCACAATGCAGCACGGAAAATTAAAACGTCTTCACGTGAATCCGCCGATCCACCAGCCCCGCCGCGCCACCGCCTCACAGCCGGCAGAGCAACAGCGGGAGGGCGTTCTGGCGATCCTCGCGGTCGGAAGCGAGGAGAGCGCCACGAATGAACTCGCGCAAGGACTACGCCGACACGGCTACCGAGTGGAGAGCGCTGCCACCGGCGCCAGGGCGTTGCACTTGCACCAGAACGCCGACCTCATCCTGCTGGACCTCGACCTGCCCGACTTGGACGGACTTGAGGTGTGCCGGAGTATCCGGGCGTCCTGCCAGACTCCGTTGATCGCGGTCACGGCGCGCGAGTCCGAACTCGACCGCGTACTGGCCCTGCAGGCCGGCGCCGACGACTGCATGACCAAGCCGTACGGCTTCCGCGAGCTGATGGCCCGCATGGAAGCGGTCATGCGCAGGACCCAGCCGCAGTGGCCCCTGGAGCAGGTGATCGAGCACGGCCCTCTGCGGATCGATGTGAACTCGCGAGAGATACGACTCGGCGGAAGACCGATCGAGGTGACCCGCAAGGAATTCGACCTGCTCCATCTGCTCGCTTCCTGGCCCGATACGGTCATCCCACGGCAGCAACTGGCAGCTCAGGTGTGGGGTGAGTCCATGCCGCTGCGCGGACGGACCATCGACACGCATGTCAGCAGCCTGCGCAGCAAGCTCGGATCCAGCAGCTGGATCGTCACCGTTCGCGGGGTCGGGTTCCGACTCGGCAGCCAGTAGGGCAGGGCTGTCACCAGGCCTTTCTCCTCATGTTCCTGATGCCGCCCTGATCCTGGGGCGGCCGTAAGCACTCGCATGGAGTTCGCCAAGTCTCTCGGTGTGTTCACCGGTCTCGGTGATCAGGTCGGAGACACCACCAACGGGACCTGTTTCCAGACGTGTTGTGGATGTCGACCACCGCACGCCGGAACCGGGTCCCGTTGCCATGCCCCGTTCGCCCGCCACCCGGAACTATCCGCGAGAGATACTCAGGCCTCGCGCGCGGATCGGCGGAAGAGCAGGATGAGGACAGCACCCACCGCCAGGTGCATCGCGGTGAGCGTCACGCGCGTTCCGTTGGTGGCATCAGCAAAGACCGTGGGGAAAAGGGACAACAACAGGACCGCGCCGGCGACATACGTCCAGATCTTCCGATCCTGTGTGGTGAAGCGCTCAAGGAGCGCGAGCAGCCCCCATCCGGCAAGGCCGGCCATAAGCGTGCTGACGAGAGCTCCCGCGAGAGTAATTTCCGTTACACCATTCTGCTTCACGACGAGTGCAGCGCCGGCCGCGTTACCGATCAGCCAGATTACCCCTGCCGCTGCCACGGCGGCGACAAGGGCGATGAGCCGGTTCCGCACCCGAGAGCCTGCGGAGGCCTGGCCTACGGAGTTGGTTTCTGCGGACATGAAGATACTCCAATTGAATACGGGATGGTCGGCCACGTTGTATACGCAGCCCGTCGCGCGGGGAACACCTGAGGAAATCTGGCATTCCGGTCGTTCGCCGCAGAGAAAGTTGCTGTCATTCCTCTTGGCGGACGGCGTTCCATTGCCTGTTCCTGCCATCAGAATCTGCTTGACGCAGCATAACGCACGTCCACTTCGGTTTGGATCACAACTGCCGTACACATCAAGCCTGTTTCGCTGATCCAGTTGCCGGTAACGGTCGAAACTGGCTTCCCCTCGCGGAAGAGACCGGTCGCGTACAACCGGGCCCGAAACGTTCGGGCCAGTGGGTTGAACGAAAGGGAAACATCAAGGAATCCCAGTCGACATCGAGCCAGTGGAAACCACGCCTTGTAGACGGACTCCTTGGCGCTGAACGTCAGACGGTCCCAGTGAACGGTGGGGTCGCTTCGCTCCAATTCCGTGATCCGCGACCGTTCCTCGGGGCGCGCGACCTTGGGCAGCAAGACTTCGGAAAGGGGGGAATCCGGCTCGGCGTCGATTCCGAGCGAGGCGATGTCCCCGCTGCGGGCAACCGCCGCCGCACGGAATCCCTCACAGTGCGTCATGCTGCCAACGATGCCCGGGGGCCATCGGGGCTCCCCCCTCGTTCCCGGCAGAATGGGTACGGGCGCCACTCCGAGCTTTCCCATGGACCGTCTCGCACAGTCACGGACCGTCCCGAACTCCCTGACGCGACGCGGTACCGCGTCGCGCACCCAAGCTCTCTCCTCCGGGAATAGCTCGACGGGGGCGAAGTCACCGAACTCCTCCGCCCAGGCCACCGCCGACGGCAGCACACTGCCGAGCATTTGGTCCCACTCTCTGTCATGACGAGGGATCGAGCCCTGATTCGTGTACACGCCGCCCCATGCCCCGAAGGCGCTACTCGGTGTCGGAGGCGCGAGCCGCAAGGGCCGTCGCGTAGGCGATCGCGGCGGGTTCGAACTGAAGCCCGATATGGGTGGCTGCGGCGTTGACGTCCCGCCAGAAGCGCTGGAGCGAGCTCGCCGTGGAGTGACCGCTAGTGCCGGCCGCACCGAATATCCGGTTCACCGCGGTCACCGAACCCTCGACGGCCAGGGCACAGTCACGTGTGTTGCGGGCCGCCTCCAGCGGTGTCACCGCCGCACCGCGGTCGGCGACCCGGCCGGCCCTGTCGAGCAGCAGGTACGCCGCGTCGATCTCCCCGGCCGCGCGTGCTAGTACGGACGCGTAGAAGCCGCGACTGATTCCTGGGCCACCCGGCTCCCTGGGAGCGCTGCCGAACTTCGCCATGGCGTAGTCCGACCACACGGCGAGTGCCCCGCGCGCGGCGCCCAGAGCCGGGGCGGCGAAGGACAGACCGTTGACGGCTTGCAGCGGAACGGTGTGGCAGGTGGCCGACGAACTGCGCGGACGCCCCTGGAACAGGTCGTCGCCCTCGAAGGACCGCGTCTCGGGGACGAAGACGTCGTCGACGACCAGTGTGTTGCTGCCGGTCGCGCGCATACCGGCGTTGTCCCAGGTGTCCTGGATCTCGTAGGCGCGACGCGGGACTACGAAGACGCGCAGCGCCTGGCCCTTGCCGTCCGGAACCACTCCACGCACCAGGGCCCAGTCGGAGAAGTCGACGACGCTGATGGACGGCCATGTACCGGTCAGCCGCCAACCGCCCGGAACGGCCCTGGCCCTGCCCAGCGGCGCGAGCGAGCCGACCACCACGGCGTCCGGGCCGTCCTGCCATACCTCCGCACGCCCCTCGGCGGGCAGGAAGCCCGCCATCCGGCCGAGGCTCGCGACGATCGAGGCGCTCCAGGACGAGGCGGCGCAGGACGACCCCACTCTGAGGAGTGCCTCGGTGAGCTCGGCGAACGTGCCCCCCGCACCGCCGTGTTGGAGCGGGACGAAGTGCCGGGCGAAGCCCGCGTCGAGCACGGCCTTCATGAGATCCGGGTCGAGGCGGCGCGTCTCGTCCGCGCGGGCCGCCTGGTCGCCCGCCAGGGCGGCGACGTGCTCGGCCGCGCTCAGCAGAGCCCCTGCGTTCTGTGATGACGTCACTGTTTCCTCCGCTGTCCCATGCCGTTGTTCGTACTCATGCTGTGTAGGGCCGCTTGACGCGGGCCTCGGTCAGCGACTGCGCCCACCAGGAGAGCTGACGGAGCCCCGAATCGGCACGCCGTGCAACTCACCGCAAACCGGCCGGAGTTGTTCCACCGCGCGCAGCCCGCCGGAGACGCCGCCGTAGGAGACGAAGGAGACCGGCTTGGCGTACCACTCCTGCCGAAACCAGTCGATGGCGTTCTTCAACGGTGCGGGGAAGCTGTGGTTGTGCTCCGGAGTCACCACGACGAATGCCTCCGCTGCCTCGATGCGCCGGGCGAGGTCCGCCACGACCCGCGGCGGTCCCTCCCCGGGAACGGCGCCCGTCACCACCGGCAGCTCGACCGCAGCCAGGTCGATCACGTCGACGTCACCCAAGCCGTATGCCTCGGCGCGGTCGAGGAACCACGGCGCCACGGTGCTGTCGGCACCACCCGAGCGGGTGCTGCCCACGAGGAGCGCGAGACGAGGTGACGCCAACGGCACAACGGTCGCCGCTGCCACGGTGATCCTTCCTGTCCGGTCGGTCGGTCGGTCGGTCGGTCGGTCGGTCGGTCGGTCGGTCGGTCGGTCGGGAGAGTCGACGGCTCAGCCGCGATGGCGTGCGGTCAGTTCTTCGAGCAGCGGCACCACGTCACTGGGGGCGGGTGCTTCGCGCATCTCCTGATAAAGCCGGGCGGCACCGTCCCGGAAGGAACGGTCCTCAAGGAGCCGGGTGAGCGACTTGCGCAGCGTTTCCGTGGTGAACTGCGCGCTGTCGACCACCAGTCCGGCACCGTTGTCGGCGACGTACTGGGCCGTGGCGGCCTCGCCCCAGAACGGCATCGGCGTGACGAGTTGCGGCACCTGGTGCGCCACGGACGCCGCGAACGTGCCGCCGCCACCGTGGTGGATGATCGCCGAGCAGGTCGGCAGCAGGTGGTTGAGGGGAACGTAATCGATCAGCCGGACATTGTCCGGAGCCGCCCCGACCGCCTCCCGCTCGGCGGCACCGACGGTGGCGATCAGCTCCACGTCGAGCCCGGCCACCGCTTGGACCACCTCGGGGAACGAGACACCGCTCTGGCGGAAGAGCTGCCGCCCCCGGCCGCCGATGCCGAGTGTCAGGACCACCCGGGGGCGTTCGGGCCGCTGGTGGACCCAGGCGGGCAGCGCGGCGGTTCCGTTGTAGGGCACACGGCGCAGGGAGGTGTACGGCAGATCGACGGGGAGCCGCATACCCTGCGGCATCGGGTCGATGCTCCACTGGCCGGTGAGGAACTCCTCCTCGTACTCCAGGCCGTAGGGTGCAAGCATGCCGTCCATGAGAGACCGCAGCGGGTCGTCGGCCGGCGCCGCGCCGCCGGCCGCGAGCCGCGCCAGGGACTTTGCCCGCAGCCAGCCGATGTTGTCCCGCCCCCACAGGAAGCGGGCCTGCGCGGCGCCGCCGACCTTGGCGGCAACGGCGGCGGGGACACAGAACGGGTCCCAGACGACCAGGTCGGGCTTCCAGCCCTGGACGAAGTCCACCAGGTCGGGCATGACCGGCGTGTAGACCGAGAGGACGTTGCGCATCATCTCCCACTGGGTCTCCCAGCGGCCGCTGTCGTCCCCGGTGTCCAGCGAGAGCGCGTCGTCGAGCGAGTCGAGCCGGTCGAGGTTGGAGTTGAACTCGATGACTCCGGCGAGCTTGTGGCGGGCGCCCAGCGGCACGGCCGCGAGGCCCGCGTCCGTGACGAGGCCGACGGCATCGGGGTGGATGGCGACCCGTACGTCGTGACCCGCGTTCTGCAGGGCCCAGGCCAGCGGAACGATGGGGTGCACATGGGCAACGGCGGGAAAGACTGCGAACAGGACACGCATCAGGTTCTCCGTTGTGGATTGCGGCGGTGGTGCCGGCGGGGGCTAGGCTTCGGATCGTTCGGGGCGTCACTCGTCGGACGTCGCGTCCGGCCTCACACGAGGGAGAGGCCGGACAGCAGCCCCAACAGGGCGGCGTCCAGGTCCCGGCACGGCTCCCAACCGAGCAGCCTCCGGGCCCGGGAGATGTCCAGCTTCTGGCAGTCGACGCCGTCCGCGCCGCCAACGGCCGGCCGCTCCACCAGGCGGACCGGTAGCCCGCTCAGCGCGAGCAGCCGCTCGACCACCTCGCCGGCCCGGACGGCGCGTCCGCTGCCGACGTTGATGACGCGGCCGCAGACCTCGGCCCGGGTCGCGCCGGCCGCCGCGACCACGGCGTCGACGACGTCGCGCAGGTCGACGAAGTCCCGCTCCGCCCGCAGCGGTGGACAGACCAGCTCGGCATCGATGGCACCGGGGTTCTCGGCGTAGCGCTCCAGGTGCGCGGCGACGTCGCCGAGGAGGCTGCCGGCGGGGACTCCGGGGCCGACGATGTTGGCCATGCGCAGGACGACCCCGTCGAGTGCGCCGGAGTCCGCCGCGTCGAGGACACTGCGCGACGCGGCCAGCTTCGAGCGTCCGTAGGGCGTGACGGGGGCCTCCACGCCGTTCTCGGCGAGGCCGCTGTCGCGGGTGCCCGCGCCGTACTCGTGCACGCTGCCCAGCTGGAGCAGCCAGGGCCGGTGGGGCATCTCGCGCAGTGCGGCGATCAAGGTGGTCACCAACTCGGCGTTGGCGGCCATCATCTGTTTTTCCGTCACTTTCCACACGGCGCCCGCGGCGTTGACCACGATGTCGGGGTCGGCGCCGGTGAGGAGGGAGCGCAGCTCCTGGTGGCTCGCGGTCAGCAGGTCGAGTGCGACGAAGTGTTCGTCCGCGTCGGTGCCGGCCAACCTGCCTGGCAACGTCCGTGAGACGCACACCACGTGGTCCCCTTTCGCCCGGAACGCGGCCCGCAGGTGCCTGCCGAGGAATCCCGTGCCGCCGAGCACCACCACGCGCCGCCGCTTCCCGGTCACTCCGCCACCTCGATCCGGGTGTGGTCGCCCACGACGAGGCGCCGACGCGGTGTGCCGTCCTGCCGGGCGGCGCTGACGTGCGCGTGGCGGCCGATGAGTGAGCCGTGGAGACGGCCGACGGACCAGACCGTGGCGTCGTCGAGAACGAGTGAGTCGTCGATGTGCGTGCCATGCACCGAGCATTCCCGGCCGATGGTGGCGTGCGGGCCTATGTGGGACTCCTCCACCACCGAGCCCGCCGCGATGACCGCGGGGCCCTCGATCCAGGACCGCACGACCTTGGCGCCGGGCTCAATGACCACCCGGCCGGTGATCCGGCTCCGCTCGTCGACGTCGCCGTCGACCGAGGGCGTCAGCGCGTCGAGCAGGGTGCGGTGAGCGGCCAGCACGTCGTCGGCGGTCTCGATGCGGCGCCAGTACCCGGTGCAGGTGTCGGTCCGTACGTCGCCGCCGTGCGCGCGGAGCCACCGAACGGCGTTGTTCGGGGTCGACGCGCCACCGGAGCGGGCCGCCGTGAGCCCGGCCACCGCCTCGTGGACCGCGGGAGTGAAGTAGTGGACGAGTTCCACGTCCGGGGCCGCCTCCGGGACGACGACGCCCGCGGCGGGGCGCGCCGCGGCGAACGCGGCGGCCGGGTCGGTGACGCTCCCAGTGACGAGGGTGTCACCGCGGTACACGACGAGGTCGTCGTCCCCGAGGAAGTCGCGCGCGAGCGAGAGGGCATCGCCGAAGCCTCGGGGCGCGTCCTGCCGGAGCCAGGTCAGGGAGAGGCCGAACCGGGAGCCGTCGCCGAGCACCCGCTCGATCTGCTCGCCGCCCTCCCCGACGACGATGCCGGCCTCGCGTACGCCGAGGCTCCGGACGCTGTCGAGCACATGGGCCACGACGGGCCTGCCCGCGAGCGGGATCAGCTGCTTGGGCAGGGAGTGGGTGCCGGGCCACAGGCGGGCTCCCGTGCCGCCCGACAACACCAGTGCCTTCATCTACGTGCCTCTTCTCATGAACGAGGGAAAGAACGAGCCGGAGGAGTGTGCGGGCGCGGACTGGAGCGGGCCGTGACCGGCGGGATCAGGCCGGGTGCCGGACCAGCCGCTCCAGATCCGCGACGACCCGGGACGGCGCGGGCATCGCGGCCATTTCCCGGCCGAGCGATGAGGCGGCCTTCGTGTACCGGGGTTCGGCGAGGAGTTCGGCCAGGGCGGCGCTGATCCGAGCGGGGTCGTCCTGCTCGGCGGCAGTTTCCAGGGCGAGGCCGGCTCCGGTGCGGACGAGCTGCTCGGCACAGGCGAACATGTCGGCCAGCTGCGGCAGGGCGAGCTGCGGGAGCCCCGCGTAGCTGGCAGACATCGTGGTCCCCGCTCCCCCGTGGTGGACGACCACGTCGGCGGTGCGGAACAGCATGTGCAACGGCGCGGGGTCGACCAGCCGTACCCCGGCCGGCAGGGCGCCCAGCTCCGTACGGTATTCCGCCTCGACCGTCGCGACTGCCTCCACTCCGGGCAGATCGGCGAACGCCCGCAGGATGCCGCGGACGAGGGGCACTCCGTTGAGTGCGAGAGTGCTGCGCCCGAGGGAGACGATCACGCGCCGGGGCCAATGGGGCCGGGGCTCGGACGCCTCGGCCGCCCACTCGTTCCGTATCCAGTCGGGCAGCGTGCCGTTGCCGTGCGCGTGGACATGCCGGATCGGCATTCCTATGGCCACGCCGGGAAGTTGGAGGCTGGGCGGGCACGGATCGAGTACGGCGACCGGGTCGGGCAGACCGGGCAGGCCCTGCGCCGCGCAGAGGTCCGCGTGGGCCTCGCGGGCCTGGATCCGGGTGGGCTCCGACAGCGGGTCGACGCCCCAGCGGTGCTGCACGACCGGGACGCCGAGGGCACCGCCGACGATCAGTGCGCTGAATTCGAGGATGTCGCCGACCAGCAGGTCCGGGCCGAAGGCACGGGCCAGCTCCAGATACCCGGGCAGGACTGTCCTGTTGTGGTCGGCCCAGGAGCGGGCAAAGTCGGCGGCCTGCGCCAGGTCCGGGAAGCGCCCCCAGGACTGGAGCAGCCGCTGCCCGGCAGGGAGTCGGCCGAGCAGCATCTGGTCCATGCGGAAGGGCTCACCGACGGTTGCGGCGTGCAGGCCCGCGGCACGGGCTGTGGGCACGATGTCTGGCTGTCCCGCCACCAGCACCTCGTGCCCCGCGTCGCGGAGTGCCCAGGCCAGCGGCGTCAGCGGAGAGAGATGGCCGGCGACGGGCGTGATGACGAAGAGGACGCGCATCATGTTCCTTCGGGAAGAGAGCACGCGCCCCGCCCGGGCCGCCCCCGAGGGGAGGAAGGGCACATGTGCGAGCAGGCGCGTGGGACAGAGGGCACCGGGAACGGGCCCGCGATCAGCCGCCGTCGGTCCATTCGGAGAGCAGTCCGGCCTTCAGGGTCGCGGCCAGTGAGCGCGCCCTCCTGTCCTTCTTCGAGATTAACGGCAACTCGGAGAAGCCCCACGGCAGGGCGAGATCGGAGTCGAGGGGGTCGATGTCGATCTGTGTGCCGGGGACGTACGTGCTCGACAGGACGTAGCAGATGCAGGTGTCGTCGGTGAGCGTGAGGAAGCCGTGCCCGACGCCCTCGGGGATGTAGACGGCGCGGCCCGAATCGGCGTCGAGGATGTTGCTGTCGTTCTCCCCGAAGGTCGGGGACCCTACGCGGAGGTCGACGACAAAGTCGCGGAACGCGCCGCGGACACACGAGACGTACTTGGCCTGCCCGGGCGGGATGGTGACGCTGTGTATCCCCCGCAGGGTGTTGCGGTGCGACACGGAGTAGTTGATCTGCTTGACCTCGAAGGGCTGCCCAACGATGTCCTCGATGAGGTCCGTGCGCAAGGACTCGAAGAAGGCCCCGCGCTCGTCCCTGATCTGTCGTGGTGTCAGGACGTGGACACCGGGCACCTTCGCCTCAGTTGCCTGCACGGCGCGTCCCCCGCTTTCTCGTCGATGTCGGGCGTGTGAGTGTGATGGGTGGTGTGCGGCGGCTCAGCCGCCGGCGCCCATGCGACCGGCCGACGTGGTCACGGCCGACGGGGCAGCGGGGGGCTTGGGCCTGGCCTTGATAAACCAGGAGGCCGCGAGTGTGGCCGCGGCGACCGCCGAGACAGTGAGGAAGGCCCAGTGCGTGCCGTCGGAGACGGCCTTCTCATAGGCCTCGCGCACCGGGTCCGGCAGCTTCAGCAGGCTCTCCGCGCTCAGCCTGTTGACGGCGCCGCCCGCGGCTCCCATGCTCGCGGTGATCCGGTCGCTGAAGATGATGCCGGCGAGCGAGACGCCGAAGGCGCCGCCGATCGTCCGGGTCAGCGTGACCGTGGAGGAGGCCACGCCCAAGTCCTTCATCTCGACGCTCTCCATCGCCACGGACAGGGTCACCTGCATCAGGAGGCCGAGGCCGACTCCGAAGACCGCCATGTAGATGCCGGTCTCCAGGCGTCCGGTGGTGGTGTCCATCGTGGAGAGCAGAAGGATGCCGCCGAGGAGGAGGATGCCGCCGGTGATCGCGTACAGCTTGAAGTCGCCCTGCTTGGAGATGAGCTGGCCGACGAAGGCGTTCGTGCCGACCATGCCGAGCAGGAGCGGGAGCATGAGCAGTCCCGCGCTGGAGGCCGAGGCGCCCTGCACGGTCTGCTGATAGATCGGCAGGAAGGTCATCGCGGCGACCATCACGAAGCCGAAGAGGAAGGAGACGACGTTGGCCCAGCTGAAGTTGGCGCTGCGAAAGACGGTCAGCGGCAGCACCGGGGCGACCGCGCGGCGTTCCACCGCCATCAGGGCGAAGGCCCCCGCCACGGCGACCGCGATCAGGCCGATGACCACCGGCGAGATCCAGTGGTACCGCGTGCCGCCCCAAGTGGTGACCAGCACCAGCGAGGTGATCACCACGGCGACCAGGGCGGCGCCCAGGTAGTCGATGGGAGCCTGGGAGCGCTTCTTCGGCAGCTTCAGCGCCACCGCGATCGTCACGAAGGCGGCGAGGCCGAGCGGCACGTTGAGGTAGAAGCAGTAGCGCCAGCCCAGGTGGTCGGTGAGGAAGCCCCCGGCCAGCGGCCCGCCGACCATCGCGACGCCCATCACGGCCGATGCCATGGCCTGGAACTTGCCGCGTTCACGCGGGGTGACCAGCTCGCCGATGAGGGAGAGCGCACCGACCATCAAACCGCCGGAGCCGAGACCCTGCAGGACCCGGAATCCGATGAGCTGCCCCATGGACTGGGCGAGGCCGGACACCATGGAGCCCGCGAGGAAGATGCCGATCGAGGCCAGGAAGACGCCCTTGCGGCCGTACATGTCGCCGAGCTTGCCCCAAATGGGCGTCGTGGCGGCGGTCGCGAGCATGTACGCGGAGGCGACCCACGAGAGGTGCACCAGCCCGCCCAGCTCGCCGACGATGGTCGGCATCGCGGTGCCCAGAATGAGGCTGTCCAGTGCCGCGAGCAGCATGGCCACCACGGCCGCGATCATCACGGCGAACAATCGGCGATTCGGCGGTACCCCGACGGTCGCCCCTCCCGCGGTCGAGTCGTGCGCCATGGTCTGCTCCCTTGATCAAGTCGGGCGGGCAGGCCCGGTGACATGAGCCGAAAGTGCGGCAGGGCGGTCGAGCAGCCCTACTTACCAACCGCACGGTAAGTTAATACAATGGAGAAGCTAGAGCACCAACTAACCGGCCGTCAAGTAGAATCGTCTTAGGGGGCGGCCGACGAGCACAGGAGAGAACGTATGGGCGGCACACCGCACGTACGCGGGGCCAACACCCGCAACAAGATCCAGTCCGTCGCCCTCGATCTCTTCGTCGAGCTCGGCTACGAGAAGACGACGATGCGCGAGATCGCCGAAGTACTCGGCATCACCAAGGCGGCGCTCTACTACCACTTCAAGGCCAAGGAAGACATCCTCGTGGCCATCTCCCAGGGCCTCGGCGGACCCGTCGACGAGCTGGTCGCGTGGGCGCGGACGCAGCCACGGACGCTGGAGACCAAGCGGGAGGTACTGCGCCGCTACAGCGAGGTGCTCATGAGTGCCGCCCCGCTGTTCCGCATCATGCAGGAGAGCGGGGCGGCACTACGCGCCCTCGGGATCGGCCAGACCCTCAACGACCGGGTCGCCGCCATCGGTGAGCTGATGTACGAGCACGGCGCATCCGTCCGCAGCCAGGTCCGCATCTCCGACGCGCTGGCGAGCGTGCACTTCGGCGCCTTCTTTCTGCCGGCCATCGAGGGCGACCCGGAGGAGAAGCGGAAAGCGCTGCTCGAATCCGCACTGGAGACCCTGGACTCGTCGGCCGAGGAAGACCTGTGAGCCCGGGGCCGCGAACTCAGCCGGCCGCGACCAGCTCCTCCAGGTCCGCCACCACCCGGGACGGTGCGGGCATCGCGGCGATCTCCTCGCGCAGTTCCCCCGCCGCCTTCGCGTAGGACGGCTCGTCGAGCAGCGCGGCCACGGCCTCGCGCACCGGCTCCGGCTCGTCCTGGCGCGCGGCCTCCTCGATGGCGATGCCCGCGCCCACCCGGGCGAGCGCGTCGCCGTGCCAGAACTGGTCCGCCAGCTGAGGCAGGACGAGCTGCGGCAGGCCGAAGACGCTCGCGGTCATCGCCGTACCCGAACCGCCGTGGTGGACGACGGCACCGCACGAGCCCAGGAGCAGGTGCAGCGGGACGGGATCGATGACCCGTACGTTGCCGGGGACCTCGCCCAGGGCCTCTCGGTACTCCTCCTCCACGGTCGCGAACACTTCGGTGTCCGGCAGTGCGCCGAGCGCGTCCAGAATGTTTCTCATGAGGGGGACGCCGTTGTACGCGAGGGTGCGGCCGCCCAGTGAGACGGCGACGCGCCGGGCCGTGCCGCGCTCCCTGGCATCGCGCCGGAGCCACTCGGGCACCCGGCCGTTGCCGTTGAAGGGGACGTAGCGCATCGGGGTACCGGGAGTCGTGCCGGCCAGCTGAAGGCTGGGCGGGCACGGGTCGAGCAGGACCGCCGGGCGCGGCAGCCCTGTCAGGCCGCGCTCCGCGAGGATGCCCTCGAACCATGTCTCGGCGGCGCCGCGGACCTGGTCCGAGAGGGGATCGACGCCCCAGCGCTGCTGCACGACGGGGACGCCGAGTTCCTCCCCCACGATCGCCGAGATGAACTCGATCGGGTCGGAGAGGACCAGGTCGGGGCGGAAGTCGCGGGCCAGGTCCAGATAGGCCGGCAGCACGTCCAGGGTCTGGGGCATCCACAGGGAGCCGACGTTGGAGAGCTGCTCCAGGGCGGGCCTGCCCCAGGACTGGAGTGGCCGCTTGCCGCCGAGTCGCTCAACGAGCATGTCGTCCAGCTTGAGCCGGTCACCGATGCCCACGGCGTTCAGGCCGGCCGACGCGGCCGCGCCGAGAACGTCCTCGCGGCCGACGAGCAGCACCTCGTGGCCTGCGGCGCGCAGCGCCCACGCCAGCGGGACCAGCGGGGTGAAGTGGGTCGAAACGGGGGTGTTGATCATGAGGACGCGCATCGTCGTCTCCTGCCGATCCTGCCGAGATGAAGTCGAGGGAATAGCCGGGAGCCGCCCCGGGCCGGGCACCGCTTCGGTGCCCGGCCCGGGAATCGGCTGGTGTCAGACGCCGGACGACTGACGGACGTGGTCGCGCACCCACTCCGCCGCGGCCCACGCCGGGGTGCCGGAGGAGAAGATCTCCGCGACGCCGCGCGCCTTGAGCCCCGTGACGTCGTTGGTCGGGATGATGCCGCCGCCGATGACGGTGACCTTCCCCGCGCCGCGCTCGGCGAGGAGGTCGAGGACGCCGCCGAACAGCGCCTCGTGATCGCCCAGCAGGCTGGAGATGCAGATGACCGCGGCGCCTTCGCGGACCACGGTGTCGACCAGGCCCACCGGGCTCTGGTCGTCGCCGGCCTGGATCACTTCGAGGCCCGCCCCGGTGAAGGCCTCAACAAGGGTCGGCGGTGCGGCCGCCCCCTTACCTCCCGCCTCGGGCTTGGCCATCACCACGCGGATCGGATCCGACTCACTCATGCCGTGCTCTCCCTTTCTCGATCTGTTCGTTGTCTGCCTTCGGCCGGCTTTCGCCGGCCCGTTCCCCGGTACGGAGCGTCAGACCAGCCGCTCCAGCGCTCCCACCACGTCGGCGGGAAGCGGCAGTGCCGCGATCTCTGCAGAGAGCTCCCGCGCCCGCTCGGCGTACGAGGGGTTCCCGATCAGCTCCCGGCACGCCTTCTCGACGGCCTCCGGGGTGTTCTCGTCGACGGTGACGGCCGCTCCGAAGTCGGAGATGCGCACGCCCGCCTCGACGAAGTTCCCGCCCTGCGGCACGATCAGCTGCGGGACACCGGCGTTCATCGCCGTCAGCGCGGTCACCCCGCCCGCGTGGTGTACGACGACATCGCAGGTCCGCACCACCACGTCGAGCGGGACCCACCCGGCCCGTACGCCGGGCAGTTCCGCCCTCAGTTCGTCCGCGACCTCGTCCAGCGTCGCGATGACCACCTCCGTGTCGAGTGCGGCCATGTCGGCGGCCAGCCCCCGCAGGAACCCGGTCTTCTTCGCGAACACCAGCCGGCTGCCTGAGGTGACGAGCACGCGCGGCCGGTCTCCCTTGGTGTACATCCACGGCTCCAGCCGCCGCTGCCCGTTGGCCGGGACCCAGCGCATCATCTGCGCGGGCGGTGCGTCCGCGGGCCGCAGGCTCGGAGGGCAGATGTCGACGAAGAGATCCGGCTCGGGCAGCCGTTCAAGCCCCAGCGCCCTCAGTTCCGGCTGGAGTTCGTCGCTCGCGGCCGGGTCCGTGCGCCAGGCGTCACCCGTGTCCCAGGCCTGTCGTACGTAGGGAACGCCCCGCTCGGCGGCGATCAGCGCGGCAGCGAAGGACATCGAACCACCGACCACCAGGTCGGGGCGCCAGTTCGCGGCGACCTCTCGCAGCGCGTCCATGCTGCCCGCAGCCATCCGCCCGAACCAGTGTCCGGCGAAGTCCAACTCCTCCTCCGGGGTCTCGGGCATGATGACCGGATTGCCTGCACGGTCCATGGTGGCGAATCGCCTGATCGAGGACGGCGCGATGGAAAGCGCCGGAATTCCTGCCGCCGCGATGTAAGGAACCATGTCCTCCACGGCGCCCATGAACACGTCGTGACCCGCATTGCGCGCCGCCGTGGCCAGCGGCGCGAGGGCGAACACCGTCGCTGGGCTGCCGCTCGCGACGAAGAGGATTCTCACGGATACTCCTAGCTGCGTCTGAATGATGAGATGGCGGCCGGATTCAGTCGATGATCAGAACCGTGTTTCCGTCTGGGTCCTTCACGAAGAACCGCCACATGTCGGAATGCTTTTCGATCTCCATGGCACCGGCGTCCCGCAGCTCTTCCCTGGCGGCACCGAGTTCCGCCCCGGTGAAGGCGATGGCCATCGTCTCGCCGCCGGTGTCACCGCCCAGGACCAGTTCGCCACCAGCACCGGTGTCCAGGACGATCCATCCCTCGCCTTCCTTCACCGTGCCCATTTTCAGGCGGTCCCGGTAAAAGGCTTTCATTTCCTCGAAGTTGTCACACTTGATCAGAACCGCAGAGAGCGACCCGAACATGACGGCACCTCCCGTTCTCAGTCGATCGGCTTCCTCGGGCGGCTCAGCCGAGCAGTGTGCCGCCGCTGGCGTCGATGAAAGCACCGGTGATCCAGCGGGCGTCCTCGGAGGCCAGAAATGCCACCACATCGGCGACGGCTGCCGGTTCGGCAACCTCGCCGAAGGTGCTGAGCTGCGACAGCGTCTCGCGGACTTCGGAGATCTGGAACAGCGCACTGCCGTTGTCCGTGCTGCCGGGAGCCACGCTATTGACGG
This sequence comes from Streptomyces laculatispora, assembly GCF_017353455.1. Taxonomy (GTDB): domain Bacteria; phylum Actinomycetota; class Actinomycetes; order Streptomycetales; family Streptomycetaceae; genus Streptomyces; species Streptomyces laculatispora. Next base: position 20,754 of record NZ_JAFMPZ010000093.1, read on the forward strand.
TGATCCGCCGCTTTCCCAGATGCCGGGAGAAATGCAGCGCGATCTGTTCGAGGGCACCCTTGGCCATTCCGTACGCCACTTGGTCCGGGCTCGCGACCCGAGTGAGGCCGGACGAGATGTTGATGATGCGGCCGCCGTCGGGGATGAGTCGCAGGGCGCGCTGCACGATGAAAAAGGGCGCCTTGGCATTCACCGCGATCATGCGGTCGAACATGTCGGGGGTGACCTCTTCTGGCGCCCCCATGGCCATGACGCCGGCGTTGTTCACCAGAATGTTCAGGTCGGTCGTACCCGTGCGGTCCTTGAGGCGGGGCTCAAGACCTCCGAACAGTGTGTCGGCATCTCCGGGAACACCGAGTTCGGCTTTCACCGCGAAGGCCCGACCGCCTTCCTTCTCAATGGATTCGACGACCTGTTCGGCGGCATCGGCTCCGGTCGAGTAGTGCACGGCGACGAGAGCGCCTTCCCGTCCGAGCCGTTCGGCTATGGCCCGGCCGATTCCCCGGCTCGAACCGGTGACCAGTGCCGTCTTTCCGGTGAGATTGCCCATGGTTTTCTCTCCTGTCGGTGGTGGAAGGTGTCCCGGAAAGGCCTACGGAAGAGATGCGGCTCGGCGGAGACTGATGACCAGCCTCTTCGGCCTCGAACGGTAGGGCAATGCCGTTCACCGGGAATTGACTTTCAGCGAACCGCGCTCTGACATGCGAGTTCGGCGACGGGGTCTCCGGGCCGCGCGGGCCGAGCCGGCGCGGCGGCCTCACGCGTCAGCAGGCATTCCTCAAGGAAGGCGAGCGCCCTCAGGTGGTAGGTGCGTGCCGCCCAGCCGAGGCTGATGTTGTGACCGGCTTCGGGCAGCCGGGCGACCCGGGTGCGCGGCGACGCCCGCAACCGGCCCGTCAGATCCGACGTGGTCTCCTCGTCGTGCCGCCACCACTGCTCCTGCTCGGCGAAGGTGAAGCGGACCGGAATGCGCACCCGGTCGGCGATCCCGGGATACATATCGGCCCACAACGCCCCCTCCAGTGCCTCCCGTTCGGGCACCGGGGCCACCAACGCCCTGCCCTGCTGGAACGCGCCGGGCGGATAGAACCGCAGCGCGCCCCAGTGGCGGCGCCACTCGCCGTGGCCGTGCACGCCCGGGAACTGGGGCGGGGCCACGGCCAGACGGTGTCCGAGTCCCGAGATATCGAGGCCGATGAGCGCGTCGCCGCCCTGCTCAGCAGCTGCCGCGAGAGCCAGTTTGCCGCCGTTGGAGTGGGCGACCACGAAGCAGCCCGCCCCGGTCCGGTGGCGCGCGGCAAAGTCGGCCAGCGCGGTGTGCAGAGTCGTGGCCTGCTCGGCGAGAGGCAGCCCCAGGGGCAGGCTCGCCGTGGACCGCCCGTATCCCGGACGGTCCACAGCGAGCACGGTGTAGCCGAGTGCCGCCCCCAGGCGCAGCAGTGAGAGCCCCGGCAGGGCACGGCTGTCGAAATAGCCGGCCCGCATGCCGCTGCCGTGCACGGCGACCACGACGGCGCGTGGCGGTACGTCGCCCGCCGGCTCGGCCAGCAGGGCCGACAGGGTGACGTCCCCGGCGTCCAGGGTGATCTCGCGGACCGGCGAGGGGTCCGCTCCCGGCGCGCCCGCCACACGGCCGTTCCCTCGCGGCAGGGGGCGGTCCGTCATGGCCGACTCGGCAGCGCCTGCTCGCGCAGCTCGTGCAGCAGCTCGGCCTGGCGCAGGCAGGCCGGGTCGGTCGCCGAACGGTCGCGTACCGCCGAGGCGAACGCCCGGACCGTGGCGGCCACCTGGTCGTCGGGGCTCAGCGAGACCTCCTCCACGCCGCCGCGGCGCTCGATCCGGACCAGGGGCCGATGGTCAGCGGGCGGTGTGAAGGCCCGCTCCACCGTGATGCGTCCCTGGCTGCCCCAGATCTCGTAGGCGGAACGGTATCCGTGATCGAGCCCGAAGGTCAGCTGCACACCGACGCCTTCGGGCGTGCGCAGCAGTGCCGAACCCGCGGTGTCCACCCGTCGGCCAGGGCCTTCGGTGAGCAGGGCACCGAGCACTTCGAGGTTCTGGCCGAGGAAGTACAGCGCGGCACGCAGGGGGTAAACGCCCGTGTCCCACAGCGTGCCGCCGCCGAGCTCGGGGCTGTACCGGATGTCGTCGTCGGGCAGCCGGGGGACGGTGAAGGCGGCGTGGAAGGCGCGTGGGTCCCCGATCGCACCGTCCGCCACGAGTTTCCGTACGGCGTCGTGCTGGGAGTGATGGACGAACATGATGTTCTCCATCAGGGCGAGGCCCGACTCCCGTGCCAGGTCAATCAGCCGACGGCTCTGAGCCAGGGAGGTGGTGAGCGGCTTCTCGGCGAGGACGTGTTTGCCTGCGCGCAGGGCCGCTTCGGTCCACCGGGCGTGCAGCGCGGCGGGCAGCGGCAGGTACACCGCGTCGATGTCGTCCCGCTCCAGAAGCTCGGCATACCCCGTCACGGGCCGGGCACCGAACCGCCCCGCCAGTTCGCGTGCCCTGACGCCGTCGCGGCTGGATACGGCCGCGACGGTGGTGCCGGGCTCCGCCGCGATGGCGGGCAGCAGGCGTCGGCGTGCGATGTCCGCGCAGCCGAGGACTCCGATCCGCACGGTCTTCATCAGGAGCGCACCGCCGTCGCGTTGAGGCAGGCGAGCAGGGTCCGTGCCTGGACGTTCACGTAGTGACCGTGCCGGACCAGGGAAGTGAGCTGGGCGGCGGTGGCCCACTGGAATCCGGCGGGCGGCACCAGCGGGGCCTGCTCCTCGTCGGCCTCGATCACGAGGTAGCGGCTCTCCGCGTTGAGGAAGCGGCCGCCCTCCTCCGAGTGGAGGGCCTCGTACCGGATGCGGTCCGGACGGGCGTCGAGCACCAGGTCGAGAAAGGGCGGCCGGTCCTCGCCGGTCAGATGGGCGTAGTTGTCCGGGGTGTACTGGACGGTGGGTCCGAGCTCGACGGTGTCCAGGAAGCCGCCCTCCACACGCGCGTGCACCAGGAAGTGCGGCACACCCCCGATCCGCCGGGTGAGGAAGGCCGTGACGCCCACGCCCAGGGGCTCGAACAGGGGCTGGGTCCAGCCGGTGACCTCGCGACTGCCCGCCTCCACGGAGACGGCGACCACGCGGAAGTACCGGCCGAGTTCGTGATCGATGGTCGAATCCCCGCGTGCCCAGCCGGGTATCGAGCGGAGCGGCAGACGCTCGACGCGCACGTCGTGCCGGGAGCGCTCGGCGGTGAACCACGAGACGAGTTCGGTGTCCGAGAGCAGGGCGTCGGCGCCGTTGTCGGGGAACGGCGCACAGGCGAGGACCGTGCGCGAGTCCATGTTCACGACGTTGTCCCGGAGCAGGAGCTCGCCGATCTGGCCGAGGGTGAGCCAGCAGAAGTCGTCGTCGACCGGCACATCGCCGACGGCTTCGACGATCATGTTGCGGTTGCTCTTCCGGAAGAACCACGAACCGTGCTCGGACTGCAGCACATCGGCGATGACCCGGCCGCGGCCGGGGCGGGTGAAGTACTCGATGTACTTCACATCGGCGCCCTTGTGGACCTTGGTGTAGTTGCTCCGGGTGGCCTGAACGGTCGGCGAAAGCTGGAGCAGATTGCGGTTGCCGGGCTCCATCTTGGCCTGCATGAGGAAGTGCAGGACCCCGTCGAACTCTTTGACGAGGATGCCGAGGATGCCTATCTCGGGCTGCTTGATGATGGGCTGGAACCACTCGCGGTGCGGTCCCTCGTCCTGGGTGACGCGCAGTCCCTCGACGGAGAAGAACCGGCCGCTGCGGTGCACCAGGTTGCCGGTGGCGGCATCGAAGGACCAGCCGTCGAGCTCCTGAAAGGGGATCCGGTCCACGGTGAACCGGTGGGCCCTGCCGCGCTCTTCGAACCACTGCGGGAAGTCCTCGGTGCGCAGGGACGCCCCGGTGGTGGCGGCCGACCGGGCGATGCGCTCGGCGGCCGAGGGGTCGCGGCGCGGCCGCAACCGGCCGGTGCCGGATTCGGGCTGGACAAGCGAGGAAAGCATGTACGTGACTCCTCTGATCGGAGGGGTGTTCGGAGCTCAGGCCCCGGACGGTGCGCCCTCCGACGCGAGGAACGCGTCGAGGACCTGACGGTGGTAGAGGGGGCCGAAGTCCATCGCGGCGGTCTCCGGGACCAGGGAGCGCAGCTTGTCGATGGAGATGACGTGCTGGGCACCCGCGTCGTGGTACTCCCTGCGGACCCGTAAGCCGAGCCGCTCCTCCAGGTGGTCGACGATCCGGCCCACGGGGACCGCCACGCCGGAGGCGACGTTGACGATCTCGCCGCGCAGGTCCTGGGCGAGCAGCCGGTCGATGACGGTGACGACGTCGCGTACGTCGATGAGGTCGCGGGCCGCGTCGCGCTGTACGCGCACGTCGCCTTCGCGCATCTGCCGGATCAGTGCGGGGATCAGCTGGTGCGCGGGCTGACCGGGGCCGACCAGGTGGCCGAGGCGCAGGATCAGATGGTCGGCGCCGCTGGTCCGCAGCTGCTGTTCCAGTGCCAGCTTGTGCGCGCCGTACGGCGTGCAGGGTTCGATGAAGCTGTCCTCGCGGCCGGGACCGTCCACCGCGCCGTACATGCCGGTGGCGGCGGTGGAGAAGAAGAGCAGGCGCCGTCCGGTGGCGCGGCAGCGGTCGGCGACATCGGCGAGCAACGCCGCCTCGCGGGCGAAGTCGGCGTCCGAGGTACCGCTCGCCCAGGAGACGCCGGCCGCCACGGCGACGGTGTCCGGGTAGCGGTGCGCGAAGGGGCGCAGGTTCCTGGCCAGAAAGCCGTTTCCCACGATCTCCATGGTCATCCGCGTGCCTCCACGAATTCCTTCACGGAGGAGACGACGTAATCGATCATCTCGTCGGTCAGGCCCGGGTAGACCCCGACCCAGAAGGTCTGCGCGGTGATGACGTCGCTGTTGTCGAGGTTGCCGACGACGCGGTGGGGCTGGTCGATGTAGGCGGGGTGCCGGGTGAGATTGCCGGCGAAGAGCCGCCGGGTGCCGATCTTGCGGCCCTCCAGGAAGTCCACCAGCTCGGCGCGTTTGAACGGGGCGTCGGGGCTGACGGTGAGCACGAAGCCGAACCAGCTCGGGTCGCTGCCCGGCGTCGCCCGGGGCAGCAGCAGGTGCGGGACGCCCTCCAGGCCCTCGCGCAGCCGTCGCCAGTTGCGCTTGCGCGCCTCGACGAAGTCGTCGAGCTTGGTGAGCTGGGTGAGGCCGAGCGCCGCCTGGAGGTCGGTGGCCTTCAGGTTGTAACCGACGTGCGAGAAGATGTACTTGTGGTCGTAGCCCTCCGGCAGGGTGCCCATCTGGTACTTGAATCGCTTAAGGCACTTGTCGCTCTCGCCCGGCTCGCACCAGCAGTCGCGGCCCCAGTCGCGCAGGGACTCGACGATCCTGGCGAGCGCCAGGTCGGCCGTCAGGACGCAGCCGCCCTCGCCCATCGTCAGGTGGTGGGCCGGGTAGAAGCTGACGGTGGTCAGGTCGCCGAAGGTGCCGGTGAGCTGGCCGTTGTACGTCGAACCGACCGCGTCGCAGTTGTCCTCGATGAGGAACAGGTTGTGGTCGTGGGCGAGTTGCGCGATCTCGGCGACCTCGAAGGGGTTGCCGAGCGCGTGCGCGATGATGATCGCCCGGGTCTTGGGTCCGATTGCCTGGGCCACCCGGTCCGCGGTCGTGTTGTACGTGCCGAGTTCGACGTCGACGAAGACCGGTATCAGGCCGTTCTGCAGGATCGGGTTGACGGTGGTGGGGAAGCCCGCCGCCACGGTGATGACCTCGTCGCCGGGCCGCAGCCGGCTGTCCTCCAGAAGGTGCGAGGTCAGGGCCGTCGTCGCGAGCAGGTTCGCGGACGAGCCGGAGTTGGTCAGATGGGCCTTGCGGCGTTTCATCCTACGGGCGAAGGACGACTCGAACTTGCGGCAGCTGCGGCCGGCCGCGATGCGCATCTCCAGGGCAGCCTCGACGAGAGCGGTCCGGTCCTCCTCGTCGAGCACGGCCCCGGACGGCCAGATCTCGGTAACGCCGGGCACGAACACTCCGTCGCCCTGGTCGTCCTGGTGGTACTTGCGAACCTCGTCGAGCACAATCTTCTTGTGCACACTCATGGTGTCCTCCGTCGTAGCCAGTGGTGGGGCCGACCCGCTCCGTGCGGCGCGGTCGGGGAACGCCGCACGGAGCGGGCGGCTTTCATCCCTGCTTGTTGTGCTTGGTGCCCTTCCACCAGCCGGGGTTGTCGTTGTACCAGGCGACGGTGTCGGCCAGGCCCTGCTCGAAGGTGATGCGGGGGGCGTAGCCGAGCTCGTCGCGGATCTTCGACTCGTCGAGGGAGTAGCGCAAATCATGCGCCTTGCGGTCGGGGACGTGGCGGACCATGGACCAGTCCTGACGGGTCAGTGCGATGAGGCGTTCGGTGATGGCCCGGTTGGTCTGCTCGTTGCCGCCGCCGATGTTGTAGATCTCGCCGGCCCGGCCCTCGTTGAGGACCAGGTCGATCGCGCGGCAGTGGTCGTCCACGTGCAGCCACTCGCGGATGTTGCCGCCGTCGCCGTAGAGCGGCACCTGCTCGCCCTCCAGCAGGTTGGTGACGAACAGCGGGATGAGCTTCTCCGGGTGCTGGTACGGGCCGTAATTGTTGGAGCACCGGGTGATGGAAAGGTTCAGCCCGTGCGTGCGCCAGTACGACCGGGCCAGCAGGTCGGAGGCGGCCTTGGACGCGGAGTACGGGGAGTTGGGCGCGAGCGGCCACTCCTCGGTCCAGGAACCCTCGTCGATGGAACCGTAGACCTCGTCGGTGGAGACGTGGACGACGCGCTGCACGCGCGCGGCGAGCACTGCGTCGAGCAGTCGCTGAGTGCCGGTGACGTTGGTGTGGACGAACTCCTCGGCGGACTCCAGGGACCGGTCCACGTGTGACTCGGCGGCGAAGTGGACAACCGCGTCGTGTCCCGGCAGCAGTTCGCGCAGCAGCCCGGAATCGCAGATGTCTCCCTGGACGAACGTGAGGCGCGGGTGCGTCGAGGGCAGGTTCTGGTGGTTGCCGGCGTAGGTGAGCTTATCGAGGACGGTGACGTGGGCGCCCTTCCAGTTCTCGTAGCCGTCGTTCAGGAGGGTGCGCACATAATGCGAGCCGATGAAGCCCGCGCCGCCGGTGATCAGGATCTTCTTCATGCCGCTACCTCGACTCGCGCGTGGTCACCGACAACGAGCCGGTGATGACGGGTGTTCCGTTCGGACGATCCGACCGTGGCGGAGCGTCCGATGATGGAACTGTGCAGGCTGCGTACGTGGGAGACCGTGGCGCCGTCCAGCGCGATCGAGTACTCGATGCTCGCACCGGTCAGCCGGACGCCCTTGCCGATGGAGGTGTACGGGCCGATGAGGCTGCCCGTCACCACCGACCCGGCACCGATCACGGCGGGGCCCTCGATACGGGAGCCGATGACCTTGGCGCCTGCCTCCACGACGACCGTGCCGATGAGCGTGCTGGCCGCATCGACCTCGCCCTTGACGGCCGACTTCAGGTCGCCGAGGAGCTTCTGGTTGCACTCCAGGACGTCCTCGATGCGGCCGGTGTCCTTCCAGTAGCCCTCGTACTCGCTGGCCTTGACCTCGTCCCCATTGGCGACGAGCCACTGGATGGCGTCGGTGATCTCCAGTTCACCGCGCGCGCTCGGCTCGATGGCGGCGACGGCCTTGTGGATCGCCGGGGTGAAGAAGTAGACGCCGATGAGCGCGAGATCACTCTTGGGCTCCTGCGGCTTCTCCACCAGGCGCTCGACCCTGCCGTCCGGGGCCAGCTCGGCGACCCCGAAGGCGCGCGGATCCGACACCTTGTGGACCACGACCTGGGCCACCGGACGCTCGGACGCGAACTGCTCGGCGATCCGCTCCACGCCTTCGGGCAGCATGTTGTCGCCGAGGTACATCACGAAGTCATCGTCGCCCAGGAAGGGCCGGGCGAGCTCGACGCAGTGGGCGAGGCCGAGGGGCTCCTCCTGAGGGATGTAGACGATCTCCACGCCGAGCGCGGAGCCGTCGCCGATGACCGCCTCGATCTGCGCGGCGCGGTCGCCGACGATGACACCGATCTCCGTCACGCCGAGGTCCCTGACGTTGCACAGGACGTGCTCCAGGACCGGCTTGTTCGCAATCGGTATGAGCTGTTTCGGCATCGAGTAGCTGAAGGGGCGCAGCCGGGTACCCGACCCGCCCGACAGGACCAAAGCCTTCATGTCGTTTCCTTTGCTGATGTGTGCTGACGAGGTGGTCACGTCGAGAAAGCGCGGCCGGCGTTCCGCGTTCAGGTGCGCCAGCTGCGGGGAGTGGGGCACGCCGTCGGGTTCCCGGCGCGGCTCCAGGGCACGAAGGTCCGCCTCCGGTCCGCGTCCGGCCCCAGTGCGGCTCTGCCCCGGCTGAGGAGCACCGCAGTGAGCGCGACGAGATCCTCGGCCTGCGGGGTGCCCTTCTCCACCCGGATCAGGGGCACGGAGGCTGCTTCTCGCCCGCTCACTGCGGAGGGTTCCCGTGCTTGCGCGAGGGCAGGTCCGCGTGCTTGGCGCGGAGCATGGCCAGCGACCGGGCAAGCGCGCCGCGGGTGTCCCTCGGATCGATGACATCGTCTATGAGTCCGCGCTCCGCCCCGTAGTAGGGGTGCATGAGCTCGGACCGGTAGTCCTTGATCCGCTGGCTGCGTACGGACTCCGGGTCGGGGGCGGCGTTGATCTCGCGGCGGAAGATGACGTTCGCCGCGCCTTCCGCTCCCATCACCGCGATTTCGTTGGTGGGCCAGGCCAGTGCCAGGTCGGCACCGATGGAACGGGAGTCCATGACGATGTAGGCGCCGCCGTAGGCCTTGCGCAGGACGAGCGAGATCCGGGGCACGGTGGCATTGCAGTACGCGTACAGGAGCTTGGCGCCGCGTCGGATGATGCCGTTGTGCTCCTGGGCGACGCCCGGCAGGAAGCCGGGCACGTCCACCAGGGTCACCAGGGGGATGTTGAACGCGTCGCAGAACTGTACGAACCGCGCACCCTTCTCGGACGACTCGATGTCCAGGACACCGGCCATCACGGCGGGCTGGTTGGCGACGATCCCGACGACATGCCCGTCCAGCCGGGCCAGCGAGCACACGAGGTTGGCCCCCCAGACGGGGTGCACTTCGAAGTGCTCACCGGAGTCGACGAGTTCCTCAATCACCGCTCGGATGTCGTACGACTGCCCCGGGTCCGCGGGGACCAGCCCCCGAAGGGCTTCGGTGGGACGGTCGGCAGGGTCACCCGCGTCCTCGACGGGCGCGAGCTCGCGGTTGTTGGCGGGCAGCAGCGCCAGGAGAAAGCGGACCTCCTCCAGGCAGCTCTCCTCGTCGTCGTACACGAAGTGCGCCACGCCCGAGATCCCCGCGTGGACGTCGGCGCCGCCGAGGCCGTTCTGGGTGATCTCCTCGCCGGTGACCGCCTTGACGACGTCCGGTCCGGTGATGAACATCTGCGAGATCTCACGGACCATGAAGACGAAGTCGGTGAGGGCCGGGCTGTAGGCGGCGCCGCCCGCACAGGGGCCGAGCATCACCGAGATCTGCGGGATGACGCCCGAGGCGCGGGTGTTGCGCTGGAAGATGCCGCCGTAGCCGGCCAGGGCGGTGACGCCCTCCTGGATACGGGCGCCGGCGCCGTCGTTGAGCGAGACCAGCGGGGCACCGGCCGAGATGGCCATGTCCATAATCTTGTGGATCTTGGTGGCGTGTGCCTCACCGAGCGCCCCGCCGAAGATCCGGAAGTCGTGCGCGTAGACGAAGACCGTGCGGCCGTGGACGGTGCCCCAGCCGGTGACGACGCCGTCCGTGTACGGACGTTTGGCCTCCAGGCCGAAGCCGGTCGCCCGGTGCCGGCGCAGCGGCTCCACCTCGTTGAACGATCCCTCGTCCAGGAGCAGCTCGATGCGTTCATGGGCGGTGAGCTTGCCCTTTGCGTGCTGGCGGTCGGTGGCGGCCGGATCCAGCCCCTCCCGGGCCTGCTCCTTGAGCGACCGCAGCTCGTCGAGGCGGTCCATGATGCTGGGAACGGTCTCTTCGGCGGTGGTCATGGTCAGCTTCCGTAAGGGGTCTTGGCGCGCGCCTCCCGCAGGGCGTTGCCCCACCAGCTGATCTGGTCGAGCAGCACCTTCGCGGCCTGGGCAGGACCCTCGTCCGCGGGGGCGCCGTCCGGGCCGAACTGGTCCCACGCCATGTGGAGGCTGACCACATCGCGGACGGTCACCGTGTGCAGCTCGGCGAAGACCGGACGCAGGTGCTCCACGGCTCGCAGGCCGCCCGAGAGCCCGCCGTAGGAGACGAAGCCGACCGGCTTGGCCTGCCACTGGGTGTGGTGCCAGTCGATGAGGTTCTTCAGCCCTGCGGGGTAACTGTGGTTGTACTCCGGTGTCACCACGACGAACGCGTCCGCTTCGGCGAGGCGCGGCGAGACCTTGGCCAGCTCGGCGGCGACCTCGGGCGCCGGGTTCCGCGACAGCGCGGTGGGCAGCTCGTGGTCCACGAGGTCGATCACGTCAACCGTGACGTCACCGCGCCGCTTCGCCACGCCGGCGATCCAATCGCCGATGACCTTGCCGAAGCGGGCTTCGCGGTTGCTGCCGACGATCAACGCAAGGCGGAGGCGGTCCTGCGACATGAGTGTCCCTTCGATGAGGTGGAACGGGATGAAAAGGAGGGAACGGCGGCCGCGGAGCTCCAGGCTCCGCGGCCGACGCCTTGCGGTGGCAGTGCGTCCGCCGCTTCGGGCGCGGCGGGGTCAGGCGGCCGGTAGCCCGGGGACCGGGCCGCCGCCGGCGTCGAGCACGGCGCCGGTGATACCGGCCGTGTCGTCGCTTGCGAGGAAGGCCGCCAGCGTGGCGACCCGCCCGGCGTCGCCCGCGACGCTGTTGACTGTGATGCCGCGCGGTGCCAGCGCCGCGGCGTAGTGCCGGACGAGTGTCTCGACGGCGCCCCCGGCAACCGCGTACGCGACCGCCTTCGGCTCCCCCGGCTCGGCCGCGCCGGGCGTGATGCGGATGACGCGGCCCCCGTCGGCGAGGCTCTTCAGGGCCCGCTGGATGACGAAGTACGGCTCCTTGGCACCCGCCGCCACCAGCCGGTCGAAGTCCTCCGCCGTCGCGTCCCCGGGGGCGGCGGCGCGGACGGCACCGGCACCGCTGACCAGGATGTCGAGTGCGGGACCGCCGGTGCGGTCCGTCAGCTCCGTCTCCAGGTCGGCGAAGAGACGCTGGACGTTTTTGTACCCGCCGAGGTCCCCGCCGAGTGTGAAGGCCCGTCCGCCCTGCCGCTCGATCGCGCGGACGACGTCGTCGGCCGCCTCCTGGTCACCGTTGTGGTGCACGGCGACGAGGGCTCCCCTGCCCGCGAGGCGCAGGGCAACCGCCCGGCCCGCTCCCACGCTCGCGTGCGTGACCAGGGCGGTCCTGTCGGCGAGTACGGACTCGCTCGCGGAGGTCCCGTGGGCCAGGTCCCGGGTGGTCCCGGCCGTACCGGCGGGTTCCGGCTCGCCGAACCAGCGGCGCAGCACAACGTGGAGTTCCGCTTCTTCCGCCCCGCCGGTCCACACGACATGGCCGTCCGGTCGTACGAGTACGGCGTCGAGGCCGGCCAACGCGGTGCCGTCGTGGACGGGTGCGGCGAGGGTCACGCCGACCCGCGGGTGCCACGCCCCGGCCAGGGCGCGCAGTCGCGCCCCGTGGCGCGGATCACCGGAGAGACCGATCAGAACAGCGTGCCCCGGCCTGAGGAGGGCGGTGGTGGTGACCGTGCCCTCCTCCCCGGCGAGTTCCACGTGCGGGACACGGCCGCCGAGAAGGAAATGGCCGCTCGGTCCCACGTCGTGGCGGACCTCCAGACCGGAGATCATGCCAGCCAGCCGGGCACGGACGCCCTCCCCGGCGACGAGCTCGCCGAACACCCGCCGGAAGCCCTCCACTTCGCCGCCGCCGAGCAGCAGGAGGGATTGCGCTCTGATGTTGTTCAGCGTGCGCCGTCCCACGGCGTGCCGCTCGGCGTGATAGCTGTCCAGGAGCCTGTCCGGCGACCGGCCGGCGACCTGCGCGGCCAGCTTCCAGCCGAGGTTGACGGCGTCCTGCAGGCCCAGGTTGAGTGCCTGGCCGCCGACCGGCATCTGCTGGTGGGCAGCGTCGCCCGCGAGCAGGATCCGGCCGTCGCGGTACCGCTCGGCCAGCCGTGACGCATTGCCGAAGGCATTGACCCACAGCGGGTCGCCGCCGCTGATGTCCTCGCCGGTGACGCGCTTCCAGCCCTCGGCGACCTCATTGAACTCCGGTTCCGAGGAACGGGGTTTCGCGATGCGGCCGAACTCGTGCACCATCACGCGGGTCACTCCGTCGGGACGGCGCGCGGAGATGGCGAGTCCGTGTTCCAGGCGCTGGAAGCGGCGCGGCGGGATATCGAGACCCGCCACGTCCGCGCGGATGAGCTCGCGGGAGGCGTCCTCGCCGGGGAAGGCGATGCCGCCGAGGCGGCGCACCGCGCTCTGCTCGCCGTCGCACCCGACGACGTACCGCGCGCGCATCCGCACCGGCCCGTTCGGGCCGAGCACGTCCGCCGCGACATGGTCCTCGCCGACGGTGATGCCGCGCAGTTCGTGACCGCGCAGGACGACGGCGCCGAGGCCCGTCGCCCAGTCCTGGAGCAGTTCCTCAACGCGAGTCTGCGGGACCTTCCACTGGCCCGGGTGGGCTGAGGGAAGAGTGAGATCGAGCGGAATCCCGCCGAAGTGGCCCATGACGTCGTTCGGCACGGGGACCAGGCCGTCGAGCAGGCCCCTGCTGTCGAGGATCTCCATGGTGCGGGCGTGCAGGGTGGACGCCCTGGACTCCGTGGTGGGGGTGGCCAGACGCTCGACGACCAGCACCCGGGCCCCGCCGAGCCGCAGCTCGCCGGCGAGCATCAGCCCGACCGGACCCGCCCCGACCACGATCACCTGGGATTCCGTGGGGGTCGCTGCCATGGTCAGCGCGGCGATCGCTCGGCGTGGTCCTTGGCCAGCTCCAGGGTCGCCCGGCTGTTGGTGCTCAGGGCCGACCGGACGTGCTCCTTGGCCTCGGGGATCCCGGCGTCCGGGCCTAGGTACTTGGTGATGTTCTCGGTGTTCAGCACGACGGTGTGCTGCGAGGAGGCGAGGACGCCGCCCTCGTCCTCCGTGAACGTCCAGTAGCCGGCGTGCAGGGTCATCAGCGCGGGCAGAGTGACCTGCTTGTACGCGATCCTCCGGTGCGGGAAGCACACGCGGTAAGACTTAGTGGTGTGCGTGTGGCCGTCCTTGGTGCGGGTGTCCATCTCCAGGATCTGCAGGCCCGGGGAGACCTCCTCAAGGCGTACGGACGCCACGTGGGGCAGCCGCTCCTCCCACTTCTCCCCCTCGTTGATGAAGTCGTAGACGTCCTTCGCCAAGCCGTTGATCCGTACCGTGTCGTCGAAGGAGAACGTCACTTCCGCGGTGGCGTGGACGAGTTCGACGTTGGTCTTCAGAGCGGCGAGCTCCGACCGGGAGTTGCGGTCGACGGCCTCGTCGATCCACTTCAGGGACTCGGGGTCGTCGTCGACGGCCCGGTAGTCGTGCAGCAGCCGGACCCTGGACTCGTCGGCGGAGATCGGGTCGATGATCCAGGTGCCGCCCATAGCAGCGACCGGCGGCGCGGACGCCTCCTGCCGGAAGGTTATGCGCAGGGCCTTCGGGTCGAGGGTGCGGCGCGAGGACCAGCTCTTGGCCGTGCTGTTGGCGGTGGCCCAGATGCGGATGCGTTCCTCGCTCACGCCGTCGGCGCCCGGTACACCCCGCTCGACCTGGTCGACGTAGATGGTCGGCGGGAAGATGCGGGGCCAGTTCTCCACCTCGGCGATCAGGCGGTAGACCTCGGCGGCGGGGGCCTGCACGGTGATCTCGTGCTCGACCTCACGGACCGTCATGATGATCTCCATTCACAGTTGCGGGAGTACGGGTGGGGGCGGGGATCAGAAGTTGCCGAGTCCGCCGCAGACGTTGAGCGCCTGCGCGGTGATGGAGGCGGCGGTGTCCGAGGCCAGGTAGCCGACCAGGCCGGCGACCTCCTCGGGCGCGGAGTAGCGGCCGAGCGGGATCTTCGCCTGGAACTTCTCCAGGATCGCTTCCTCGGTGACGTTGTAGGCGGCCGCGTATCCCTGGCGCACCCGCTGGGCCATCGGTGTCTCGACATAGCCGGGGCAGACGGCGTTGACGGTGATGCCGGTCGGCGCGAGCTCGTTGCCCAGGGCCTTGGTGAAGCCGACGACGCCGTGCTTGGAGGCCGAGTACGGGGCGCCGAGCACGACGCCCTGCTTACCCGCCGTGGAGGCGATGTTGATGATCCGGCCGCGGGACTTCCCGCGCATCCCACCGGTGTTGAGCACCTCGCGGGTGATCCGGAAGACGCTGGTGAGGTTGGTGGCGATCACGTCGTCCCACAGCTCGTCCTCAATGTCCGCGGTGACCCCGCCACCGGACCGGCCCGCGTTGTTCACCAGCACGTCAACCGTCCCGAACCGGTCCACCGCCGCCGCCACGAAGGCACGCACGCCGTCCGGGGAGCGCACGTCCAGCGTGGCGCCGTCGACATCGAGGCCTTCGGCCTGGAGCTGCTCGACGGTTTCCGCGACGTTCTCCGCGCTCCGCGCTCCGATGAACACCCGGTGTCCCTGGGTGGCGAGCAGCCGGGCGGCCGCGAGGCCGATCCCGCTGGTGGCTCCGGTGACGAGGGCGACCCGCTGGTCCTGCTGCGACATCTGTATCTCTTCTCCAGACGAAAGGAAAGGTGGAGGTCAGGCGGCGACGGAGCCGAGCAGCTGCGCATTGACGGCGGCCACCAGCGCACGCGGGGTGGGGTTGTCGACGAAGACCTCGTCGTCGAGGGTGATGCCGAACTCCCGCTCGATCCGCCCCGCGGTCTCCAGAAGGGCCAGCGACTCGTAGCCGAGGCTCTCGAAGTCGGTGTCGAGGATGTCGGCGTCGAGGTCCACGTCCTCGTCGGCCCCCGCACCCTCCAGCAGGATGCGCTTGAGGTCCTCGACGGTGCACTCGGTCTTGGACATGTTCATGCCTTTCATGGTGGTCGACAGGGGTATGTGGTTCTCGGTGCGGGTGACCGGCGGCGTCAGTCCGTGCCGCGTACGACCACCGCGGAGTTGAAGCCGCCGTAGCCGCGGGCCACGACAAGCGCGTGGCGCAGGGGCGCCGGGCGCGGCTGCCCGGTGACCAGGTCGATGGCGTACTCGGAGGAGAGCGTGACGTTCACGGTGGGCGGAATCAGGCCCTCACGCATCGCGAGGAGCGCGGCAGCCACATCCACCGGAGCGGCTCCCGAGTACAGCCGCCCGGTCGTCGTCTTGGGCGCTGTGACCGGCACGCCGGCCGCTCCGAAGACCCCGATGAGCGCCTCGGCCTCGGCACGGTCGAGTGCGCGGGTGCCCGCGGCGTCCGCGAACACCACGTCGATGCCACCGGCGTCGACGCCGGCGTCGGTGAGGGCCAGCTCGATCGCGCGCCGCAGCCCGGGTTCGCGTCCGCTGCCGGGCTTCGGGTCGAAGGTCGAGCCGTACCCGGCGAGCTCACCGTAGACGTTCTCCGCTCCGCGCCGCCGTGCGGCTTCGGCGTCCTCCAGGATGAGCAGCGCGCCGCCCTCGCCCGGAACGTAGCCCGAGGCTTCCGCGTCGAAGGGCACATAGGCCCGCTCGGGGTTGTCGCTGGTGCTGATGCGGCCGTTGCTGAGCTGTGCCACCCAGCCCCACGGGCAGATCGAGGCGTCGAAGCCGCCGGAGCAGATCAGCTTGCTGCCCTTGCGGATCTGCCGGCGCGCCTGGGCGATCGCGTCGAGTCCTCCGGCCTGCTCGCTGACGACCACCGCACTGTGCCCGCGCATGCCGTTGCGGATGGAGATCTGTCCGCTGTTGACCGCGTAGAACCAGGCGAACGACTGGTACGCGCTCACATAGCGGCTGCCCTTGCTCCACAGCGCCTGAAGCTCGTTCTGGCCGAACTCGAAGCCACCCGCCGTGCTGGCGGTGACGACACCCATGTCGTACTCAGGGATGTCACCGGGACGGACCCCGGCATCCGCGAACGCCGAGTCGGTGGCGGCCAGAGCGAGCTGGGTCATCCGGTCGGTCTGCGGGATCAACCGGCCCGGCAAGTGGTCCCGTGCCTCGAAGCCCTGGATCTCACCGGCCAGCCGGGCCGGGTACTGCGTGGCGTCGAATCGAGTGATGCGGCCGATCGCGCTCTTGCCGACCCGGGTCGCGGCCCAGTAGTCCTCCACGCCGAACCCGTTGGGCGCGGCGATACCGATGCCGGTGATGACGACTCGGGCGGTCATTCCCTGCTCCTCTCCGGACGGGCCAGCACCATCGCGCTCTGGAATCCGCCGAATCCGCTGCCGACCGTCAGAACCGTGTCCGTGGTGTGCTCCCGGGAAACGAGCGGGACGTAGTCGAGGTCGCACTCCGGGTCCGGGGTGTGCAGGTTCGCAGTGGGCGGCACCACGTGGTTCTCCATGGCGAGCAGGGAGGCCGCGATCTCGATCGAGCCGATCGCCCCCAGTGAGTGGCCCACCATCGACTTGATGGAGCTGACCGGGACGCGGTACGCGTGGTCGCCGAGACTCAGCTTGAACGCCGCCGTCTCGTGCCGGTCGTTCTGCTTGGTGCCCGAACCATGAGCGTTGATGTAGTCGATGGCCTCGGGGTTGATCCGGGCCTCGTCCAGCGCGGCCCGGATCGCCTCCCCCATCTCACGTCCGTCAGGGCGCAGTCCGGTCATGTGGAAGGCGTTGCACCGCGAGGCGTAGCCCGCGATCTCCGCGTAGATGTGTGCCCCTCGGGCGCGGGCGGCGGACATCTCCTCCAGGACGAAGACCGCCGAGCCCTCGCCGAGCACGAAGCCGTTGCGGGTGCCATCGAAGGGCCGCGAGGCACTCTCGGGCTCGTCGTTGCGGGGCGTGGTCGCCTTGATCGCGTCGAAGCACGCCATGGTGATCGGCGAGATCGGCGCGTCCGTCGCACCGGCGATCATCACGTCGACGGTGCCCTCACGGATCAGCTCGACGGCATGGCCGACCGAGTCGATCCCCGAGGTGCAGCCGGTGGACACCACGCTGTTGGGTCCCTCCGCGCCCACGGCCCAGGCCACCTCGACCGAGAAGGAGCTCGGCACGAAGTGGTTGTACAGGTGCTGCGGCGTATACGTGTGGTCGACGAGGTCGAGTCGGCCGCCGTCGCTGACCACCCGGTACTCCTCGTCGAGGCCCATGGTCGCGCCGACCGCGCTTCCGATGGTGACCCCGGTGCGGTGCGGGTCCGTCCCGGCCAGGTCCAGGCCGCTGTCGGCCAGCGCCTCGCGCGCGGTGACGACCCCGAACTGCGCGGCACGGTCCATCCGCCGGATCTCCTGCGGGCTCAGGCCGGCCAGCTCGGCGTCGAAGTCCGCCTCGGCGGCGATCTGCGAACGGAACGAGGAGGGATCGAAGAAGGTGATCCCCCGCGTCGCCGTACGGCCCTCGCTGAGCAGACTCCAGAAGTTCTTGGCCCCTATGCCCCCCGGAGCGAGGACTCCGATTCCGGTGACCACTACACGACGTGCCATCCGAGGCCACCTCCCTTCCTGTCGGTCAACGCGGTCACGAGGAAGCGGTCCAGTCGTAGAAGCGGGTGGCCATGGCGTCGGCCGGGGAGCGCCAGGTCTTCGGGTCGTACGCCTGAATGAACGGCTTCAGCTCCTGGCTGATGCCAATGAATCGCGGATCGGTCTTCGCTTCCTCTATGAGTTCACCGCCGTTGTTCTCGTCGAAGTCCTGCAGATGGAAATACAGGCCCCGGAACGAAAAGAGCTGGCGGCGCCTCGTGCCCATGCGATGGGGCATTTCGGTACCGTCGAAATCACCGAAGAGCTTAGCCACATCGGAAATCGATGCGGGGTCCATCTTCGCCACGATCAGCGTGCTGTGCATTCCGTTTCTCTCCTCAGGAAGACAGAAGTTGAGTGGATTCGGGGCCGCGCCACCACGCGGGCGCGGAGGGGCCCGCCACGGCCTCAGAAGACGCGTCCGGCCCGCGGTGTGCCGAACCAGCGCGTCAGGGCCATGGGCAGGTCGTGACAGCTGCCCGGGGCGGCCCAGGCGACATGGCCGTCGGGCCGGATCAGCACGGCAGACGTGCCGTGCAGCGCGCTGTCCTCGGGCACCGCGTGCGGCTGTGCCGTGACGATGTCCACATGCGCCGACCAGGGCGCGGCGCGCTCGCGCAGCCGTGCGTTGTCCGCCAGGTCGAGCAGCACGCCCCGGCCGGGGTGCAGCAGCTCGGTGCTGCTGGACTTGGCGCGCTCGCCGACCAGTTCGAGGTGGGGCATGCGCTTGCCGAGGAGCGGGTTGGTCCCGGCGCCCACGTCATACGTGATCAGCAGACCACTGACCATGCCGGCGAGGTGGCGGTTGACCTCCTCGAAGCCGACCAGCTCGGCGAGCACCTCGCGCAGGGGCTGCACCTCCGGGCCGCTGAGCAGGAGCAGCCCCTGCGCGCGGGTGTTCATCAGGAGCCGCTCGCCGACCGGATGCCGTTCGCTGTGGTAGGTGTCCAGCAATCCGGGCCCCGCCCAGCCGTTGATGACGGCGGCCAGCTTCCAGCCGAGGTTCACCGAGTCCTGGATGCTGGTGTTCATGCCCTGGCCACCGGCCGGCAGATGGATGTGCGCGGAGTCGCCGGCCAGCAGCACGCGGCCCCTGCGGTACTCGGACGCCTGGCGCGCGGCGTCGCCGAAGGCGCTCAGCCACACCGGTTCGCCGTGTGTGATGTCGCCCCCGGTCAGCCTCCTCCAGACGGCCGCGACCTCCTCGTACGCCGGTGGAGCCGGGCGCCTCCGGGGCGTGGTCCCGTACTCTCCCGCGATGATGCGGGTGATGCCGCCGGGCAGCTTGGCGACCATCACCATGCCGCCGGGCAGCTTCTCGCCGATCATGCGCGGCTCCAGGTCGAGCCCCTTCACATCGGCGAGGAACATCTCCAGCGTGGCCTCCGTGCCGGGGAAGGCGAATCCCGCGGCCTTGCGGACCGTGCTGCGACCGCCGTCGCAGCCGACAAGATAGGCGGCGCGCAGCGGGCGCGGGCCTTCGGGACCGCGAACCTCGACCTCGACCCCGTCCGCGTCCTCCCGCAGAGCGAGCAGTTCGTGGCCGCGCCGGATGTCCGCGCCCAGATCGGCCGCCCACTCCTCCAGCCTGGCCTCCGTCACCCCCTGGGGCACGGTCTTGGCGGCCTTCCAGGCGCCCTCCAGCAACCCAAAGTCCAGGGGGATGCCGCCGAAGTGCCCCAGCGCGCTGGTCTCGATGTCACCGAAGCGCGGCAGCAGGCCCCGCTGGTCGAACACCTCCATCGTGCGCGCGGTGAATCCGAGACCGCGGGACTCGCCGGTCCGCTCCGCGAGGCGCTCCAGCACGATGACGCCGACCCCCGCGAGCCGCAGTTCACCGGCCAGCATGAGCCCGGCGGGACCGGCGCCCGCGATGATCACCGCAGCGTCCATTTTCCACTCCTTGGATAGGTCGGAGGAAAGACCGGGAGAGAATCCGGGAATTCCATGGGTCCTGCGAATCCGACGAGGGAAATTCAATGGCACTCAATGGCGGCTCCCCCGTCAAGCCGACTGGACTGCAACACAGTTCGGCGGAAGCTAATGAATAGCTTCTTCGCCGGGCCAAGCAGAGTCAACCCCCTCCCGTCCAGGCTTCCGTCAACTTGTGTCAGCCGTCGTGCACGGCGACAGAACGACGACATCGCACCGTCAGGGGAGCTACAAATGGCACGGTTCTCCTTGCCCCGGCCCGAAGCCCCGAAATAGCTTCTCGGTGCTCGGAGAAGCAGCAGAGGCAAGGGGGATGAGCATGGGCCAGGACGGCATGCGCGGGTCGCCAGTGGCGGTCTCGTGCGAGGGGAGCGCCTGCCGCGCCGGGGCGGCCGACAGCCGGCCCGTCCGGGTCGCGGCGCGGAGATCGAGGCTGTGCCCGGTGTGCCGGGACCGGCTGGCGGGGGAGCTTCGTCTGCTTCCGCAGCTCTACGAGGAGTGCGGCCTCCTGCTCGGCGGCACCGACCAGCCGCGCGAACGCACGTCCGGGGGCCCGCTGCCCGGCATGCTCTTCAACACGACGGCTTCCGAGGCGCGTTCGGCAATCTTCGGCGTACTGCGCTCATGGGCGGGGGTGGTCGTCGACGCCAGGCGCGCGGGCACAGCACGGGACACGGTTCCAGTGCTCGCCGGTTTCCTCGTCCGGCACGTGGACTGGCTGGCGGCGCACCCGGCGGCGGCCGATATCTGCGAGGAGTTCACCGGCCTGGTGCGCAGGACCCGCCGGGTGATCGACCCCGAGCCTCTGAGTCGGGTGGCGATCGGCGAGTGCGTCGAGGCTGCCTGCTCCGGCGAGCTGACCGCCATGGTCCGGTCCCGGCAGGCGCACCGTCCCGCGGAGATCGTCTGCTCCGCCGACCCGGCCCACCAGTGGCTCGGCCACGACTGGCTGCGGTTGAGCCGCCGCCTCGCCCGGGAGGACACGCGCTGGCTGAGCGCGGCCGACATCGCCCGCCTGTGGGGGATCGCGCCCGGCAGCGTCTACCGCCACGCCAGCCAGCAGAGCTGGCGCCGGCGGAGCCGGTCGGGCCGCACCTTTTACCACGACGCCGACGTGCGGGAGACTCTCGACAGGCCCGCCCGGCCCGCCTGACACGCCCGACACGCCCGGCAAAAACGCTACTGCCTGTGGCCCCGCCCCTCGTTCATCGGGGCCGGGCCACAGGCAGTCGAGCGATGCCGTCAGGCCGTCAGGCGGGCTGCTTCACCGTCAGGCGGGCTTCACCGACAGCGCGTGCCGGAAGACGTTCTTCGGGTCGTACGTGGCCTTGACCCGCTGAAGCCTCGGGTAGTTCGCCTTGTGGTACAGCGTCGACCAGGGCACACCGGACGTGTTCACATACGGGTTCTCGGCGTCGGCGTCCGGATAGTTGATGTAGCAGCCGTCGTACTTGTCGTTCG
Organism: Streptomyces laculatispora; assembly: GCF_017353455.1. Lineage (GTDB taxonomy): Bacteria > Actinomycetota > Actinomycetes > Streptomycetales > Streptomycetaceae > Streptomyces > Streptomyces laculatispora. The sequence continues at coordinate 41,862 of NZ_JAFMPZ010000093.1, forward strand.
GCACCGGATAGCCGCCCGTCTCCGCCCAGACGTCACCGTGGAGCTTGCGCACCCAGTTCACCTCGGCCTCGTCCTGCTCCGGCAGCTCCCAGTTGCACGAGAACCAGAACTTGATGACGGAGTCGCGCGCCGCCACCGCGGTCGCCTGCGGCGAGACGGTGTTGATCTTCCCGCCGTACGCCGCCAGGTACACGAGGCCGATCCCCCAGTGCTCGGGGTCGCTCAACGCCCGGTAGAGCGTGCTGACCTGGTTCGCGTCGAATGGCTTGCGGAGGTGTCCGCCCATGGACTTGTGACGGGAGTACTTGCCGTATCCGATCGTGGGCGTCAGGGCGGCCTCAAGGAAGGGCACGTCCTTGCTCTCGACCGTCGGTTCGACGCCGACGCCCGCCGACAGCGCGCTGACGTAGTCGTCGAGGAGCTGCTGGGTGTCGGCCCGCGTCGCGTCCATGGTCACGTCGAGCACGATGGTGCCGGCGAACCACGAGCTGATTTGCAACGAGCTGTGCATGGTGGCGTACGGCGAGTCGGCGGCGCTGTTGGCCGCGTGCCAGGCACCGTGATTCATCACGAGGCGGGTGAAGTTGGTTTCGTTGAACTGCGGCCAGGGCCAGGTCACCAACGCCTTGCGCACCGTCTGCGGAGGCTTCGGCAGGAGCGAAGAGGGGCCGCCCGCGGCACCGGGCGTCCTGAACCAGTACTTCGTGATAATGCCGAACTGGCCGCCTCCGGCGCCCGTGTGCGCCCACCACAGTTCACGGTTCGGGTCGTCCCGGCGGCTCGTGGCCACCACGGTCCTGGCCTCGCCGCACGATCCCGGGACGACCACCTCGACCGCGCACAGGTGGTCGACCGACAGACCGTAGCGACGAGAAAGCGGACCGTATCCGCCGCCGACCACATGCCCTCCGACGCCGACCTCGGGGCAGACACCGCCGGGCACCGTCACGCCCCAGCCTTCGTACAGCGTGCGGTACACCTCGCCGAGGAGTGCGCCCGATTCGACGGCGAACGCGTTCATGGCGGGATCGAAGTAGACCGCCTTCATCTCCGAGGTGTCGACCAGGAGGCGGTACTCCGGATCGCCGACCAGGCCGTCGAAGCAGTGCCCGCCCCCGCGCACCGTGATCCGCTGGCCCTCGGCGACCGCCTGGTTCACCGCCTTCTCCACCTGAGCCGGCGAGTGGACCAGCCATATCTCGTCGGGCGTGGAAACGAAGCGGGTGTTGTTGCCGCGCGCGGCAAGGGCGGCGTACCGCGCGTCACCGGGGCGCACGATCACCTCGGGGGCCACCCGGCCGGCCCGGCCCTCGGCCGTCTGCGCCCACGCGGTCGGCGCCCCCTGGGTCAGGCCTGCCGCGGCCCCCGCCACGACCACCACGGAACCGAGGAATCTACGTCGCGTCGTTGTCATCATTCCGGATACCAATCTGTCTGAAGTGCGGCCCCGCCCCCAGGGCCTGACCCTGCGGACTCCGGGAACAGCGACACGCAACCAGCAAGATCCGTCCACCCAAAGGAAGTTGACCTGAATCTGTCGTACGCCGATCCAAAGATTGTGACCTCCCCGGCCGATCGGACGTCATCGGGCGTGCCGATTCCGCCGACGACGGTCGCCCGCTTGACGACGAACGAGAGATCTCCTTAACCTGAACAAACCAACTAACCGGCAGGTAAGCTGTCGGTGGTCGCCAGGCCCCGCTCGTCCTGTACCCGCCCGGCGCACGCAACCATCGATCAAAGGTGCAGCCTTGACCAGCAGTAATGCCTCCACGCGCGCCTCGGACGTCCTCGTCCGGCCCTTCTCCCTGGGCGGCCTCGACCTCCCCAACCGCATCGTCATGGCTCCGATGACGCGTGAGTTCTCGCCCGGCGGCGTCCCCGGCGCCGATGTGGCGGCGTACTACGCCCGGCGGGCGGCGGGCGGCGTGGGACTGATCATCACCGAGGGCACCTATGTCGACCACGCCTCGGCGGGTACGAGCGACCGTGTCCCCCGGTTCCACGGTGCGGACGCGCTCGCCGGCTGGACCGCGGTGGCGGAAGCGGTCCACGCGGCGGACGGCGCCATCATGCCGCAGCTGTGGCATGTGGGCATGACGCGCGCCGCAGGTGCGCCGCCAATCGCCGACGCACCCCGCGTCGGCCCCTCCGGCATCCCCCTGAGCGGCTCGGCGCAGGGCCACACCATGACGCTCTCGGACATCGATGACGTCATCGCGGCCTTCACGACCGCCGCGGCCGCCGCCGAGGCCTGCGGATTCGACGGCATCGAGCTTCACGGCGCCCACGGCTATCTCATCGACCAGTTCCTCTGGTCGCACACGAACCGGCGCGACGACTCCTACGGCGGTGACATCACCTCGCGCACCCGGTTCGCCACCGAGATCGTGGCGGCATGCCGCAAGGCCGTCTCGCCCGACTTCCCGATCCTCTTCCGTATGTCCCAGTGGAAGTCCGACCACTACCAGGCCAGGCTCGCCGAATCGCCCGCGGAACTCGAAGCGTTCCTGACGCCCCTCGCGGCGGCCGGCGTCGACGCCTTCCACTGCTCCACACGCCGCTTCTGGCTGCCGGAGTTCGAGGGCTCCGAACTCAACCTCGCGGGCTGGGCCAAGAAGCTCACGGGCAAGGCCACCATCAGCGTCGGTTCGGTCGGCCTGGACAACGAGTTCATTGAGGTCTTCCAGGGCAGAACCGGCCGCGTCTCCGACATCACGGGCCTATTGGAGCGGATGGAGCGCGACGAGTTCGATCTCATCGCGATCGGCCGCGCCCTGCTCAACGACCCCCTCTGGGCCGACAAGATCCTGCACGGACGCACCAACGAACTCACGCCCATCGGCCCCCACAAGTTCGCCACACTCCGCTGACACACCGGCTGAAGCCGTCCCGGAAGAGCCCTGGATCTGCACCCTTTCCCGGACGGCGACGGCGACGGCGACATGCGAACGACCGACCGCGCGCCCGGGACGGACGGGTGAGTCAGGCTGATGCGTCCGACCCCAGTAAAACCGGACGCATCAGGCCTAGGGCCCGCAGAGAATTAACTTGGTGGTTTTGGTGCTTGACCTCGCAGGTCAAGCCGCCGCTCGCCCGCGTGTTGTTCTTCTGCGGGCCCTAACGAGCTCGTGCACGATTAGCGGTGGGACGTCGAAGGGGCCTTGACCCAAGGCCGGGTGCAACGGACCCCCGTACCGGAGTCCGTTGCCCCGTGCCGAGGATCCGGCCCACACGACCCCAGCAGGAGAGGTCCACGAGGTTGAGAGTCCCAATTCGAGCGTCATACGCGCGTCAGGACTCTCCGAACGCGACCCTGAAGGCGTCGACGATGCCAGCGCCTCCCTCATAAATTCGCAGGTCAGGAAGCCTTCAGTCGATCCGTCTGCTCGACCCACTGCACTTCGGGAAACAGGTCGAGCACCACCGGCCACATCTGAAAAACACAAGAAAGCCGCAGGTCAGAGCCCCTTTGCAGTAGGCTCCAAAATCGCCACGCACTCCACGTGCGACGTCATCGGGAACAGATCGAACGCCCGCAGCGTCCGCACCTTGTACCCGCCCTCGCGGAAGTACGCCAGGTCCCGCGCCAGCGCCGCCGGGTCGCATGCCACGTAGGCGATGCGGCGGGCGCCGAGGGCGGCGAGGCGCTTGACCGTCTGCTTGCCGGCTCCGGCGCGGGGCGGGTCGAGGACGATCAGGTCGGCCTCGGTGATGCCGGTGCGGGGCAGGATCTGGTCGACCTTGCCGTGCTCGATGCGGACCCGCTCCAGGTCCTTGAGGTTGTGGCGGGCGTCCTCCACCGCGCGCTTGCCGGACTCGATGCCGAGGACCGCGCCCTTGTCGCCGAGGCGTTCGGCGAGGGAGCCGGCGAACAGGCCGACGCCGCAGTACAGGTCGAGGGCCATTTCGCCCTTGCGCGGCATAAGGCCCTGCATGACGGCCTTGACCAGGGTGTAGGCGGCCTGGGGGTGGACCTGCCAGAAGCCGCCGGAGCCCACGCGGTAGGTGCGGTCATCGGCGCGTTCGCGGACGAAGCCGCGGCCGTGGACGCGGTGCACTCCGCCGTCGTGCTCGTCGACGCGCAGGACCGAGACGGGCTTGTCGAGCTCGACCAGCGGGAGGCGGCCGCCGGAGCGGGGGGTGAGGATGACCTGACGGTCGTTGGAACCGGTGGCGGCGATGGCCTCCACCGTGGCCATCTGGGGCCAGTCCTGCTTCTCGATGCCGAGTTCGGTGACGCCGGGGGCGGCGATCAGGCAGTGGTCGATGATCTCGATGTCGTGCGAGCGGTGCTTGCGCAGGCCGACCCGGCCGTCCTCGTCGATGGCGTACTGGACCCGGGTGCGCCAGGCGGGCACCTCGCCCGGCGGGAGCTTGTCGCCCTCGGCCGGCATGACGGTGCCGTCCCAGCCGGCCTCCTCCGGGGTGAGGCCCGCGAGGTGCTGGAGCTGTTCGGCGATCACTTCGCCCTTGAGCCGTCGCTGGGCGCCGGGCTTGGCGTGCTGCCAGTCGCAGCCGCCGCACTTGCCGGGACCCGCGAACGGGCAGGGGGCCTTCACGCGGTCCTTGGACGCCTCGATGATCCGCACCGCGTCGGCGCGCAGGAAGCGGGAGTCGGCCGCGCCGTCGGTGACCCGGGCGACAACCGTCTCGCCGGGGAGCGTGTGGCGTACGAACAGGACCTGGCCCTGCGAGGTCCGGGCGATGCAGTGGCCGCCGTGTGCGACGGGGCCGACCTCGACCTCGTACTCCTGCCCCACCAGCGATTCCACGGCCTGCGTTTCTTCCGCCTGCGGGTCTGCGGCCTGCGTTTCCCCGGTCTGCGGCGACGTGGATTCGTTCTGCATGAGGGGGTGGCTCCAGAGATCAGGGGAAACAGGGGGAACGAACGCGACGTGAAAGCGGCCGGACAACAACCTACGAGTGTACGTGGGTGTCGTCCGGCCGCTTACCACGAGCGGGACCGGGCTGCGGAATGGACCGCTGCCGTGTGTCAGCTCTTGTGGGTGGGCTCCTTGGGCCTGCGCTCCACCGGGCCGCGTCGCACCATGCCCGGGGCGCTCCAGTCCGCGCGCTTCCTGGCCCGCTTCTTGGCCGCCTCGGAGGACTCCAGCTGGTACGGCACGGAGGTGACCATCACGCCGGGGGTGAAGAGCAGCCGGCCCTTGAGCCGCAGGGCGCTCTGGTTGTGCAGCAGGTGCTCGTACCAGTGGCCGACGACGTACTCCGGGATGTAGACGCTCACGACGTCGCGCGGGCTCTCCCGGCGCAGGCCCTTGACGTACTCGATGACCGGGCGGGTCACTTCGCGGTACGGCGAGTCGAGGATCTTCAGCGGCACGTTGATGCCGCGCCGCTCCCAGTCCTCCCTGAGCGCCTTCGTCTCGGCCGGGTCGACGCTGATGGAGAGCGCCTCCAGCTGGTCCGAGCGGATCAGCTTCGCGTACGCGAGCGCGCGCAGGGTGGGGCGGTGGAGCTTGGAGACCAGGACGATCGAGTGGACCCGGGAGGGCCGGACGCTCTCGTCGGACGGGGTCTCGTCGGCGGCGATCTCCTCGGCGACCCGGTCGTAGTGCTTACGGATCGCGGTCATCGTGCCGTAGAAGATCACCATGCCGAGCAGCGCGACCCAGGCGCCGTGGGTGAACTTGGTGGCCAGGACGACGACGAGCACCAGGCCGGTGAAGAAGGCGCCGAAGGTGTTGATCGCGCGGGAGCGGATCATGTGACGGCGCTTGAGCGGGTCCTTCTCGGCCCGCAGGTGGCGGTTCCAGTGCCGGACCATGCCGGTCTGGCTGAGGGTGAAGGAGACGAACACACCGACGATGTAGAGCTGGATCAGCCGGGTCGAGTCCGCCCCGTAGATGACGACCAGCAGGATCGCGGCGCCGGCCAGCAGCACGATGCCGTTGGAGAAGGCGAGGCGGTCGCCGCGGGTGTGCAGCTGGCGCGGCAGGTAGCGGTCCTGGGCCAGGATCGAGCCGAGCAGCGGGAAGCCGTTGTACGCGGTGTTCGCGGCCAGGAAGAGGACGAGTGCGGTGGCCCCGGCGAGGATGACGAAGAAGAACGTCCCGTCACCGAACACGGCGGCCGCGACCTGGGAGATCACCGGGTCCTGGACGAAGCTCGAACCGACCGGGGTGCCGTTGTTGATCAGGTCCTTCGCCGGGTTCTCGGCCATCTTCACATCGGTGGCCATGGCCAGCCCGATGATGCCGCAGAACATCGTGACGGCCAGCAGGCCCATCGCCGCGAGGGTGGTGGCGGCGTTCTTGCTCTTCGGCTTGCGGAAGGCGGGGACGCCGTTGCTGATCGCCTCGACGCCGGTGAGGGCGGCGCAGCCGGAGGAGAACGCCCGCAGCAGCAGGAAGACCAGGGCGAAGCCCGACAGGCCCTCGTGCTCGGCCTTGATCGTGTAGTCCGAGGTCGGGGCGTGCATGGTGTCGCCGAGGACCAGCCCGCGGAAGGCACCCCACGCGATCATGATGAAGACGCCGGCCACGAAGAGGTACGTGGGGATGGCGAAGAGCTTCCCCGACTCCTTCACGCCACGCAGGTTCATCACCGTCAGCAGCACGATGGCCGCGACGGCACAGGCCGTCTTGTGCTCGACGACGAACGGGATCGCGGAGCCGAGGTTCTCCACCCCGGAGGCGATCGACACGGCGACGGTGAGGACGTAGTCGACCAGCAGGGCGCTGGCGACGGTCAGACCGGCCTTCGGGCCGAGGTTGGTGGTCGCGACCTCGTAGTCGCCGCCGCCGCTCGGGTACGCGTGCACGTTCTGCCGGTAGGAGGCGACGACGGTGAACATCAGGACCACGACAGCGACTGCGATCCACGGGCTGAAGTGGTACGCCGACACGCCTGCGATGGACAGCACCAGGAGGACTTCTCCGGGGGCGTACGCCACCGAGGACAGCGGATCGGATGCGAAGACGGGCAGGGCGATGCGTTTGGGGAGGAGTGTCTCCCCCAGCTTGTCGCTGCGCAGGGCCCGTCCGATCAGGATCCGTTTGGGCACGTCGGTCAGTTTGGACACGCTGAGGATCGTAAGGGTTCCGTATGGAGCCCGCCCACGCACCACCCCCGTATCACTTGAATCTCCTGCACTCGGACGGAAAAGCCACGAAATCCTTAACGGAATCCTTGCACCGCGGCCCCCCGAATGGCACCGGAACACTTCGGTCGGCGGCCCCTTTGCCATCGCGGCCCCGGCGAAAGGACACTCGAATGAGGCAACGCAGCCGGCGCCGCATAAGCTCATCCTGGGCAACGGGGACGAACCGTTGCCCCATTGTTTGCCCGGCCAGCCGAGAAAAGAGTGTGAGCAGGGTGTTTTCGCAGGTCAGCCGGACGACCAGAACTGCGAGGTAGGCGCAAGGTGCACATCGTCATCATGGGCTGCGGGCGAGTGGGAGCCGCTCTCGCGCAGACCCTGGAGCAGCAGGGGCACACGGTCGCCGTCATCGATCAGGACCCCACCGCGTTCCGGCGCCTCGGCTCCGGATTCGGCGGCCGTCGGGTCACCGGCGTCGGTTTCGACCAGGACACCCTCCGCGAGGCGGGGATCGAGGAGGCCGGTGCGTTCGCGGCGGTGAGCAGCGGCGACAACTCGAACATCATCGCGGCCCGGGTGGCGCGCGAGATGTTCGGCATCGAGAACGTCGCGGCCAGGATCTACGACCCCCGGCGTGCCGAGGTCTACCAGCGCCTCGGCATCCCCACGGTCGCCACCGTGCGCTGGACCGCGGACCAGATGCTGCGCCGGCTGCTGCCCTCGGGCGCCGAGCCGCTGTGGCGGGACCCGAGCGGCGGTGTCCAGCTCGCCGAGGTGCACACCACGCCGTCCTGGATCGGCCACAAGATCAGCACGCTGCAGGAGGAGACGGGCGTCCGCGTGGCGTTCCTCACCCGGTTGGGCGAAGCCATACTGCCGTCGTCGCAGACGGTGCTGCAGGAGGGTGACCTGGTCCACGTGATGATGCGTACGGACGAGATCGCGAAGGTCGAGGCGGCCTTCGCCGAGGGCCCTGAGGAGGGCGGTCACTGATGCGTGTCGCGATTGCCGGGGCCGGTGCGGTGGGCCGTTCCATCGCGGCCGAACTGCTGGAGAACGGCCACGAGGTGCTGCTCGTCGACAAGGCGCCGACCGCCATCTCGGTGGAGCGGGTGCCGATGGCCGAGTGGCTGCTGGCGGACGCCTGCGAGATCACCTCGCTGGACGAGGCGGCGCTTCAGCGCTGCAACGTCGTGATCGCCGCGACCGGCGACGACAAGGTGAACCTGGTCGTCTCGCTGCTCGCCAAGACGGAGTACGGCGTGCCGCGGGTCGTCGCCCGGGTGAACAACCCGAAGAACGAGTGGCTGTTCAACGAGTCCTGGGGCGTCGATGTGGCGGTCTCCACGCCGCGGCTGATGTCGGCCCTGGTCGAGGAGGCGGTGAGCGTCGGCGATCTGGTCCGGCTGCTGCGCTTCAGCCACGGCGACGCCAACCTGGTCGAGCTGACGCTGCCCCCGGAGTCGGCGCTGGCCGGTACCCGGGTCGGCGAGGTGGCGTGGCCCGAGGACACCTCGCTGGTGACGATCATCCGCGGACAGCGGGTTCTGACGCCGAGCACGGAGGAGAGCCTGGAGGCCGGTGACGAGCTGCTGTTCGTGGCGGCCCAGGCGCGCGAGGAGCAGTTGGAGGACCTGTTGTCGGTGCGCCGGGGAGACCCGGAGAACTGAGCGGACACGAAAAGGGGCCCGGGACCGCTTGGGTTCCTTGGGTTCTAACGGTCCTCGCAACACCCGCGATCTGTGGGAGTTGCGAGGACCGTGGGCGTTGGAAGGGCTGGTCTTGCGGGGTTGAGGGAGCGTTTCCTTGCGCGGCTGGATGTCGTGGGGAGCGTGACGGTGGTGGCGCGCGAGCTGGGCGTCAACCAGAACACGGCGTTCGGTTGGGCCCGGAAAGCCGGTCGTGGGTCGGTGCGCCTGCCGCGACGGCATCTGCGGCGCGATGAGTACGAGCGCTGAGGGCCAGGGGTGTTCCGCAGTCCGTGGCGGCCAGGCGTGTCGGGGTGAACGAGCGTACGGCCAGGGACTGGGACCAGGGCGTCAAGAAGTCGTGCAGGACGGACTGCGCGGACGGTGGTCACCGGAGCAGATCTGCCACGCTCTACGCAGGGAACATCCTGACGACCGGAGCATGCGGGTGAGCGTGGAAACGATCTACCAGGCACTGTATTTCCAGGCCCGTGGCGGCCTGAAACGGGAAGTGCAGGCAGCGATCCGGACCGGCCGCACCCGCCGCAAACCACGCCGGGACCCAGACCGGCGCACACCACGGTTCATCGACCCGATGGTGATGATCAGCGAGCGCCCCGCCGATATCGAGGACCGGGCCGTGCCCGGTCACTGGGAAGGCGACCTGATCATCGGCGCCAACAGCCGCTCCGCGATCGCGACCCTCGTCGAGCGCAGCACCCGCTACACCCTGGTCTACTTCTGCGACCCCGCCTCACCCTGGCAACGCGGCACCAACGAAAACACCAACGGCCTGCTCCGTCAGCACTTCCCCAAGGGCACCGACCTGAGTGTCTTCAGTCCTGAAGACCTCGAACACGTCTCCCAGGAACCCAACGGCCGCCCACGCAAGACGCTCGGCTGGGATACTCCAGCCGAGCGTCTACGTGATCTACTCACCACCTGAAACCAGGCAGTGTTGCAAGGACCCCTGGAACCCAAGCCGCCAGTGGCGGTCCCGGGCCCCTTTTCGTGTACGCGCTCCGCGGCGCGGGGACCGGGTCTCGGGGAC
>NZ_JAFMPZ010000094.1 GCF_017353455.1 Streptomyces laculatispora
ACGGCGAGGCCGTCCGGTGCGCGACGGGGCCGGCGCCGCACCGGACGGCCTCGCCGTCGAGCCGGTGAAGGGGTCGGGCCCCCGCGCCGCGGCAGGCTGCAGGAGGACCTCCTGGGCGTCGGCCGTCCCCTTGGTGCCGTTGCCGCTGCCGGGGGCGTCCCGCGCGCAGCCCGCGGCGAGCAGGATCCCGGCGGACAGCGTGGCGCCCGCGGCGCGGCGCAGGCGTATGGGTGAGCGCACGAAGAGGTCTCCTGCCGGTTCACCGGTCCCGAGTGGTCCCCCTATGTCTGCCGCAGTTGCCCCTCCCCCGCAAGCCGACGGCACACGACGGGCGCAGGAGGCCGGACGGGGTCGGCAGCAGCACCTTGAACACGTTCAAGAAAGGCCCTAGAGTCAGCACCTACATCACTTGAACATGTTCAAGACGGGGGTAGGCCATGTCGGTCCTGGTCGGTCTGACCGTGATGCTCGGCATGCTGGTGATCGTGCCGGCCGGGCTGCTGCTGGCGGACGTACCGGAGCTCGGCCGGATACGGCGGCTGTGGCCGGCCTTCGCCGTACCGGGAGCCGTCTCCCTCTGGCTGCCGCGCGGCCTGCCCGCCACTCTCCTCGCCCTCTGCTACGCCCTCGGAGCCGCACTCCTCGCACTGCACGCCCTGCACCGGCTCGCCCGCCACCCCGCAGCGCTGCGCTCCTCGCGGACCGCGCCCGCCGAGGTCGCGCTGCTCACCGCCCTGGTGACCCCCTCGATCGCCGCGACCGCACTGGTCGCCGAGCGCTCGGGGCACTCGCTGTTCGGCTTCGGCCCCGGCATCCTGGCGCTGACCGTGCCGCACTTCCACTTCGCCGGATTCGCCGCCGCCCTGGTCTCCGGACTGGTCTGCCGGCTCGTCGACAGCACCGCGGGCAGGTTCGCGGCGCTGAGCGTTCCGCTGGGTACCCTGCTCGTCCTGATCGGCTATTTCGTCGGCGACCGGACCGAGCTGGCCGGGGCGGTCGTACTGACGGCGGGGATGTGGACCGTCGCCCTGCTGACCTGGCGGACGGTCCGGCCGGCCGGTCGCGACCGGGCCACCCGGCTGCTGCTCGCCACCTCGGCCGCAGTGCTCGCGGTGACCATGGTGCTCGCGCTGAGCTGGGCGCTGGGCGAGGCCACCGGACTGCCCCATCCCACCCTGACCTGGATGGCCGCCACCCACGGCGTCGGCAACGCGCTGGGCTTCGCGCTCTGCTCGGTGCTCGCCTGGAGGCGGCTCCGCGCACCCGCCGACCACGAAGGACGCACCGCATGAGCACCCTGACGTACCCGGAAGTGGGCGCCACCCGTCTCGGCCCGCTCCCCGACGGCTACCACCACCTGCACCACCGCAACCGGATCGGCCACGGCCGCGCGGACTTCGAGGCCGCCGGCGCCGCGGTCACCGAATTCCGTATGCACCGCGTCGCCGGAGCCCGGGTCGTCGCCTCGACGCGACGCGCCGAGCCCGGAGCGGCCGTTCGGGTGGCACTGGGGGCGGGCCCGTTCCGGTTCACCGCGCCCTGCCGGGTCATCTGGACCGAGTACGCCACGCAGCGCATCGGATTCGGCTACGGAACGCTGACCCGGCACCCCGAGTGCGGCGAGGAGTCCTTCGTGGTCGACCTGGCCGACGACGGGACGGTGTCGTTCACCGTCATGGCGTTCAGCCGGCCCGCCCGCTGGTACGCCCGGCTCGCCGGTCCGCTCGTACCGGTGGCCCAGCTCTGGTACGCGCGCAGGCTCGGCAGCACCCTGCGCCGGATCGTCACGGAGGCGCGCCAGAAGCGGAACTGAGGCGCCGGAAGGCGCCGCGGGGCCGATAATGGAGGCAATGGAATGGTTCACCGCAGACGGGTACTGGCTCAGCCGGCTGATCTTTCAGCGGGCGCTCGGCGTCATCTATCTGACCGCCTTCCTCACCGCCGCGCTCCAGTTCCGGGCGCTGATCGGTGAACGCGGCATGCTGCCCGCTCCCGGACTCCTGCGGCGCACGGACTGGCGCACCGCTCCCGGGCTCTTCCGCCTCCACTACTCCGACCGCTTCTTCGCCCTGGTCGCGTGGACCGGCTGTGCGCTCTCCGTCGCGCTGATCGCCGGCCTGGACAGTCATCTGCCGCTGTGGGCGGCGATGCTGCTGTGGGCCCTGCCCTGGGCGCTGTACCTGTCGATCGTCCAGGTCGGCGACACCTGGTACGGCTTCGGCTGGGAGTCGCTGCTGCTGGAGACCGGATTCCTCGCCGTCTTCCTCGGCAACGCGGGCACCGCCCCGCCGGTGCTGGTGCTGTGGCTGCTGCGCTGGGTGCTGTTCCGGGTGGAGTTCGGCGCCGGGCTGATCAAGATCCGCGGCGACGCGTGCTGGCGCAGGCTGACGTGCCTGTACTTCCATCACGAGACCCAGCCGATGCCCGGCCCGCTGAGCTGGTTCTTCCACCGGCTCCCCCGGCCCCTGCACCGGGCCGAGGTGGCGGCCAACCATGTGACCCAGCTCCTGGTCCCGGTGCTGCTCTTCACCCCGCAGCCGGTGGCGGGCGTGGCGGCGGCCCTGATGGTCCTGACCCAGCTCTGGCTGGTGCTGTCGGGGAACTTCGCGTGGCTCAACTGGCTGACGATCGCGCTCGCCCTGTCGGCCATCGACTGGTCCCCGGTCGCCGAGCCGCCCGCGCAGTCCGCCGCGCCCCTCTGGTACGAGGTGGTGGTCATCGCCGTCACCGCCCTGGTGCTGGCTCTGAGCTACCGCCCGGCCCGCAATCTGGTCTCGCGCCGCCAGGTGATGAACCGCTCGTTCGACCCGCTGCACCTGGTCAATACGTACGGCGCGTTCGGCAGCATCAGCCGGGTCCGGCTGGAGGTGGTGGTCGAGGGCACGGACGAGCGGGTCGTGCATCCGGGCACGGTCTGGCGGGAGTACGGGTTCCGCGGGAAGCCGGGAGATCCGCGGCGGCTGCCGCGCCAGTTCGCCCCGTACCACCTGCGGCTCGACTGGATGATGTGGTTCGCCGCGCTCTCACCCGCCTACGCCCGCCCCTGGTTCGGCCCGTTCGTGCAGCGGCTGCTGGAGAACGACCGGGACACGCTGCGGCTGCTGCGGCACAACCCGTTCCCCGGCACCCCGCCCGCGCACGTCCGCGCCAGGGTGTACCGCTACCGGTACACGACCTGGCGCGAACTGCGGGCCACCGGGCGCTGGTGGCACCGCACCTACGTGCGGGACTTCATGCGGCCGGTGCCGCAGGGTCCCGCACCGGTCAGCCCGACCAGGCGATCTTGAACACCCAGGCGTGCTCGCCGGTCCTGCGGGCCGCCGCCGGCACGTCGATCACCAGCGAGTCGCCGGTGGTGCGCCAGCTCAGCGGCCGGTCGTACCCGAGCAGCGTGATCCGGTCGCCGCCGCGGACCGGCACCGGGGCCCCGACCGTCAGGGTCGCGCCGGGCCGGGCCAGCGAGTGGATGTAGAACGCCTTGTCCGGCCGGACGGTGAACCGCAGGTCCTCGCCCAGCTGCGGCATCCGCGACCAGTACGTGGTGTCGTAGATCGCCTCTCCGTTGGTCTTCAGCCACTGCCCCGTCTCGCGCAGCCTGCGCTGCATGATGCCGGGGATCGTGCCGTCGGCCTTCGGTCCGATGTCGAGCAGGAAGTTCCCGTTCTTGGAGACGATGTCGACGAGCGAGTGCACGATCTCCTCGGCCGTCATGTACTTCTCGTCCGGGGTCTGCGCGTTGTAGCCGTAGCTGTAGGGGTCGAGGCCCCGGCTGGACTCCCATTTGGCGGTGACGATCTGGTCGTACGTCGTGTACTCGGGCGTCGTGAAGTCGTGCGACCCGATTCCCGAGCGGTCGTTGACCGTGACGTCCACCGGACGGGCCCGGTTCTTGGCTTGGTTGAAGTACTCGGCGAGCACCCGGTGGCTGTCGTTGTCGCCACCGATGTCGCACCAGATGATCTCGGGGTCGTACCCCTCGATCAGCTCCAGCATCTGCGGGCCCTGGAACTCGGTGACGTAGTCCTTGCCCGCCGTGTGGCCGGTGTACGGGACGGGCTCCAGGGTGTACGGATTGCGCGGGGCGTGCCCCATCCACGGGTGGTCCGGGTTGAACCACTCGGGCATGGAGAAGTACAGCCCGCGGTGGAGTTCGGGGGCGTAGCGCCGTGAGGCGTCGAAGAGTTCCCTGATCACATCGCGCTTGGGGCCCATCTTCACGGAGTTGCGGTCGGAGAGTTTGGTGTCCCAGAGCGCGAAGCCCTCGTGGTGCTTCGAGGTGAGCACGTGGTACTGCGCGCCGGCGTCCCGGAACAGCTCCACCCAGGAGCGGGGGTCGAAGTGTTCGGCGCGGAACCGCGGGATGAAGTCGTCGTAGGCGAACGACTCGCCGTAGGTGTCACGGTGATGGGCGTACGTGGGGTTGTTCGGGTCCTGCATCTGGTTCCAGTACCACTCGGCGTACTGCGTGCCGACCGGTGCCCAGGCCGGAACCGAGTAGACGCCCCAGTGGATGAAGATCCCGAATTTCGCGTCCTGGAACCAGTACGGCGCCTGGTGGGTGGAGAGGGACGCGTCCGTGGGGGTGTAGTCGGGGACCCCGAGGGTGAGCGAGCGCCGGACCGTTGCCGCCTGCTGTCCCCGGCCGCGTGCCACCACGCTGCCGTCCCGGGCGGTGCCGGGCGCGGTACCCGGTCTGTTGCGGATGCCGATGCGGACGCGGGCCTGGTCGCCGGGGGCGAGCCGGGTGACACGGGCGGGTGCGACGGTACGCGCCCCGGGTACGTCCACCGAGAGGGTGAGGCCGTCGGCGGCGAGGATGCCGACCGTGCCCGCGTTGACGACCGTGGCCTCGACGCTCTGTGCTCCGTGTTCCAGCAGCGAGGTGGTGGTGCGGGCGTCGCGCACGGCCAGCGCCCGGCCCTCGGCCGCCGGCTGGAGGGAGAGCGCGAAGACGTGCAGGGCGGACTTGTCGGCCTCGGCGGGCTGGGTGGTGGGAAGGGTCAGCGCGACGGCCTGCCTTGTCGGGTCGAGCGGGATCTCGGACACGGCGATGGAGACCGGGTGCGGGTCCTTCGTCCCGTCGGGGGCGTAGCGGTAGGCGGAGGTCAGGTCGCCGCTGCCGGAGTACCAGTCGGGTCCGGCGAGGGCCGGGGCCGATGTGGTGCCGTCGGCGTAGTGCACCGTGGCCTTGCCCGACGCGGCTCCGTAGCTGCACGCGGTGAGGAGGAGACCGGACAGGTAGCGGCCCGGTGGGAGGTCGATGCGCTGGCCGAGGGCGACGATGTTGTTCTTCGCCCCCGCCCCGGCGGCCGGGAAGCGGAAGGTGGTGCCGGCTATCTCCCGGTCCCCTGCGGGGAGCTCCTCGCCGGGGAAGGTGTAGCCGGAGCCGTCGAAGCTGCCGCCGCGGGCCTCGGCGGTGTCGATGCCGTCGTTGTCGAACCAGTCGTCGAGGGGGACGGGGACGGCCGGGGGCACGGTCCCCCAGTCACCGCCGTGAAGGGTCTCGGGCGCGGTCCCGGTTCGCGGGGCCGCTTCGGCGGTGGCGGGGGTGAGCAGGGCGGCGCCGACTGCCGCCCCTGCCGTCATTCCGAGTACATGGCGCCTGGGAAGTTCGGTCATGACGTCCGATGATTGGAGCACGACGTGAACCTGTCAATGCAATCTTCCAGACAGAACGAAACTTCTCCCCCACATCCATCGGATGACTCGGGGGAGAAAGCGGGGTGGGCCGGACATGTGACGCCCGGCCCACCCCTCGTCGGCTACTTCTCGTGCTCGCGGGCCCGCAGCAGGGTGCTGATCTGCTTGACGAGTTCGTCGTCGCTGGTCACCGGCTTGCCGGAGACCAGCGCACCGAGGCGCTCGGCGGTCTGGAAGTCGTACGCGCGTTCCTGTTCCGCGCCGGGAACGTTGTCGTACTCCTCCTTGGCGCGGAACCCCACGGTCAGGTCCACGGCCTTGGCGATGAGCCAGGTCAGGATGAAGGAGAAGGCGATCACTGCGACGATCGCGACGAGCTGCTTGCCCAGCAGCCCCCAGCCGCCTCCGTAGAACAGCCCCTTCTTGCCGCTGATGCGTGCGGTGGCGAACAGACCGACCATGATCAGGCCGATCAGCCCGCCGACACCGTGCACGCCCACCACGTCGAGTGTGTCGTCCACGTTGAAACGGAACTTCAGCGTGATCGCGAACGCACAGACCGCGCCGACGACGAGGCCGGTGATGACCGCGCCGAGCGTGTTGATCTCACCGCAGGCCGGGGTGATGGCGACCATGCCCGCGACGGCGGAGGAGACGACCCCCATCGTGGTGACGCTGCCGGTGCGCCACTTCTCCACCAGCGGCCAGGTGACCATCGCGCCCGCGGCCCCGAGCTGGGTGTTGATGAAGGCCGCGGCTGCGGTGCCCTGGTCGCTCAGTGCCGAACCGGAGTTGAAGCCGAACCAGCCGAACCAGAGCAGCCCGACTCCGATGACCACAAGCGGAATGTTGTTCGGGCGCTCCTCGCGGCGGGCGAAGTCGCGCGGTGCCCGCAGGACGAGCGCGACGGCGAGGCCCGCGACACCGGAGTTGAGCTCCACCGGGAGACCGCCGGCGAAGTCGAGGGCGCCGAGGTGCCTGACGATCCAGCCGTCCGAGTCGAACACCCAGTGCGCGATGGGGATGTAGACGATGAGCAGCCACAGCACGACGAAGACGAGCCAGCCCCTCATGGTGGCGCGGTCGGCGATCGAACCGCTGATCAGCGCCACCGTGATGATGGCGAAGCCCATCTGGAAGGTGCTGTAGACGTAGGTGGGGATCGCTCCTGTCAGCGTGGTCAGGTCGATGCCGCGCATGAACACGTGGTCGAGATTGCCGATGACTCCGGCGCCCGACACATCGGGGCCGAACGCCAGCGTGTAGCCGATGACCCACCAGAGCAGGGTGCCGAACGCGAGCGCGGCGAAGCTCATCTTGATCATCATCAGCACGTGCTTGGTACGTACCATGCCGCCGTAGAAGAACGCGAGACCGGGCGTCATCAGCAGCACCATGGCGGTCGAGGCGAGCAGCCAGGCGGTGTCACCGGAGTCGTACGCGGGCGGCATCGGCGCGGGAGCGGTGTTCATCGGCGGGCACCTCGTGGGTTCGTGGGGGCGGAGGGACTACGGCTTGCGCAGATCGGGGGCGGGATGGCCGGTGAGCAGCCGGCGCACGGACTGCCAGGCCGCCTGATGGGCGGCGGCGACCCGGATCGGGCTGTCGTCCAGCAGCCGCACCCAGGCGCCGCAGTCCCGGGGCAGGACGCTCACGCCGTACAGGACGCCGAGTGGGGCCAGCGCCTCGTGCAGGGTGTCGGCGAGTTCGGCGGCCGGGGTGCGGTCGGTCACGACGAAGAGCGAGGCGACATGGTCGTACCCGGCGAACACACCGGGTCCCAGGACTCCCCCGCCGTCCGGCCCCGGGGCGAGGCGCAGGGTGTCGACGGCGAGCAGGGTGCCGTCGGGCCTGCGGATACACAGGTCGGTGGCGAGCACCCGGTAGGCGTGGCGTTCACCCCGGGCGAGCCGTCCGGCCGTGAGGGTGTCGCCGACGACGACAGTGGCGCCGCTTGCGACCGTGACCTCGGTGCGCTGGTAGAAACGCGCGTCCTTGAACGGGATCAGCGGGTCCGGCAGGTACTCGACGTAGCTCCCGGCCTCCGCCGTCAGGTGCACCCGCTGGCTCGCGTAGTCGTGCTCCATGCGGAAGACCTTGGTGGCGGCCTGGGTGGTGAGATGGACCTGGGTGTCCGGTCCGCAGCGGAAGTCCATCCGGTAGCGGTCGGCCTGGGCGACGCCACCGCCGGTCGCCAACAGGTAGACGTAGCTCATGCCGGGCAGCGCGGGGTCGATCCACAGCGGCCGCATGATCTGCAACGGTGTCTTCTGGTAGCGCTCGACGAGTTCGGTGCGCCCGCCCCGCACGGCGAAGGCCAGGTCGAGGATGCCGACCTTGGCCGGGGACCCGGGCGCGAGCGTGTCGGGCACGGAGGCCAGGGCCGCCACGTCCGGGGGGACCCGGACCGCCGTGTAGTACTCCTCGGCGAGCCGGTCGGCCGGGGGCCGGTGCGGGGCGAGCGTCATCTCAGATCAGCACCTTGCGGCGCGATTCGAGGTAGACCGCGATCTCGTCGATGCCGACGCCGGTCAGGCAGTCGGTGAGGACGACGGGGCGGTTGTCCCGGACCCGGTGGGCGTCGGACTCCATGACGTTGATGTCCGTGCGGACGTACTGCGCGATATCGATCTTGTTGATGACGAGGAGATCGGACTCGGTGATGCCGGGGCCGCGCTTGCGGGGCATCTTCTCGCCCTCCGCGGTGTCCAGCACGAAGAGGAAGAGGTCCACGAGGGCCGGGCTGAAGGTCAGGGTGAGGTTGTCGCCACCGGACTCGTAGAGCAGCGTGTCCGTGTCCGGGAAGCGCTCCAGCATCTCGGCGCCGGCCGCCAGGTTCATCGTGGGGTCGTCGCGTACGGCGGTGTGGGGGCAGGCGCCCGTCTCGACCCCGACGACGCGCTCCGGTTCGAGGACTCCGGCCAGGGTGCGGCGGATGTGCTGGGCGTCCTCCTGGGTGTAGATGTCGTTGGTGATGACGGAGGGGCGGTGTCCGCGCTCGATCAGAATCGGCACCAGCGCCTCGATGAGCGCGGTCTTGCCGGATCCGACCGGTCCGCCGACGCCGACCCGCAGTACGTTGTCGTCCATGGTGCTCCCTGGTGTGTGACGGAGTGGATTTCAGCTGGCGAAGAGCCGGGCCTCGGCGCGTTCATGACGGCCCGACATGATGTCCGAGGCGAAGACGGTGGCGCCGACGTCATCGAGTTCGCGCCGCAGCGCCGCCTCGACGGTCTCTTCGATGACGGGTGCGGCACCCCGCAGGAGGGTCTGTGCCGAGCGGTGGTCGGTCAGCCGGAGCCGCAGGGCCGCGCCCGCGAAGCTGACGCAGAAGGCGAACAGGTCCGAGGCGACGGCCTGCCGGAGCGGGACCCCGGTCGCGGCGTAGATGACACCTGCGGCCACCGCCTGGGTACCGGGGGCCTCCCGGCGTACCACGCGGTCGAAGTAGTCGCCGATCTCCGGGCGGTCGAAGACCTCGTGGCCCAGGTCGAGCAGCTGCCGGCCGGTCCGGGTGGCGGCCTGGCGCATCTCGCGGCCCAGCTTGGTCGCGAAGAGGTGCTCGTCGATCCGGACGACGGCCGCCGGGTCGCCCGCCGCGGTCGCGCGGTGGGCGAGGGCGAGCGCCGTGGCGTCGGCGGGACCGACGCCGTGCAGCAGCAGGTCCCGGAGCAGCAGCGGCACGGCGGCGGGGTCGATGGCCCCGGCCTGGGCGAAGCCCTCCAGACTGTGCGACAGCGTGTAGAAGCCGCTCGGGAACGCGGAGTCGGTCAGCTGGAGGCTGACCAGCAGCGGTCCCAGACCCGTGCCGGCCGCGGTCATGGCCGGCACGGACTCGCCCGCGGTGTCGCCCTCGTTGCGGTACACCGGCCTAGACCAGGAAGTACAGGTGGTTGAGGGGCAGCTTCTCGGCCGGGTCGATGGTGGCGACCTTGCCGTTGAGCGTGACCTTGAACGTCTCCGGGTCGACCTGGATGTCCGGCAGGGCGTCGTTGCGGACCATGTTGTGCTTGCCGATGGTGCGGGTGCGGCTCACCGGCAGGATCATGCGGTCCAGGCCCAGCTCGGCCGGGACCCCGGCAGCGATACCGGCCTGGGACATGAAGGTGGCATGCGTCGTCGGCAGGGCCTTGCCGTACTGCCCGAACATCGGGCGGTAGATGACGGGCTGCGGTGTCGGCAGTGAGGCGTTGGGGTCGCCCATCTGCGCCCACGAGATGATGCCGCCCTTGATCACCATCTTCGGCTTGGCACCGAAGGAGTGGATCGGCCAGAGCACGATGTCGGCGAGCTTCCCCTTCTCGATCGAACCCACGTGATCCGAGATACCGGTGGCGATGGCGGGGTTGATGGTGACCTTCGCCAGGTAGCGCAGCACCCGCTGGTTGTCGTTGCGAGCGGAGTCGCCCTCCATCGTGCCGAGCTTGTCCTTGCAGTGGTGGGCGATCTGGAAGGTCCGGGTGACGGACTCCCCGACCCGGCCCATCGCCTGGGAGTCGGAGGAGACCATGCTGATCACACCGAGGTCGTGCAGGACCGACTCGGCGGCGATCGTCTCGGCCCGGACCCGGCTGTCGGCGAAGGAGACGTCCTCGGGGATGTCGTGGCTGAGGTGGTGACAGACCATGACCATGTCGAGCAGCTCGTCCACCGAGTTCTTGGTGTAGGGCAGCGTCGGGTTGGTGGAGGACGGCAGCACGTTCGGCTCGCCGGCCACCCGCATGATGTCAGGGGCGTGCCCGCCGCCCGCGCCCTCGCTGTGGAAGGTGTGGATGGTGCGGCCGTCGAACGCGGAGCGGGTGTCTTCGAAGTAGCCGCTCTCGTTGAGGCTGTCGGTGTGGATGGCCACCTGGACGTCGTACTGGTCGGCGACGTTCAACGCGTTGTCGATCACGGCGGGGGTGGCGCCCCAGTCCTCGTGGACCTTCAGGGCGCAGGCACCGGCGACGATCTGCTCGTTGAGCGCCTCGGGAAGGCTGCCGTTGCCCTTGCCCATGATGCCGAGGTTGACCGGGAAGGCCTCGGCCGCCTGCAGGAACCGGGCGATGTTGTACGGTCCCGGCGTGCAGGTGGTGCCGTTCGTGCCGTCGCTCGGCCCGGTACCACCGCCGATGAGCGTGGTGATGCCGTTGGTGAGTGCCTGCTCGGCCTGTTGCGGTGCGATCAGGTGGACGTGGCTGTCGATCGCTCCCGCGGTGGCGATGAGGTGTTCACCGGCGATGGCCTCGGTGCCCGCCCCGATGACCAGATCCGGGTGCACGTTGTTCTGGGTCTGCGGATTGCCCGACTTGCCGATGCCGGCGATGAAGCCGTCCTTGATGCCGATGTCGCACTTGACGACACCGACGATGGGGTCGATGAGCACGACGTTGGTGATGACGGTGTCGAGAGCGCCCTGGGCGGCGGTGACCTGCGGATCGGAGCCCATGCCGTCACGCATGGTCTTGCCGCCGCCGTAGAGGATCTCGTCCCCGTACTGGCCCTCGCTGAAGTCCTTCTCGACCTCGACGACGAGGTTGGTGTCGGCGAGGTGGAAGCGGTCGCCGACCGTCGGGCCGAACATGTCGGTGTACTGCTTGCGCGGCAGGATGGGCATCAGCGCGAACCCTTCTTCTTTTCCTTGCCGGCCTTGGCGGCGGGCTTGGAGGCGGGCTTGGAGGCCTTGACGGCCGGCTTGGTGGCCCTGGCGGCGGGCTTGGCCGTGGGCTTGGTGGCCTTGGCGCTCTTGGCGGTGGGGGTGTTCTGCGCGCCCTGGAAGCCCTGCTCGATGGCCTTGCGGACGGCTTCGACGCGTGCGGGGTGGGAGGCGAGGCTGCCGTTGAGCAGCCCGCTGAAGCCGACCAGCCGGCCGGTTCCGCTGTACGCGCACAGTTCGACCTCGCGCGAGCCGCCGGGCTCGAAGCGCACGGAGGTGCCGGCGGGGATGTTGAGGTGCATGCCGAGCGTCTCCTGGCGGTCGAACAGCAGCGCCGAGTTGACCTCGAAGAAGTGGTAGTGGGAGCCGATCTGTACCGCACGGTCACCGGTATTGCTCACGGTGACCTTCAGCGTGCGGCGGCCCGCGTTGATCTCGATGGGGTCCTTGCCGTAAATGTACTTCTGACGGAACGTCATGCGATGCTCCTGATGACTTGGCCCGCTCCATCGGCGGACGGGTGCTGATGCGGGTGCGTATGGCCTGGGCCGTGCTCGTGCTGGTGGCCAGGACCGTGGCCGTGGTCGTGGCCCTCGCCCGGTGGGTGGGTGTGGGAGTGGCCGTGGTTCTCGGCCGCGGTCAGCCCGGTCGCGATGCCGTCGTCGCCGTGCTCGCGGCGGCGCCGCCG
>NZ_JAFMPZ010000095.1 GCF_017353455.1 Streptomyces laculatispora
GTCCCCCTACCCCCGTACAGACAGACGAGTACCGGGCTGTGAAGATTCCCCCGAACCGTCACGGAGCGAAGAATTCCAGCCAACTGGCGCGGGGAGGAATGTGTGGCTCTGGCTGGCCTCTTCTGTCGCTTTCACGAATTTCATCTCCTGGAATACCGGGACAACTCATGGTCAACTCCCAGTAAGGCGGCCGAAAATCGTCCGGATGTCCCTTCGAGTTGTCTGTGCGTCGGTAGTAGGCTCGCGCCGTTTGTTGACGGAACACCATCACCGCCCTGCGGGGCCGAGCTGGGGGAGGCCATGCGCTTTCGCGGAAAGTCCATCCGCAGGAAGATCGTGGCGTTGCTTCTGGTGCCGCTCGTCTCCCTCACCGGACTATGGGGCTTCGCCACTTATCTGACCGGCCGCGAGGCCGGCCAGCTGATGAGCGCGAGCACGGTGGTGGAGAAGATCGGCCACCCCCTCGAGGACACCGTCCGGGTCGTCCAGAACGAGCGCCGGCAGACTCTCGTCTTCCTCGCGGACCCGCGCGCCTCCGACGCCCTGCCGGTCCTGCGCCGCCAGCGCGCCGCCACCGACCGGGTCGTGGACCAGGTCAACAGGAGCGCGCGGCAGAAGGACATCCGCGACGCGCTGCGTCCCGACGCCGAGGCCCAGCTCAGCTCGATCCTGGGCGCCGTCGAGGGCCTGCAGTCGCTGCGCGACTCCGTCGACGAGCGCACCATCGGCCGGGCCAAGGCGATGGAGTACTACAACGGCCTCATCGACCCCTGCTACCGCTTTCTGACCGGCCTCCACGTCATGGAGAACGTGTCGATGGACAAGCAGGTCCGTGCCCTGGCGGGGATCTCGCGCGCCCGTGAAATGCTCTCCCAGGAAGACGCACTCGTCGTGTCCGGGCTCCTCGCGGGACGGCTGACGGCCCCCGAACTCCGGCAGATCTCCGACCTGATCGCCAAGCGCGGGCTGCTGTACGAGATCAACCTCGAAGCGCTCCCCGCCTCGGAGCGCCGCCGTGTCCAGCAGTACTGGGCGAGCCCGGACAGCGAGCCCCTGCGCTCCGCCGAGGACAAGCTCATCGCGCAGGGGCCCACTCACGACCCCCGCGAGATGGACGCCGCACGCTGGCAGGAGGTGGCCCCGCCGGTCCTGGACCGGCTGGCCAACGACTCGACCGAGATGAACAACCGCTTCCAGGACCGAGGCAGGCCCGCTGGCTACGGCGTTCTGATCAAGGCGGGCGTCGCCGGCGTACTGGGATTCCTGGCCCTGCTCGTCTCGGTCTTCGTCTCCGTGCGCATCGGCCGCGAACTCGTCCGCGACCTCTCGCGTCTGCGCAAGGACGCCCACGAGGTCTCCGGGGTGCGCCTGCCGAGTGTGATGCGCCGTCTCGCCGCGGGCGAACACATCGACGTCGAGACCGAGTCCCCGCACCTCAACTACGAACGTGACGAGATCGGCCAGGTCGGGCAGGCCCTCAACATTCTGCAACGGGCCGCGGTCGAGGCCGCCGTCAGACAGGCCGACATGCGCCGCGGGGTGTCCGAGGTGTTCGTCAACCTCGCCCGCCGCAACCAGGTGCTGCTGCACCGCCAGCTGACGCTCCTGGACACCATGGAGCGCCGCACCGAGAACACCGAGGAACTCGCCGACCTGTTCCGTCTCGACCACCTCACCACCCGTATGCGGCGCCACGCCGAGGGCCTGGTGATCCTCTCGGGAGCCGCACCGTCACGGCAGTGGCGCAAGCCCATCCAGCTGATGGACGTGGTGCGTGCCGCGGTCGCCGAGGTGGAGGACTACGAGCGGATCGAGGTCCGCAGGCTGCCGAGGATCGGTGTGGGTGGCCCGGCCGTCGCCGACCTCACCCACCTGATCGCCGAACTCCTGGAGAACGCCACGGTGTTCTCGCCCCCGCACACCGCGGTCCAGGTGCACGGCGAACGCGTTGCCAACGGCTTCACCCTCGAAATCCACGACCGCGGGCTCGGCATGCCCCCGGAACTCCTCCTGGACGCCAACCTCCGACTCGCCGAGACACCCGAGTTCGAGCTGTCCGACACCGACCGGCTCGGCCTCTTCGTGGTCAGCCGGCTGGCCCAGCGGCAGAACGTCAGGGTGTCGCTGCAGACCTCCCCCTACGGCGGTACCACGGCGGTCGTCTTCATCCCGGCGGCGCTGCTCACCGAGGCCCCGGAGGCGCACGGCACCGGATTCCGCCTCGACCGCAGGTCCGAGAAGGCGATCGCCAGCAGCAGGCCGCGCGGCGACGCGGCGGGCAGCGGCAAGGACGGCGGCGAGGCGTTCGACCGCCCCGACGGAGGCCGTCCGCAGGGCAGCAGGCCCGCCGGACTCTCGCCGGTGCCCACCGGTCTGGCGGACCCGGCGCTGCTGGACGGGCCGGTCGAGCTCGAAGGCCCGGTCGGTCCACTGGACTTCACCCGCGACCCGGTACTCGAAGCCGTCGCCCGATCAGGGCTGGACCCGGTACTCGACGGGGTGTCCGACCTGGAGGACACCGAGAGCGAACGCGGCGGCATCTTCCGGGCCCGTGAGCTCCGGCGCGACGGCGACCGCGATCAGCACCAGCAGGCCGCCGACCAGATCGAGGACCATGACGGTGTCCGCGAACTGCGCCCGGACGGCGTCAGGCCGCTGCCCCGCCGCAAACCGCCGACCCTGGTCACCGACCGGGGCCGCCGGATCGACGAGTCGGGCCGGGCCCATCCCACGACCACCGACCCGGAGGGCGCCCGACCGGCCCCGGGACCGGTCCGGGCCGCGGACCGCGGCCGGCCCACCGGACCCCGGCAGTCCAACGGCTTCCGGAACCGCACCGAGCACGCCACGTCCCCGGCGGCCACGCCCCCGGTGCCGGCGCCCCGCCCGTCGTCGGCCGCGCGGACCCCGGCGCCCGCTCCCGAGACCGTCGGCGGGCTGCCCCGCAGGATCCGCCAGGCCAGTCTGGCCCCGCAGCTCCGCGAGGGATCCGTCGGCCGCACCGCCGAGCCGGACCCGGTGGAGGGCGTGGAGGACATCGAGCGCGACGCCGACGAGGTACGCAGCCGCATGGCGTCGCTCCAGCGCGGCTGGCAGCGCGGCCGCCTCCAGAACGCCGAGGACGTGACCGGCCCCGGTGACACAGCACAAGGAACCACTCCGGGAGGGGACGGTCCATGACCGCACCGAACGCCGCAGCACTCAACTCAGCACGCCAGGGGTCCGGCGAACTCAACTGGCTCCTCGATGAACTCGTCGAGCGCGTCGCCAGCATCCGCAAGGCGCTGGTGCTCTCCAGCGACGGCCTCCCCACCGGCGCGTCCAAGGACCTGACCAGGGAGGACGGTGAACACCTGGCGGCCGTGGCCTCCGGGTTCCACAGCCTCGCGAAGGGAGTGGGGCGGCACTTCGAGGCCGGCCGGGTCCGCCAGACCGTCGTCGAGCTCGACGAGGCGTTCCTGTTCGTCACGGCGGCCGGTGACGGCAGCTGTCTGGCCGTGCTCGCCGACTCCGACTCGGACGTCGGGCAGGTGGCGTACGAGATGACGCTGATGGTCAAACGTGTGGGCGCCCACCTGGCCAGCTCCCCCCGGACGACCGGTCAGCCCTCCGGAGGGTGAGTGGATGGCATGAGCGCCGACTCCTCCCGTTCCCCGGCCGCCCCCGGCGGTCCGCAGTCCTCGCGCTGGTACGACGCCGACGCGGGGCCGGTCGTCCGTCCGTACGCGATGACGCGGGGACGTACCAGCAGCGCGTCCCGTCATCGTCTTGACCTGATCGCGATCGTCGTCCCCGAACCCGCGGCCGACGATCCCGGCCGGGACCAGATGCTCTCCCCGGAACACGTGGAGATCGTCGAACTGTGCAGCGGCATGCCCCAGTCGATCGCCGAGCTCGCGGCCGGTCTGGACCTCCCCGTCGGGGTGGTCCGGGTGCTGGTCGGTGATCTCGTCGAGGACGAGCTGGTGCATGTGACCCGTCCCGTTCCGCCGGCCGAGCTGCCGGACGTGAACATTCTTCGCGAGGTGATCAATGGCCTTCGGGCGCTCTAGCCGCAACAGGCGGCCCGTGGAGCCCGTTACCCTGAAAATCCTGGTGGCGGGCGGCTTCGGAGTGGGCAAGACGACCATGGTGGGAGCGGTCAGTGAGATCAGGCCGCTGCGTACGGAGGAGAGGCTGACCGAGGCAGGACGTCCCGTGGACGACCTGGAGGGTGTCGAGGCGAAGACCACCACGACGGTGGCCATGGACTTCGGGCGGATCACGCTCCGCGAGGACCTGGTGCTGTACCTATTCGGCACTCCGGGGCAGGACCGGTTCTGGTTCCTCTGGGACGAACTCGCCCAGGGTGCCCTGGGGGCGGTCGTCCTCGCGGACACCCGGCGTCTGGAGGACTGCTTCGCGGCGGTCGACTACTTCGAACGCCGGTCGATCCCCTTCGCCGTCGCCGTCAACTGCTTCGAGGGCGCCGACCGGTTCCCCACCGCGACGGTGCAGGCGGCGCTGGACCTGGATCCGGAGGTACCGGTGCTCCTGTGCGACGCGCGGGACCGCTCGTCCGTACGGGACGTACTGGTGGCCGTCGTCGAACACGCGCTGGCCCGCGCGGACGCACTGCGCGAACCGGCCACGACGTAGCCCCGGCCCGGAGCCGGCGGGCTCCACCGGCAGCGAAACGCGGCACGTACCCCCCGCACACAGGGGGTACGTGCCGCGTTTCGTGCGTCCGGCAGCAGCCGCGGGCCCCGCCTGTCAGCGGACGGCGACGATCGCCGAGCCGTGGCCGAACAGCCCCTGGTTCGCGGTGATTCCGGTGCGCGCCCCCGGAATCTGGCGTTCCCCCGCCGTGCCGCGCAACTGCCAGGTCAGCTCGCATACCTGGGCGATCGCCTGCGCGGGCACGGCCTCGCCGAAGGACGCCAGCCCGCCGCTCGGGTTCACCGGGATGCGCCCGCCGAGTGCGGTCGCCCCCTGGCGGACGAGCGCCGCGCCCTCGCCCGCCGGGCACAGCCCGATGTCCTCGTACCATTCCAGCTCCAGCGCCGTGGAGAGGTCGTACACCTCGGCCAGGGAGAGGTCCGAGGGCCCGATCCCCGCCTCCTCGTACGCCGCACGGGCGATCGAGGCGCGGAAACTCCCGGCCGCCGGTTCCACGGCGACCGCCGAATCGGTGGCGATGTCCGGCAGATCGAGCACCGCCTTCGGATACGTCGGCGTCACGGTCGACACGGCCCGGATGCGGACCGGGTCCGCGGCCCCGTGGCGCCGGGCGAACTCCATGCTCGACAGCACCAGCGCCGCCGCGCCGTCGGAGGTGGCGCAGATGTCGAGCAGCCGCAGCGGATCGGCGACCACCGCGGAGGCCGCGACCTGCTCGGCGCTCACGGGCGCCCGGTAGCGGGCGTTGCGGTTCAACGCGCCGGCCGCCGCGTTCTTCACCTTGACCAGCGCGAAGTCCGCCAGGGTGTCACCGTGCAAGGCCATCCGGCGACGGGCGTAGAGGGCGAAGTACGCGGGGTTCGTCGCGCCGAGCACCCGGAACCGCAGCCAGTCCGGATCGTCGGGCCGGTCGCCGCCCGCCGGGGCGAAGAACCCCTTGGGCGCCGCGTCCGCCCCCACGACGAGCACCACATCCGCCATACCGGCCAGGATCTGCGCCCTGGCGGTGTTGACGGCCTGGGCGCCCGACGCGCAGGCCGCGTACACGCTGGTGACCCGGGCGCCCTGCCAGCCCAGCGCCTGCGCGAACGTCGCCCCGGCCACGTACCCCGGATATCCGCCGCGCACGGTGTCCGCGCCGACCACGGACTGCACGTCCGGCCAGTCGACGCCCGCGTCGGCGAGTGCGTTGCGGGCCGCCACCCTGCCGTACTCCACGAAGCTGCGCCCCCACTTGCCCCAGGGGTGCATCCCGGCCCCGAGGACCGCCACATCGCCGCTCATCACGCACCGTCCTCGGTGCCGGAGCCGGTGTCCACGGGCCGCCAGTGCCAGGTCGTCCACACCGTGCCCTCGTCCATGCCGTCGCCGGACTCCGGACCGAGCACCCCCGGCATGACCTCGACCGTCATCCCGACCGCGAGATCCGCGACGCCGACCCCCGGCGCGGCCTGCCCGAGCACCACCATCCGCTCGGCCGCCAGCTCCACGGCCACCAGCGTGTACGGCTCCCAGGGCACATCCGGGTCGGAGAGGTAGGGGGCGGGCGGCCGGTAGCGGCCGTCGGTGTACGACCAGACCGTGCCCCGCCGGGACAGCGGGACCTCGACCGGTTCGCCGCCGGTACAGCCCGGATTGCGGCAGAAGCCGTCCTGGCGGGGGAAGAAGACCGACGAGCAGAGCGGACAGCGGGTGCCCAGCAGTCGGAAGTCCTCCTCGGGACCGTCCTCGGTGAACCACCCGGCCACCACGGGTATGCGCTTGCGCGGCAAAGTTCCTCCCCAGCACTGAATCTGACGGAACGTCAGAAGTGTGCCACGGTCAGCTGTTGTCGGCGAGCCACTTGGCAGCGGTCTCCGCCAGCTCCCGGTCGCGGCCGGCCAGCATCATCCGGATCATCCGGACATCGCCGCGCAGCGACCAGGCCGGATGGCCGAAGGAGGCCGGGTTGTTCCCCTCGATCAGGAAATGGGCGGGCCAGGCGGTCCCGTACCCGATCAGCGGCAGCGCCGCCGCATACCGCTTGCGGCCGCGCGCCAGGCCGTAGGTGGTGATCGCGAGGCCGGTCAGGGTGCCGGTCAGATGGACCCAGCGGGTCGCGGCCCTGGAATGCATCGCGACGTAATAGGGCCAGAATTCCTCGTACGAATCGAACGTCTGCTGTGGCATACGGGCACCGTAATGGCTGGAACGGCAACCGGATACGGCCGATCCGCGTCCGAGAGGAAGAACGGGTGGCCGGTACCCACGGGGGTGGTCCCAGTCACCCGTTCCGCTCCCGCGGTGTCAGTGACCGGCGACTGACCCGCGGGCCACCGGGAAGTCGAAATAGGTGTCGGGGAACAGCTCCGGCGTGAAGGTGTAGTGCCACCACTCCTCGGCCAGATTGACGAACCCGGCGTCGGTGAGCGTCTTCTTCAGGAACTGCCGGTTGGTGCGCTGCACTCCCTGGATCCGCGGATCGTCCGTGTGCGACAGCGTGTCGAAGCAGTCGAACCCGGTGCCCATGTCGATCGAGTTGTCCGGAAATCGCTCGGCCTGCGGCGCGTAGCAGGGCACCAGCTCCTGACCCGGCAGGTACGGCGGGGCCGGCCGGGCCGGCAGCCTCACCAGCGTCAGGTCCACGGTGCTGCCCCGGCTGTGCCCGGACTTCTCCGCGATGTAACCGTCGGCGAACAGCCGGGTCTTGTCGACCCGCGGGTAGAACTCGCCCTTCATGGTCTCGTCGTCGAGATCCTTCGCCCACCGTACGAAGTGGTCGACCGCCCGCTGGGGCCGGTAGCAGTCGTACACCTTCAGTGAGTAGCCCTGACGCAGCAGCCGAAGCTGGGCCCGGTGCAGGGCCTGGGCGGCGGGCCGGGTCAGGATGCAGAGGGACTCGCGGTAACCGTCCACCGGTTCGCCCATGAAGTCGTGCCGGGTGGGATAACGCATCTCCTGAATGATCGTGGGATCCACCGCACGCAGCGCGACGAACCCGGCGGGAGCCCTGGGCTCGGGCTTCGCCTGCGCCACCGGGGCGGCGGCGGTGACGGCGAGCAGGGTGGCGGCAGCGGCTGCCAGGACACGGAGAGCGGAAGCAAATCCTGTCATGAGCACATCTTCCATCAGTCCGGCGGTGCCGGGCAGGAGATCGGATACAGTCCGCGCGTGTCCGCGACGACGAGTAGACCGGAGAAGCCCGTGAAGGACTCCCACTGCGGCAGCTGCGGAGCCCCGTACACCGCCCTCGCGTCCCCGGACGCCTGGCCCCGCACCTGCACCGTCTGCGGCGCCACCGCTTACCGCAACCCGCTGCCGGTCGCCGTCGCCCTGCTC
>NZ_JAFMPZ010000096.1 GCF_017353455.1 Streptomyces laculatispora
GGCGCCGGCGCCGGTCTCCAGGGAGACCACCGGGCACATCCAGCTGCCGCCCGGAGGGCCCGTACCGCTGCCCGCGCCGCCCGCCGAGCCCGGGACCGGCACCGCGACCCTCGCCGTGCTCCTGATCGGCCCGGCAGGCGCCGGAAAGACCACCGTGGCCAAGCTCTGGGCCAGCCGACGCCGGGTCCCCACCGCCCACGTCAGCCTCGACGACGTCCGCGAGTGGGTCTGCTCCGGTTTCGCCGACCCGCAGGCGGGGTGGAACGACCAGTCGGAGGCCCAGTACCGTCTGGCCCGCCGCACCTGCGGCTTCGCCGCCCGTAACTTCCTGGCCAACGGCATCTCCTGCATCCTCGACGACGCGGTCTTCCCGGACCGCCCCGTGGTCGGCCTCGGCGGCTGGAAGCGCCACGTCGGCCCCGGGCTGCTGCCCGTCGTCCTGCTGCCGGGCCTGGAGATCGTCCTGGAGCGCAACGCCGCCCGCCGCGGCAACCGCCGCCTCTCGGACGAGGAGGTCGCCAGGATCCACGGCCGGATGGCCGGCTGGTACGGCTCCGGGCTGCCGATCATCGACAACTCGACGTACGACGTGGAGACCACCGCCCGCGTCCTGGACGACATACTCGCCCGTTCCATAGCCAGCCCCCCGGCCTGGTAGCGCCCACCGCCCGCCGTACCGCCCCCGGTCGGGTGCGCTGACCGGGCGGGCCCGCGCCCGCGCTCGTAGGCTCGATGTATGTCAGAGGTGTACGCCGTCCGCCGCGGGCTGCTCCGCGACCGGTGCGCCGCCGTCGGATCCGCGGCCGCCCTGGTCTCCCGCCCCGCCAATGTCCGCTATCTGGCGGGGGGAGCGCCCCCGGGCGCCGTGCTGCTGCTCGGTCCCGACGAGGACGTTCTGCTCTGCCCGCGCCCACCGACCGGCGATCCGGCCGACGGACGCACCGACGAACAGCTCCGGGTGGACCTGCTGTCGGTCACCGGCGGCGATCCGGTGGTCGCCGCGGCGGATCTGGCCACCTCCTGCGGCGCCGAGTCCCTGGCCGTCGAGGAGCACGATCTGACGGTGGCCCGGCACCGGGCCATGGGCGCGGTCGCCCCCAAGCTCCGGCTGGCCGACCTCGGGGTCACCGTCGAGCAGCTGCGCATCGTCAAGGACGAGGAGGAGATCGGCTGCCTGCGGATCGCCGCCGAGATCACCGACCAGGCACTCGGCGAACTCCTCGAATCGATCCTGGTCGGCCGCACCGAACGGCACCTCGCGCTGGAACTGGAGCGCCGGCTGGTGGACCACGGCGCCGACGGCCCCGCCTTCGCCACCTCCGTCGCCACCGGTCCCAACTCCGGCCGGGGCCGTCACAGGCCCTCTGACCGAAGGGTGGAGGAAGGAGATTTCCTCTCCGTCTGCCTGGGTGCGAACTACCGCGGCTACCGGTGCGAGATCGGCCGTACCTTCGTCATCGGAACGGCTCCGGCCGACTGGCAGATCGAGCTCTACGACCTGGTTTTCGCCGCTCAGAGGGCTGGACGAGAGGCACTTGTGCCCGGCGCCGCCTACCGCGACGTGGACCGTGCGGCCCGCCACCTGCTGGATTCCGCGGGCCACGGTGAGGGGCTCCCGCCCCGGACCGGGCACGGGGTGGGGCTCGAAATCGTCGAGGACCCGCAGCTGGCACCTGCGGCCATGGGTAAACTGGACGCTTGTGTGCCGGTCACCGTCGAACCGGGGGTTCACCTCCCGGGCCGGGGCGGGGTCCGGATCGATGACACGCTCGTCGTGCGCCCCGAGGCGGACGGCGGACCCGAGCTACTCACCATTACGACCAAGGAGCTGCTCGCGCTCTAGCGCGGATCCTCGGTCGTTCCACCAGCTTCAGTCCAGGAGATTCCGCAACCGTGGCTTCCACGAACGACCTCAAGAACGGCCTGGTGCTCAAGCTCGACGGAGGCCAGCTCTGGTCCGTCGTCGAGTTCCAGCACGTCAAGCCCGGCAAGGGCCCCGCCTTCGTGCGCACCAAGCTCAAGAACGTGCTCTCCGGCAAGGTCGTCGACAAGACGTTCAACGCCGGTGTGAAGGTCGAAACGGCCACCATTGACCGACGCGACATGCAGTTCTCGTACATGGACGGCGAGTACTTCGTCTTCATGGACATGGACACCTACGACCAGCTGATGGTCGATCGCAAGTCCGTCGGCGACGCCGCCAACTTCCTGATCGAGGGCTTCACCGCCTCCGTGGCGCAGCACGAGGGCGAGGTGCTCTACGTCGAGCTGCCGGCCGCCGTCGAGCTCGTCATCCAGCACACGGACCCGGGCGTCCAGGGCGACCGTTCCACCGGTGGCACCAAGCCCGCCACGCTGGAGACCGGTTACGAGATCGGTGTCCCGCTCTTCATCACGACCGGCGAGAAGATCAAGGTCGACACCCGCTCGGGCGATTACCTCGGCCGGGTGAACAGCTAACCGTGGCTGCCCGGAATACGGCCCGCAAGCGCGCCTTCCAGATCCTCTTCGAGGCCGACCAGCGCGGTGAGTCCGTGCAGACGGTCCTCGCGGACTGGGTGCGGCACTCGCGGTCCGACACCCGTCAGCCGCCGGTCACCGAGTACACGATGGAGCTCGTCGAGGGGTACGCGCAGTACGCGGACCGGATCGACGACCTCATCATCACCTATGCGGTGGACTGGGAGATCGACCGGATGCCGGTCGTCGACCGGAACATCCTGCGGCTCGGTGCGTACGAGCTGATCTGGGTGGACGCGACCCCGGACGCGGTGGTGATCGACGAGGCGGTCCAGATCGCCAAGGAGTTCTCCACCGACGACTCCCCGTCCTTCGTGAACGGCCTGCTGGCCCGTTTCAAGGACCTCAAGCCGAACCTTCGCCGGGAGCAGTAGCTGCCGGCGGTGCTCAGCCGACGAAGGGCCCGCGGTCGAGAGACCGGGGGCCCTTCGTCGTACTCCGGCCCGCCCGCCGTGACCGGGCCCGGAAAACAGAAACGCCGGAGCGGCGGGGCATCCGGGAAAGGGCCCCGCCGCTCCGGCGGTACGTTTCTGCTGGGGTGCTCAGCCCTCGTCGTGGGCGACCGCGCGGCGCGCGTCCGCGTCCAGCACGCCCCAGCTGATCAGCTGTTCCGTGAGCACGGACGGCGACTGGTCGTAGATGACCGCGAGCGTGCGCAGGTCGTCCTGGCGGATCGACAGCACCTTGCCGTTGTAGTCACCGCGCTGGCTCTGGATCGTCGCCGCGTAGCGCTGCAGCGGTCCGGCCTTCTCCGGCGGGACGTGGGCGAGGCGCTCCAGGTCCAGGACGAGCTTCGGCGGCGGCTCGGCAGCTCCGCCGGGCGTCGTGCCGGGCAGGAGCTCCTGCACGGGGACCCCGTAGAAGTCGGCCAGCTCGGCCAGGCGCTGTACGGTCACGGCACGGTCGCCGCGCTCGTACGATCCCACCACGACGGCCTTCCAGCGGCCTTGGGACTTCTCCTCGACGCCATGGAGGGAGAGGCCCTGCTGGGTGCGGATGGCACGGAGCTTGGCCCCGAGCTGCTTTGCGTATTCGCTGGACATAAGGCTCCCGGGACGCTGGAACATTTCGCGGCTCCGCCGCGTGGCTGGTAACTCACTGTGAGGTTACGCAGCGTTACTTGGGTGCGTCAAGCTGAAAGATTCGGACCGGTACCTCCCGGGGGTGCGACCAGGGCCCTGCACAAGCCCTGGTAACGTGGATGACGCAATTTCGACGTCCTTTAAGATCCGTCCAGTGAGGCGGAGAAGGAGGTCCGTTTCTTATGGACGCACAGCACGACGCCACCGGCAATGCGGCACGCCCCGTTCTCGAGGCTCCCGACATCGCCCGAGTACTGACCCGTATCGCCCACGAGATCGTCGAACGCGCCAAGGGCGCCGACGATGTGGTGCTTCTCGGCATCCCGACCCGGGGCGTGTTCCTCGCCCGCCGGCTCGCCGACAAGCTCGAAGAGATCACCGGCCGGAAGATGCCGGTCGGCTCCCTCGACATCACCATGTACCGCGACGACCTGCGGATGCACCCGGCACGGGCCCTGGCCCGCACCGAGATCCCCGGCGAGGGCATCGAGGGCCGCCTGGTCGTCCTCGTCGACGACGTCCTCTTCTCCGGCCGTACGATCCGCGCCGCGCTCGACGCGCTCGGCGACATCGGCCGGCCCCGCGCGGTGCAGCTCGCGGTCCTCGTCGACCGCGGACACCGCGAACTGCCGATCCGCGCCGACTACGTCGGCAAGAACCTCCCCACGTCGCTGCGGGAGACGGTCAAGGTCCAGCTCGACGAGGAGGACGGCCGCGACGCCGTGCTGCTCGGTGCCGGGCGGACCGCCCCGTCGGGCGAGCAGTAGCTGCACATCCCGTACGGCTCACCTGCCGTACGGCGGCTTCCGCACGCCCGCACGCCTGAACCCTCCAGCCACCCGGAGAACACCCAGATGAAGCGCCACCTCATCTCGGCCGCCGACCTCACCCGCGACGACGCCGTCCTGATCCTCGACACCGCCGAGGAAATGGCCAGGGTCGCGGACCGGCCGATCAAGAAGCTCCCCACTCTGCGCGGCCGGACCGTCGTCAACCTCTTCTTCGAAGACTCGACACGGACCCGCATCTCCTTCGAGGCAGCCGCCAAGCGGCTGTCCGCCGATGTCATCAACTTCTCCGCCAAGGGCTCGTCCGTCTCCAAGGGGGAGTCGCTCAAGGACACCGCCCTGACCCTGGAGGCGATGGGCGCGGACGCCGTCGTCATCCGGCACGGCGCCTCCGGCGCTCCCTACCGGCTGGCCACCTCGGGCTGGATCGACGGCGCGGTCGTCAACGCCGGTGACGGCACCCACGAGCACCCCACCCAGGCCCTCCTGGACGCGTTCACCATGCGCCGCAGGCTGGTCGGGGCCGACGCCGGACTCGGCAAGGACCTCGACGGCCGCCGGATCACGATCGTCGGCGACATCCTGCACAGCCGGGTCGCCCGCTCCAACGTCCATCTGCTGACCACCCTCGGCGCCCACGTCACCCTGGTCGCTCCGCCGACCCTGGTCCCGGTCGGCGTCGAACAGTGGCCGTGCGACGTCAGCTACAGCCTCGACAAGGTGCTGCCCGCGTCGGACGCGGTGATGATGCTCCGGGTGCAGCGTGAGCGGATGAACGCCGCGTACTTCCCGACCGAGCGGGAGTACTCCCGCCGCTACGGCCTGGACGGCGAGCGGATGGCGAAGATGCCCGAGGACGCCATCGTCATGCACCCCGGCCCGATGGTCCGCGGCATGGAGATCACCGCCGAGGTCGCCGACTCCGACCGCTGCACGGTCGTCGAGCAGGTCGCCAACGGGGTCTCCATCCGGATGGCCGTGCTCTACCTGCTGCTGGGCGGCTCCGGACCCGCCGCCCCTTCCCACCCGTCGCCCGCCGCCCGTACCGAGGAGAACAAGTAACCATGAGCAAGATCCTTATCCGCGGCGCGAAGGTCCTCGGCGGCGAGCCGCAGGACGTCCTGATCGACGGCGAGACCATCGCGGCGGTCGGCACCGGCCTCGACGCCGCCGGCGCCACCGTCGTCGAGGCGGCGGGCCAGGTCCTGCTGCCCGGTCTGGTCGACCTCCACACCCACCTGCGCGAGCCCGGCCGGGAGGACTCCGAGACCGTCCTGACCGGCACCAGGGCCGCTGCGGTCGGCGGCTTCACCGCCGTGCACGCCATGGCCAACACCTTCCCGGTCGCCGACACCGCCGGTGTCGTCGAGCAGGTATGGCGGCTCGGCAGGGAGTCCGGCTACTGCGACGTGCAGCCCATCGGCGCCGTCACCGTCGGCCTGGAGGGCAAGCAGCTCGCCGAACTCGGCGCCATGCACGATTCGGCCGCCGGAGTGAAGGTCTTCTCCGACGACGGCAAGTGCGTCGACGACGCGGTGATCATGCGCCGCGCCCTGGAGTACGTGAAGGCGTTCGACGGAGTCGTCGCCCAGCACGCCCAGGAGCCCCGCCTCACCGAGGGGGCCCAGATGAACGAGGGCATCGTCTCGGCGGAGCTCGGCCTCGGCGGCTGGCCCGCGGTCGCCGAGGAGTCGATCATCGCCCGCGACGTGCTGCTCGCCGCACACGTCGGCTCCCGGGTGCACATCTGCCACCTGTCGACGGCCGGTTCCGTCGAGATCGTCCGCTGGGCCAAGTCCAAGGGCTGGAACGTCACCGCCGAGGTCACCCCGCACCACCTGCTCCTCACCGACGAGCTCGTACGGTCCTACAACCCGGTCTACAAGGTGAACCCGCCGCTGCGCACCGAGGCCGACGTCCTGGCCCTGCGCGAGGCCCTCGCCGACGGCACCATCGACTGCGTCGCCACCGACCACGCCCCGCACCCGCACGAGGACAAGGACTGCGAGTGGGCCGCGGCCGCCATGGGGATGGTGGGCCTGGAGACCGCGCTCTCCGTGGTCCAGCAGACGATGGTCGAGACCGGACTCCTCGACTGGGCCGGCGTCGCCGACCGGATGTCGCTGCGCCCGGCCGCCATCGGCCGGCTGGACGGCCACGGGCGGCCCGTCGCCGAGGGCGAGCCCGCCAACCTCACCCTGGTCGATCCGGCATACCGTGGAGCGGTGGACCCCGCGGGCTTCGCCTCCCGCAGCCGCAACACCCCGTACGAGGGGCGCGAGCTGCCGGGCCGAGTGACCCACACCTTCCTGCGGGGCCGTGCCACGGTCGTCGACGGGAAGCTCGCGTGACAACACTCAGCCCGAACTATCAGCTGTACCGACTGGCCGCCGAGCAGAAGTCGGCGGAGGTCACCGACTGGTCCGCCCGGATCAGCTGGGTGATCGGACTGGCCGTCTTCGTCGCCTTCGTCTACTGGCTGATGCGCCAGGGATGGAAGTGGCGCGGCAGCCTCCAGTCCGGACTGTCCGACCTCGCGGTCCGCCCGGACGGGTTCGCGGACGGCGGGAAACTGCTCACCCTGACCGGGCGCTACCACGCCTCGACGACGGCCGGGCAGTGGCTCGACCGGATCGTCGCCCACGGCCTCGGCACCCGCAGCCGTGTCGAGCTCACCCTCACCGAGCAGGGCCTCGACGTCGTACGGCCCGGCGCGGCGGACTTCTTCGTCCCCGCCACCGACCTGCGCGCGGCCCGGACCGACAAGGCGCTCGCGGGCAAGGTCCTCCCCGAGGGCGGTCTGCTGATCATCACCTGGGCGCTCGGCGACCAGCTGATCGACTCCGGATTCCGCTCCGACCACTCGGCCGAACACCCTGCCTGGGTCGAGGCCGTCAACCACCTCACCAGCTCTACGGAAGGCACCGCACGATGACGATCTCCAATCCGGGGCACGCCTCGAAGAGGGAGAGGGTGTCTCCCGCCGTACTCGTACTGGAGGACGGCCGCGCCTTCCGCGGCCGCGCGTACGGGGCTGTGGGGGAGACCCTCGGAGAGGCGGTGTTCTCCACCGGCATGACCGGCTACCAGGAGACGCTGACCGACCCCTCGTACCACCGCCAGGTCGTCGTGATGACCGCCCCGCACGTCGGCAACACCGGTGTGAACGACGAGGACCCCGAGTCGAAGCGGATCTGGGTCGCCGGCTACGTCGTGCGCGACCCCGCCCGGGTGCCCTCCAACTGGCGCTCGCAGCGCTCGCTCGACGAGGAGCTCACGACCCAGGGCGTAGTGGGGATCAGCGGCATCGACACCCGCGCCCTCACCCGCCACCTGCGCGAGCGCGGTGCGATGCGCGTCGGCATCTTCTCCGGCAACGCACTCGCCGACGAGGGCACGCTGCTCGCCCGGGTGCGCCAGGCCCCCGAGATGAGCGGCGCCGACCTCTCCGCCGAGGTCGCCACCAAGGAGGCCTACGTCGTCCCCGCGATCGGCACCAAGAAGTTCACCGTCGCCGCGGTGGACCTCGGCATCAAGGGCATGACCCCGCAGCGGATGGCCGAGCGCGGCATCGAGGTGCACGTCCTGCCCGCCACCGCCACACTGGAGCAGGTGTACGCGGTGAAGCCCGACGGCGTGTTCTTCTCCAACGGCCCCGGCGACCCCTCCACCGCCGACCACCCGGTCTCCGTCATGCAGGGCGTCCTGGAGCGCAAGACCCCGCTCTTCGGCATCTGCTTCGGCAACCAGATCCTGGGCCGCGCGCTCGGCTTCGGCACGTACAAGCTGAAGTACGGCCACCGCGGCATCAACCAGCCCGTGCAGGACCGTTCGACCGGCAAGGTCGAGGTCACCGCGCACAACCACGGATTCGCCGTCGACGCCCCGCTCGACAAGGTCTCCGACACCGCCTACGGGCGGGCCGAGGTCTCGCACGTCTGCCTGAACGACCAGGTCGTCGAGGGCCTCCAGCTCCTCGACCGGCCGGCCTTCAGTGTCCAGTACCACCCCGAAGCGGCCGCCGGCCCGCACGACGCCGCGTACCTCTTCGACCGCTTCGTATCCCTGATGGAGGGCCAGCGTGCCTAAGCGCTCCGATATCCAGTCCGTCCTGGTCATCGGCTCCGGTCCGATCGTCATCGGCCAGGCCGCCGAGTTCGACTACTCCGGCACCCAGGCCTGCCGCGTCCTCAAGGCCGAGGGCCTGCGGGTCATCCTGGTGAACTCCAACCCGGCGACGATCATGACCGACCCGGAGATCGCCGACGCCACCTACGTCGAGCCGATCACCCCCGAGTTCGTCGAGAAGATCATCGCCAAGGAGCGCCCCGACGCGCTGCTTCCCACCCTGGGCGGCCAGACCGCGCTGAACACCGCGATCTCCATGCACGAGAACGGTGTCCTGGACAAGTACGGCGTCGAGCTCATCGGCGCCAATGTCGAGGCCATCAACAAGGGCGAGGACCGCGAACTCTTCAAGGGTGTCGTCGAGGCCGTCAAGGCGAAGATCGGCTACGGCGAGTCCGCCCGCTCCGTCATCTGCCATTCCATGGACGACATCATCAAGGGCGTCGACACGCTCGGGGGCTACCCGGTCGTCGTCCGGCCCTCCTTCACGATGGGCGGCGCCGGTTCCGGCTTCGCCCACGACGAGGAGGAGCTGCGCCGCATCGCCGGACAGGGCCTCACGCTCTCCCCGACCACCGAGGTGCTCCTGGAGGAGTCCATCCTCGGCTGGAAGGAGTACGAGCTGGAGCTGATGCGCGACCGGAACGACAACGTCGTGGTCGTCTGCTCCATCGAGAACTTCGACCCGATGGGCGTCCACACGGGCGACTCGATCACCGTCGCCCCGGCGATGACGCTCACCGACCGCGAGTACCAGCGGCTGCGCGACATCGGCATCGCGATCATCCGCGAGGTCGGCGTCGACACCGGCGGCTGCAACATCCAGTTCGCCATCGACCCGGTCGACGGCCGGGTCATCGTGATCGAGATGAACCCGCGCGTCTCCCGCTCGTCGGCGCTGGCGTCCAAGGCCACCGGCTTCCCGATCGCCAAGATCGCCGCCAAGCTGGCCGTCGGCTACACGCTCGACGAGATCCCCAACGACATCACCGAGAAGACCCCGGCCTCCTTCGAGCCGACCCTCGACTACGTCGTGGTCAAGGCCCCGCGTTTCGCCTTCGAGAAGTTCCCCTCCGCCGACTCCACCCTCACCACCACCATGAAGTCGGTGGGCGAGGCCATGGCGATCGGCCGGAACTTCACCGAGGCGCTGCAGAAGGCGCTGCGCTCCCTGGAGCGCAAGGGCTCGCAGTTCGCCTTCACCGGCGAGCCCGGTGACAAGGCGGAGCTGCTGGCCGAGGCGGTCCGCCCGACCGACGGCCGGATCAACACCGTCATGCAGGCGATCCGGGCCGGCGCCACCCAGGAGGAGGTCTTCGACGCCACGAAGATCGACCCCTGGTTCGTCGACCAGCTCTTCCTGATCAAGGAGATCGCCGACGAGCTGTCCGCCGCCGACAAGCTTGTCCCCGAGCTGCTGGCCGACGCCAAGCGGCACGGCTTCTCGGACGTTCAGATCGCCGAGATCCGCGGCCTGCGCGAGGATGTCGTCCGCGAGGTGCGGCACGCGCTCGGTATCCGCCCGGTCTACAAGACGGTCGACACCTGCGCCGCCGAGTTCGCCGCGAAGACGCCGTACTTCTACTCCTCCTACGACGAGGAGAGCGAGGTCGCGCCCCGCACCAAGCCCGCGGTGATCATCCTCGGCTCCGGCCCCAACCGCATCGGCCAGGGCATCGAGTTCGACTACTCCTGCGTCCACGCCTCCTTCGCGCTGAGCGACGCGGGCTACGAGACCGTGATGGTCAACTGCAACCCGGAGACCGTCTCCACGGACTACGACACCTCCGACCGCCTGTACTTCGAGCCGCTGACGCTCGAGGACGTGCTGGAGATCGTGCACGCGGAGTCCCTCGCGGGCCCGATCGCGGGTGTCATCGTGCAGCTCGGCGGCCAGACCCCGCTCGGCCTGGCCCAGGCGCTCAAGGACAACGGCGTGCCCGTCGTCGGCACCCCGCCGGAGGCGATCCACGCCGCCGAGGACCGCGGCGCCTTCGGCCAGGTCCTGGCCGAGGCCGGTCTGCCCGCCCCCAAGCACGGCACCGCCACCACCTTCGCCGGGGCCAAGGCCATCGCCGACGAGATCGGCTACCCCGTCCTCGTACGCCCGTCGTACGTGCTCGGCGGCCGCGGCATGGAGATCGTGTACGACGAGACCCGGCTCGCCTCGTACATCTCCGAGTCCACCGAGATCAGCCCCACCCGGCCGGTCCTGGTCGACCGCTTCCTCGACGACGCCATCGAGATCGACGTCGACGCGCTCTACGACGGCACCGAGCTCTACCTCGGCGGCGTCATGGAGCACATCGAGGAGGCCGGTATCCACTCCGGGGACTCCGCCTGCGCACTGCCCCCGATCACCCTCGGCGGCTACGACATCAAGCGGCTGCGCGCCTCGACCGAGGGCATCGCCAAGGGCGTCGGCGTACGCGGACTGATCAACATCCAGTTCGCGCTCTCCGGGGACATCCTCTACGTCCTGGAGGCCAACCCGCGGGCTTCGCGCACCGTGCCCTTCACCTCGAAGGCCACCGCGGTCCCGCTCGCCAAGGCCGCCGCCCGGATCTCGCTGGGCGCGACCGTCGCGCAGCTGCGTGAGGAGGGCCTGCTGCCCAAGCACGGCGACGGCGGCACGCTGCCGCTGGACGCGCCGATCTCCGTCAAGGAGGCCGTCATGCCGTGGTCGCGCTTCCGCGACATCCACGGCCGCGGCGTCGACACGGTCCTCGGCCCGGAGATGCGCTCCACCGGCGAGGTCATGGGCATCGACTCGGTCTTCGGCACGGCGTACGCCAAGTCGCAGGCCGGCGCGTACGGCCCGCTGCCCACCACCGGCCGCGCCTTCATCTCGGTCGCCAACCGGGACAAGCGCTCGATGATCTTCCCGGCCCGTGAGCTGGTCGCCCACGGCTTCGAGCTGATGGCCACCTCCGGCACCGCCGAGGTGCT
The DNA here is from genome assembly GCF_017353455.1 of Streptomyces laculatispora. Classification (GTDB taxonomy): domain Bacteria; phylum Actinomycetota; class Actinomycetes; order Streptomycetales; family Streptomycetaceae; genus Streptomyces; species Streptomyces laculatispora. The sequence continues at coordinate 11,468 of NZ_JAFMPZ010000096.1, forward strand.
CAAGCGCAACGGCATCAACGCCACGGTCGTGCGCAAGCAGTCCGAGGGCGAGGGCCCGAACGGTGAGAAGACCATCGTCCAGCTGATCCACGACGGCGAGGTCGACCTCATCGTCAACACGCCGTACGGAACCGGCGGCCGGCTCGACGGCTACGAGATCCGTACCGCGGCCGTCGCCCGGTCCGTACCGTGCCTGACCACGGTCCAGGCGCTCGCCGCGGCGGTCCAGGGCATCGACGCCCTCAACCACGGCGACGTGGGCGTCCGTTCCCTCCAGGAACACGCGGAACGTCTGACCGCGGCCCGCGACTGAAGGCCTCTCGTCCGGATCGGGCCAGACCCCAGCCCGGCCTGATCCGGACGAAAGGCCCACAGCCCAGCAGGGGGACACCGGGAACGGTGTCCCCCTCTTCGCGAGAACACCGAGGACACCCCCGATGTACAAACTCTTCTTCCAGCTGGTCTTCAAGCGCATGGACCCGGAGCAGGCCCACCACGCCGCGTTCCGGTGGATCCGCCTCGCCGCCCGCGTCCCCGTCCTGCGCACCTTCGTCGCCGCCGCGCTCGCCCCCCGCCACCGGGAACTGCGCACCGAGGCGCTCGGCCTGCGGATGCACGGGCCCTTCGGCCTCGCCGCCGGCTTCGACAAGAACGCCGTCGCGATCGACGGCATGTCGATGCTCGGCTTCGACCACATCGAGATCGGTACGGTCACCGGCGAAGCGCAGCCCGGAAACCCCAGGAAGCGGCTGTTCCGCCTCGTCGCGGACCGCGCGCTGATCAACCGCATGGGCTTCAACAACGAGGGCTCGGCCGCCGTCGCCGAGCGCCTGGCCGCCCGCGTGCCGGTCTTCCGGACCACGGTCGGCGTCAACATCGGCAAGACCAAGGCCGTCCCCGAGGCCGAGGCCGCAGCCGACTACGTGAAGTCCACCGAGCGGCTCGCCGCCCACGCCGACTACCTCGTCGTCAACGTCTCCTCGCCGAACACGCCGGGCCTGCGCAACCTCCAGGCCACCGAGTCGCTGCGCCCGCTGCTGTCCGCGGTGCGCGAGGCCGCCGACCGGACCGTCACCGGCCGCCGGGTCCCGCTGCTCGTCAAGATCGCCCCCGACCTCGCGGACGAGGACATCGACGCGGTCGCCGACCTCGCGGTCGAACTGGGTCTGGACGGCATCATCGCCACCAACACCACCATCGCCCGCGACAGCCTGGGCCTGAAGTCCTCGCCGTCACTGACCGGGGAGACCGGCGGGCTGTCCGGCGCACCCCTCAAGGAACGCTCCCTGGAGGTCGTGAGCCGCCTCTACGCGCGCGTGGGCGACCGGATCACCCTGGTGGGCGTCGGAGGCATCGAGAACGCCGAGGACGCCTGGCAGCGCATCCTCGCCGGCGCCACGCTCGTCCAGGGCTACAGCGCCTTCATCTACGAGGGCCCGTTCTACGCGCGGGCGATCCACAAGGGCCTGGCGGCGCGCCTGGCCGCCTCCCCGTACGCCACCCTCGCCGACGCCGTCGGCGCGGAGACCAGGAAGGCCGCCCAATGACCCAGGAACCCTTCGGCGCACGTCTGCGCCGGGCCATGGACACCCGTGGCCCGCTCTGCGTCGGCATCGACCCGCACGCCTCCCTACTGACCTCCTGGGGGCTGAACGACGACGTGGCGGGCCTGGAGCGCTTCACCCGTACGGTCGTGGAGGCGCTGGCCGGCCGGGTCGCCGTGCTCAAACCGCAGTCGGCGTTCTTCGAGCGCTTCGGCTCGCGCGGCATCGCCGTCCTGGAGAAGGCCGTCGAGGAGGCCCGCGCGGCCGGCGCACTGGTCCTGATGGACGCCAAACGCGGCGACATCGGCTCCACCATGGGTGCCTACGCCGCCACCTACCTGGACAAGGACTCGCCGCTGTTCTCCGACGCGGTCACCGTCTCGCCGTACCTCGGCTTCGGCTCGCTGCGGCCGGCGCTCGACGCGGCCGAGATCTCCGGCTCGGGCGTCTTCGTGCTGGCCCTCACCTCCAACCCGGAGGGCGCCGAGGTGCAGCGCGCCACCGCGGCCGACGGCCGCCCGCTGGCGCAGCTGATGCTCGACCACATGGCGGCCGAGAACGAGGGGGCCACCCCGCTCGGCTCGGTCGGCGCGGTGGTCGGGGCCACGCTGGGCGACGCGGGCGTGGACCTCGCGATCAACGGACCGCTGCTCGCGCCCGGCATCGGCGCCCAGGGCGCGACCCCCGCGGATCTGCCGGGGGTCTTCGGTGACGCGGTGCGCGATGTGCTGCCCAGCGTGAGCCGGGGCGTGCTGCGCCACGGTCCGGACGCGGCAGGGCTGCGCGAAGCCGCCGAGCGGTTCGCGGACGAGGTCCGCGCGGCCGTCTCGGACGGCTGACCATCCCACGTAACAGCGTGTTGACGTAATCCTGACCAAAAAACTCGGTTGTTATGCCAGGAATGTCCTGGTCGGCAAAGGCTGACCAGGACTTTTCGTCTGTTCTCGCTGACTCCGGCGGCCCTGGCCGCTAGTCTCCGTCGAGAGCCAACGCGCACAGGTTGTTCGTTGCTCACCAGGTGAGGGACGATCCAGTTGCCTCACCGGTCCGTATCCGACAGATCGACATCCGAGGTGACGTAGGCGTGGCTCTTCCGCCCCTTACCCCTGAACAGCGCGCAGCCGCGCTCGAAAAGGCCGCCGCGGCTCGCCGGGAGCGGGCCGAGGTCAAGAATCGACTCAAGCACTCCGGCGCCTCCCTCCACGAGGTCATCAAGTCGGGCCAGGAGAACGACGTCATCGGGAAGATGAAGGTCTCCGCCCTGCTCGAGTCCCTGCCCGGCGTGGGCAAGGTCCGCGCCAAGCAGATCATGGAGCGGCTCGGCATCTCCGAGAGCCGCCGGGTCCGGGGTCTTGGCTCCAACCAGATCGCATCCCTGGAGCGTGAGTTCGGCGGCAGCGCCGCCTGACGTTCTCAGGCACTCCTGAGAACCTGGATAATCGCTCCATGGCTGCAACATCCCGGGGGACGTCCCCCGTACCCCCGGACGTACGTCCGCGGCTGACCGTGCTCTCCGGCCCCTCGGGGGTCGGCAAGAGCACGGTCGTCGCGCATATGCGCAAGGTCCACCCCGAGGTATGGCTCTCGGTGTCGGCGACGACCCGCAAGCCCCGACCCGGCGAACGCAACGGTGTTCACTACTTCTTCGTTGACAACGAGGAGTTCGACAAGCTGATCGCCAACGGCGAGCTGCTGGAGTGGGCCGAGTTCGCCGGCAACCGCTACGGCACGCCGCGCCGCGCCGTGCAGGAGCGGCTGGAGGCGGGTGAGCCGGTGCTGCTGGAGATCGATCTCCAGGGCGCCCGGCTGGTCAGGCAGTCGATGGCCGACGCGCAACTGGTCTTCCTGGCGCCGCCGAGCTGGGACGAGCTGGTCCGCCGGCTCACCGGCCGCGGCACCGAGGCGCCCGACGTGATCGAGCGTCGTCTCGGCGCGGCCAAGATCGAACTGGCTGCCGAATCCGAGTTCGATACGACGCTTGTCAATACCTCCGTCGAGGATGTGGCACGTGAGCTGCTAGCCTTGATGCTGGAGGCTTCCGGCCACCGTGCCGACAGCGACTGAACACACTGGACGCACCGACACGGGACCGCATCACACAGCCCCTGACTGTCAAAGATTTCTTTGATCTTCACCCCCTTCGGAAGGCAGAGAGTGTCCTCTTCCATCACCACGCCCGAGGGCATCATCAACCCGCCGATTGATGAGCTCCTCGAAGCAACCGACTCGAAGTACAGCCTCGTGATCTACGCCGCCAAGCGCGCGCGCCAGATCAACGCGTACTACTCGCAGCTCGGTGAGGGACTCCTCGAGTACGTCGGCCCGCTCGTCGACACCCACGTGCACGAGAAGCCGCTCTCGATCGCACTCCGCGAGATCAACGCGGGCCTGCTCACCTCCGAGGCCATCGAGGGCCCCGCGCAGTAAGCAGGAAGCGCACCTTCACCACAGGCCCGGCGGTCACCACCGCCGGGCCTGTGGTGTGTCCGGGGCGGCAGACCGGCGTCCGCGACGGTGAGGCAGCATGGGTGCGTACGTATCCGAGTACGTACCCGAGTGCGGGGAGACGCAGTGGAGAAGCCGAAGGTCGTTCTGGGCGTCAGCGGGGGCATCGCCGCGTACAAGGCGTGCGAGCTGCTGCGGCGGCTGACCGAGTCCGGCCACGACGTACGGGTCGTGCCGACCGAGTCGTCGCTCCACTTCGTGGGCGCGGCCACCTGGTCGGCGCTCTCCGGCCACCCGGTGTCGACCGAGGTCTGGAACGACGTCCACGAGGTCCCGCACGTACGGATCGGGCAGCACGCCGACCTCGTCGTCATCGCTCCCGCCACCGCCGACCTGCTGGCCAGGGCCGCTCACGGGCTGGCCGACGACCTGCTCACCAACACGCTGCTCACCGCGCGCTGTCCGGTCGTTTTTGCGCCCGCCATGCACACCGAGATGTGGGAGCACCCGGCCACCCAGGAGAACGTCGCCACCCTGCGCCGCCGGGGCGCCGTCGTCATCGAGCCCGCCGTCGGCCGGCTCACCGGTGTCGACACCGGCAAGGGCAGGCTGCCCGACCCGGCGGAGATCTTCGAGGTCTGCCGCCGGGTGCTGGCCCGCGGCGTCGTCGCCCCCGACCTGGTGGGCCGCCATGTGGTGATCAGCGCGGGCGGCACCCGGGAACCGCTCGACCCGGTCCGGTACCTCGGCAACCGCTCCTCCGGGAAGCAGGGGTACGCGCTCGCCCGCACCGCGGTCGCCCGCGGTGCGCGGGTCACGCTCATCGAGGCCAACACCGGCCTGCCCGACCCGGCCGGGGCCGACGTCGTCCGGGCCGGCACCGCGATGCAGCTGCGCGAGGCCGTGCTGAAGGCGGCGGCGGACGCGGACGTCGTGGTGATGGCGGCGGCGGTGGCCGACTTCCGCCCGGCCGAGTACGCCACGGGGAAGATCAAGAAGAAGGACGGCCAGGAGCCCGCGCCGATCGCGCTCGTCCGCAACCCGGACATCCTCGCCGAGGTCGCCGCGCGGCGCGCCCGCCCGGAACAGGTCGTCGTCGGATTCGCCGCCGAGACCGACGACGTCCTGGCCAACGGACGCGAGAAGCTCCGCCGCAAGGGCTGCGACCTCCTGGTGGTCAACGAGGTGGGGGAGCGCAGGACCTTCGGCTCGGAGGAGAACGAAGCGGTGGTGCTCGCGGCCGGCGGCGGTGAGACCCCGGTGCCGTTCGGGCCCAAGGAGGCGCTCGCCGACACGGTCTGGGATCTCGTGTCGCCGCGTCTTGGATGAATTTCCCGTGTCCTGGCACCGGCGGGCCCGATCCCTTGGGAAACGGGGCTTTGGCGGGGCCTTGTGAGGCCGCCGGAGGGTATCCGGCCGGCCGTGCCTCATGTCACAGAACTCCCAAAGGGCGAGACACGTTGTCCGGCAGCCGGAGCCGACCGATAAACTGATGCCGGACCTTACCGGGCGCAGCTCCCGGGCCGTCCGCCAAATGATCAGCCAGCAGCCGCTGCAACCCCAGGGAGCGATGTGTCCCGCCGTCTCTTCACCTCGGAGTCCGTTACCGAGGGTCACCCCGACAAGATCGCTGACCAGATCAGCGACACCATTCTCGATGCACTCCTCTCCGAGGACCCGACGTCGCGTGTCGCCGTCGAGACCTTGATCACCACAGGTCAGGTGCATGTTGCGGGTGAGGTCACGACCAAGGCCTACGCCCCGATCGCGCAGCTGGTGCGCGACAAGATCCTGGAGATCGGCTACGACTCCTCCAAGAAGGGCTTCGACGGCGCCTCCTGTGGCGTCTCGGTGTCCATCGGCGCGCAGTCGCCCGACATCGCGCAGGGCGTCGACACCGCGTACGAGAAGCGCGTCGAGGGCGACGAGGACGAACTCGACAAGCAGGGCGCCGGCGACCAGGGCCTGATGTTCGGGTACGCCTGCGACGAGACGCCCGAGCTGATGCCGCTGCCGATCCACCTCGCGCACCGGCTGTCCCGCCGCCTCTCCGAGGTCCGCAAGAACGGGACCATCCCGTACCTGCGTCCCGACGGCAAGACCCAGGTCACCATCGAGTACGACGGTGACAAGGCCGTCCGTCTCGACACGGTCGTCGTCTCCTCGCAGCACGCCAGCGACATCGACCTCGACTCGCTCCTCGCGCCCGACATCCGCGAGTTCGTCGTGGAGCACGTGCTCGCGCAGCTGATCGAGGACGGCATCAAGCTGGACACCGAGGGCTACCGCCTGCTGGTCAACCCGACCGGACGTTTCGAGATCGGCGGCCCGATGGGCGACGCCGGTCTGACCGGCCGCAAGATCATCATCGACACCTACGGCGGCATGGCCCGCCACGGCGGCGGCGCCTTCTCCGGCAAGGACCCGTCGAAGGTGGACCGCTCGGCCGCGTACGCGATGCGCTGGGTCGCCAAGAACGTCGTCGCCGCGGGCCTCGCGGCCCGTTGCGAGGTGCAGGTCGCCTACGCGATCGGCAAGGCCGAGCCGGTGGGCCTCTTCGTCGAGACCTTCGGCACCGCCGCGATCGAGACCGAGAAGATCGAGCACGCCATCGGCGAGGTCTTCGACCTCCGCCCGGCCGCGATCATCCGCGACCTCGACCTGCTCCGCCCGATCTACGCCCAGACCGCCGCGTACGGCCACTTCGGCCGCGAGCTGCCCGACTTCACGTGGGAGCGCACGGACCGGGTGGACGCACTGCGCAGCGCCGCGGGCCTGTAGGCCCACCGGCCGCCCCTTTTCGTCGGAGCCCGGACGCCGTCATCGGCGTCCGGGCTCCGACGTTCCGTCCGCCCGGTCCCGGGCGGCGGCCGCGAACCACGGGCGCGCTGTCGGACGCGGGAGCCCTGCGGTGGCGTTCTCCCGCGCCCGATCCCGGGAGGCCCACAT
>NZ_JAFMPZ010000097.1 GCF_017353455.1 Streptomyces laculatispora
GACGGCCTGGGCGATGGGGTGTTCGGAGGCGTGTTCCAGGGCGCCGGCGAGGCGCAGTACGTCGGTCTCGGTGGTGTTGGGGGCGGTGTGGACGGTCTGGAGGGTCATCTTGCCGGTGGTGACGGTGCCGGTCTTGTCCAGGACGATCGTGTCGACGCGGCGGGTGGTCTCCAGGACTTCGGGGCCCTTGATCAGGATGCCGAGCTGGGCGCCGCGTCCGGTGCCGACCATGAGGGCGGTGGGTGTGGCGAGGCCGAGGGCGCAGGGGCAGGCGATGATCAGTACGGCCACGGCGGCGGTGAAGGAGGCCGTCACGTCGTCGGTGACCAGCAGCCAGGCGACCAGGGTGACCAGGGCGATCAGCAGGACCACGGGGACGAAGACCGCGGAGATCCGGTCGGCCAGGCGTTGCACCTCGGCCTTGCCGTTCTGCGCGTCCTCGACGAGCCGGGCCATCCGGGCCAGCTGGGTGTCGGCGCCGACGCGGGTGGCCTCGACGACGAGCCGGCCGGAGACGTTCACGGTGGCGCCGGTGACGGCGTCGCCGACATCCACGTCGACCGGGACGGACTCGCCGGTGAGCATGGAGGCGTCCACCGCCGACGCGCCCTCGACGACGGCGCCGTCGGTGGCGACCTTCTCACCGGGCCGGACCACGAAGCGGTCGCCGACGGCGAGCCGGGCGACAGGGACGCGCACTTCGGCGCCGTTCCGCAGGACCGCGACGTCCTTGGCACCCAGATGCATCAGCGCCCGCAGGGCGGAACCCGCCTTCCGCTTGGACCTCGCCTCCAGATAGCGGCCCAGCAGGATGAACGTGACGACTCCGGCGGCGACCTCCAGATAGATCGTGGAGGAGCCGTCCGTGCGGGAGACCGTGAAGTCGAAGCCGTGCCTCATGCCGGGCATCCCGGCGTCGCCGAGGAACAGGGCCCAGAGCGACCAGCCGAAGGCGGCGAGGGTGCCGACCGAGACGAGCGTGTCCATGGTGGCCGCGCCGTGCCGGAGGTTGGTCCAGGTCGCCCGGTGGAAGGGCAGCCCGCCCCAGATGACGACGGGGGCGGCCAGGGTGAGGGAGAGCCACTGCCAGTTGTCGAACTGGAGGGCCGGGATCATCGCGAGTACGACGACGGGGGCGGCGAGGACGGCCGACACGATGAGCCGCTGACGCAGCGAGGTGAGGACGGTGACGGGGCCGTCGGGAACGGTGGAGCTGTCGGGGACGTCCGCGGAGTCCGGGGTGCTCAGGGCCTCCGGGGCGCCGGTGGATTCTGAGGTTTCTGCGGCTTCCGCGATGCCGGTGGGGTTCGGGGTGTCCGTGACCGGCGCCGGTGCGGGCGGTGTCGGAGGAGTCGGTGCGGGGCGGTGCACCGGCTCCGCCGTATAGCCCGTCTTCTGGACGGTCGCGATCAGATCCGCGACGCCGGTCTCCGGGCCGAAGACGACCCGGGCCTTCTCGGTGGCGTAATTGACGGTGGCGGTGACCCCGTCCATCCGGTTCAGCTTCTTCTCGACGCGGGCCGCGCAGGAGGCGCAGGTCATCCCGCCGATCGTGAACTCGGCCTCCGAGCTCTCCGCTGCCGGGGCTTCGGTCTCTGTAGCGCTGTGCATGTCCGAACTCCTGAAACGCCGACCGGGCCGTACCCCACCAGTATCTGCTGGTCGGTCCGGCCCGGCGGCGAAGGGTGGTGCGGGTGGAGCGGATCCCGTGGATCCCGGGGCGTTCAGGCCTGGCCGGTGAGCTCGTAACCGGCCTCGTCGACGGCGGCGCGCACGGCCTCCTCGTCCAGCGGCGCCTGGGAGGTCACCGTCACCTGGCCGGTGGACGCCACGGCCTTCACCGAGGTGACCCCTTCGATTTCGGAGATCTCGCTGGAAACGGCGCCCTCGCAGTGGCCGCAGGTCATGCCGGTCACCTGGTAGACCGTGGTCACGCCGCCCTGCTTCGCGTCGGCGCTCGCACCGTCGTGGCAGGAGCCGCTGGGCGAGCAGCAGGAGCCGGTCGCCTGGGGGAGCTGGGTCTCGGCGGTCATCGTTTTCTCCTCTTCGACGGGCACATGTGGGTGTGGAGACAGGGGCCCAGGAGGGTTCCGGGAAGGCCGGTGCGCCTCCACACTCACCAGACTATACCCCTAGGGGGTATAAACGCGAGCAGGCCGAGCCGCTAGCGGCCATTCGGGGGAGCGGGGAGAGGGGTGGCGGCGCAGACCATCGGTTCGAGATAGCGGAAGAGGACCGTCTTCAGTTCCTTGATGTACGCCTCCCGCTCCATTCCCTCGTGCGCCATGATCACGTCCAGCCCCGCCTTGAAGAGGATGAAGATCATCGTGGCGACGCGGGTGATCTCGGCCGGAGGGGCGCTCGGGAGGTAGCCGGTGAGGATCGTCTCGACCCGGTTGAGCATCGTCGTGTGGACGGCGTCGTGGTCCTGCGTGATCGTGCCGGGGATCTCGGATCCGTGCATCAGGACCGTGAAGGCCGGGTTCTCGCAGTTGAACTCGATGAGCGGGTCGAGGGTGGCGTCGAGCATCCGGTCCAGCGGGAGTTCGAGGTGGTTCGGGAGGAGCGCTGCTCCGTACGTCTCCCGCCAGCGGCTCAGGAGCTGGTCGCCCAGCTCGACCGCGATGGCCTCCTTGTTGGGGAAGAACTGGTAGAGCGTGCCGGGCGAGACCCCGGCCTCCCGGGCGATGGCGTTGGTGCTCGCGGCGGTGTACCCGCTCGTGCAGAAGACGCGGGAGGCGGCTTTGAGGAGCTGGGCGATGCGCGCCTCGCCGCGCGCCTGGCGGCGGCGGGGGCGGGCGGTGCCGGCTGCCGTGCCTGTGGTGGCTGCTGCGCCTTCTGTGACCCCTGGGTCTCTTGTGGCTCCCGTGGCTCCTGCGCCTCCGGTGCCCTCCGTTCTGGCCTCCGACACGGTCTATCCCCAGCTTTCGTGCAAGGTTGACAAACACGAGTGGCCGCTCGCATTCTTGTGGAACGCGAGCGATGGCTCGTATTTGCCAGTGTATGTGGCAACGACTGATCCATGCTGCCCTGTGCGGCCGCCGCGCGCTGCCGCCCGGGTGCCTGGATCCGGGGGAAAAGGGGACACCGCACCATGCCTCAAGTCAACAGCCCGGAGCGCGTCGGGGGCTGGACCCGCTTCGTCACCGCGCGGCCACGGCTCGCGCTGCTGGCGGCCCTGGTGATCACGGCGCTCGCGGTCTTCGCGGGCAGCGGGGTCGCCGACCGGATGGGCAGCGGTGGCTGGGAGTCCCCGAATGCCGAATCGACCTATACGACCAAGGCGCTGGAGCGCGAGTTCCCGGCGTCCCAGCCGAATCTGCTGCTGCTCCTCGACAGCGGCGGCGTCTCCGTCGACGATCCCGCCGTGGCCGCCGAGGCGGCGCGCCTCACCGAGCGGCTGGCCGGCGAGAAGGACATCACGGGCGTCGGCTCGTACTGGCAGAGCAAGGCACCCGCGCTGCGCGCCGAGGACGGGCGGGAGGCGCTGATCGCGGCCCGGATCGAGGGCGACGACAAGGCGGTGGGGGAGGTCCTGGACCGGATAGCTCCCACGTACCGCGGTGCGCACGGGCCGGTCGAGGTCTCGGTCGGCGGCCCCGTAGCCGTCCGCCACGAGATGCAGACGATCATCCAGGACGACCTGCTGCGGGCCGAGATGATCGCCCTGCCGGTCACGCTCGTGCTGCTCGTCATGGTCTTCGGCAGCGCGATCGCTGCGCTGCTTCCGCTGGGTGTCGGCATCGTCGCGATCCTGGGCACCAACGCCGTGCTGCGCGGCATCACCGAATTCACCGATGTCTCGGTCTTCGCTCAGAACCTCACCACAGCACTCGGCCTCGGACTCGCCATCGACTACGCCCTGTTCATCGTGCGCCGGTTCCGAGAGGAGCTGGCGGCCGGGGCGGAGGTCCGGGCGGCGGTGGGCGCGACCTTGCGGACCGCGGGGCGGACGGTGCTGTTCTCCGCGCTGACCGTCGCGGTCTCGCTCGCCGCGATGCTGGTCTTCCCGCAGTACTTCCTGCGCTCCTTCGCCTATGCGGGGATCGCCGTGGTGCTGCTCGCCGCCGCTGCCGCGCTCATCGTCCTCCCGGCCGCGCTGATGCTGCTCGGCCCGAGGGTCAACGCCCTTGATCTGCGCAGGCTGCTGCGCCGGGGGCGTGCGGAGCCGTCCACCGCGACCGAGTCCGGCAAGGGGTGGGGGCGGTTCGCCGCGCTGGTGATGCGCAGGGCGCCGCTCTTCGCGGTCGTCACGAGCGTGGGGCTCGTGCTGCTCGGGCTGCCGTTCCTGGGGGTGAAGTTCGGCACGGCGGACGACCGCCAGCTGCCGGCCTCCGCCGAGTCGCGCGTGGTCCAGCAGCACATCAGGGACGGGTTCCCCGGCAGCCCCGGCGGAGGCCTCGAAGTCCTCGCGGAAGGGGCCGCGACACCGGCCCAGTACGCCGAGTACCGCAGCCGGATCGCAGCGCTTCCCGACGCCCTGCGGGTCGACGGCCCGGTGGTCGAGGGAAGTTCGGCCTACTTCAGTGTGCTGCCGAAGGGCGAGTCGGTGGGGGAGCGGTCACAGGCGCTCGTGAAGGATCTCCGGGCCGAGCCCGCTCCCTTCGACACCTCGGTGACCGGCTCCGCGGCCGTACTGGTCGATTCGAAGACCGCCATCGCGGACCGGCTGCCCTGGGCGGTGGGCATCATCGCCGTGGTGACGCTGCTTCTGGTCTTCCTGCTCACCGGTAGTGTGCTGATCCCCCTCCAGGCGGTCGTGCTCAACGCTCTGAGCCTCACGGCGATGTTCGGGGCGGTCGTCTGGGTCTTCCAGGACGGGCATCTCTCCGGACTGCTCTCCTTCACCAGCACGGGGGACATCGAGACGACACTGCCGGTGCTGATGTTCTGCGTCGCCTTCGGGCTCTCCATGGACTACGGGGTGTTCCTGCTCTCCCGGATCAAGGAGGAGTACGACCGGACGGGCGATCACGAGCGGTCGGTCACCTTCGGGCTGCGGCACACGGGAGGGCTGATCACCGCTGCGGCCGTGATCCTGGCCGTGGTGATGGTCGCGATAGGCACGTCCCGGGTGACCAACACGAAGATGCTGGGACTGGGCATCGCGCTGGCGGTGCTGATGGATGCCATGGTCGTGCGCAGTCTGCTGGTCCCCTCCGTGATGAAGCTGATGGGCCGGGCGACGTGGTGGGCCCCGGCACCGCTGCGGGCTTTCCACCGGCGATTCGGCCTGAGCGAAGGGGAGCCCGCACAGCCGGCGGCCGAGGAGATACCGGAGCCCGCCGACGAGCGGGACAAAGTGACCAGCGGGGCGTAGGCGGGCGGACGGTGGCCCGCGGAGAGGCGGCCGGCGGAGCGTAGATTCGGCCGTCCGGAAGACGGGGCGCGGGCGAGGGGCGGAGCGTATGAGGGCAGTGGTGTTCGAGGAGTTCGGGAAGGAAGCCCGGGTCCAGGACGTGGCGGATCCCAGCCCCTCCCGTCGGGGGGTGGTGGTCCGGGTGGAGGCGACCGGGCTGTGCCGCAGCGACTGGCACGGCTGGATGGGCCACGATCCGGACATCACCCTGCCGCACGTGCCCGGCCATGAACTGGCCGGNNCGCCTGCGCGGCCGGGGCCCAGCAGGTCTGCGAGCGGCAGACCCAGCCGGGATTCACCCACTGGGGCTCGTTCGCCGAGTACGTCGCGCTGGAACAGGCCGACGTCAATCTGGTCCCCGTCCCCGACGGGATGTCGTTCGGTACGGCCGCCGGTCTGGGCTGCCGGTTCGCCACGGCGTTCCGGGCCGTGGTGGCCCGGGGCCGGGTGGCGCCGGGCGAATGGGTCGCCGTGCACGGCTGCGGCGGGGTCGGGCTCTCGGCCGTGATGATCGCTGTGGCCTGCGGCGCCCGGGTCGTCGCGGTCGACGTCTCGCCCGACGCCCTTCGGCTGGCCCGGACGTTCGGGGCGGTGGAGTGCGTGGACGCCTCCGCATACCCAGGAGGCGCCGACGAGGCGGTACGTGAACTCACGGGCGGCGGGGCCCAGCTGTCCCTCGACGCCCTGGGGTCGCCGGTCACCTGTGCCGCCTCGGTCCGGAGCCTGCGCAGTCACGGGCGCCATGTGCAGGTCGGGCTGCTCCCGTCGGTGGCCGGTGACCCCGCCGTACCCATGGCGAGGGTGATCGGTCTGGAGCTGGAGCTCCTCGGCAGCCACGGCATGGCCGCGCACGCCTACCCGCCGATGATGGACATGGTCCGGTCCGGCAGCCTGCGCCCCGACCTGCTGGTGACCTCAACCATCGGGCTGGACGCGGCCCCGGCGGCGCTCGCGGCGATGGGCGCGGCACCGGGAGCCGGAGTGACGGTCATCGAACCCCCGCGCTGACCGCCCAGGACGGTGCCGGCAGGGGGGAGGCCCCGCACGGCAGCGGGTGGGGACCGATTGCCGTCCGGGGCCGGAGTGAAGGGAGCCGGGGGGAAGAGACGGGGAGGGTCGGGTCAGTCCCGGCGGCCCCGGTTGCCGGGGCGAGCGGTGACCCAGGCACGGATGGTGTCCGCGTACCAGTAGGGCTTCCCAC
>NZ_JAFMPZ010000098.1 GCF_017353455.1 Streptomyces laculatispora
CTCGCTGCTCGCCCCGCTTGACCGCATCGTCTATCACCGGGTTCAGCGTCGTGTCGAGCAGGCACTCGATGAGCGAGGACGGGGTGTAGTAGCTGCCCGTCGTCTTGCGGCTGTTGCCCGCGACCTCCACCAGCTCGAAGGAGCGGTCGGAGGCGGAGTGCTTCGGCTCCAGTTCGAGCAGGGACTCGTAGACCGAGCCCAGTTCCTCAGCGTCCAGGTGGCGGTAGTCGACGGAGCGCCAGCGGCGGGCCCCGGGGTCGCGTACCTGGGCGAGGTGCCGGACGGCGGTCAGCAGCGACTCGTTCGACAGCTTCAGGCCGTCGAGCGGGGCGTCCGCGTCCGTGTGGGAGAAGAGGCCGCCGAGGCCGGGCAGGCCGAGTTCGGGGCGGCCGGCCTCCGCGCCCAGCGCGTCGAGGACGATGCGCAGAGCCTCGTAGAGATCGCCGTGGGCCGTGCCCTGGCGGCGGCGGGCGTGGGTGCGCAGGCGGGCGGAGGAGAAGTACTTCTCGTACGTCTCGCGCTGGCGATCGGTGGCCTCGGGGTCGAGCAGCGCCCCGCGGTCCTCTGCGACGAAGACGAAGAGGAGCCGGTAGACGAGGCGGAGGAGGGCGGCCTGGAGTGCGTTCGGGTTGACGTCCTCGCGCAGAGCCGCGTTGGCCGGGTGGCGCAGGAAGCCCGTGCCGAGGACGGTGAGGGCGTGCTGGACGCCGAGGCGGAGCTGGTCGAGGGCGCGGGCGCCCGACGTCACCGCCTCCGTCCGCCACTTCTCCAGCCAGCACCCCGACGCAGGCTGACCTTCCCCCACCTCGAAGCGCGACGCGTGCAGTGTCATGTAAAGGAGCACGAACTCGCTGAAGAGTTCGCCGTCGAAGATCGCTTCGAGGTCGAACTCGACGTACGCCGCCGTCGCCATCGCCGACGAGTCGCGCAGCAGGCGCACGCTGCGGCCGTTGGTGAGGATCGCCCAGAGGTGGGCCTCGGTGCGGTTGAGGCAGTCCTGGAGCATCGACTGGGCGGGCATCTGCCCGGCCGTCGCGCGCTTGTCGAGCTCCTGGTTCCAGGGGATCTGGTGGACCAGGGCGGCGCCGTGCCGGTGTGAGACGGGGAAGTGCTTGGCCGGGTCGGAGTCGGCGGGGATGCCCGGCGTGCCGACCTCCGTCAGGCGGCCGAAGTCGAGCTTGCGGAACAGCTGGGCAAGCCAGTCGTTGCCCGCGCGGCCCGTCGGGTCGGCGGCCGGGGCGCCCGTCTTCGGGTCCGAGGGGAGGGCCGCGCGCAGGTCGCGCCAGAGCGGCTTGAGGTACTCCCAGGCGCGCTCGGCCTCGTCGCGGACGGCGACGGAGGCGGGCAGGTGGTAGTCGGCCGGCTTCGTGCCGGGGAGCTTCGCGGCCTCCGCGATGCGCAGCAGCATGTCGGAGGGGAGCAGGCCGCCGACCGTGGTGACAGCGGTGAAGGCCGGGGCGGTGCGGGTGGCGGCGGACATCAGGCGACAGCTCCAGCGGGGGTCACACCGGCGGCGGCCGGGTTCGCGGGCAGGTAGACGTAGGCGCCGAGGATGTCGGCGGGCTTCTGCGGGACGACCTTCAGACCGCGGACGATCTCCCGGAGCCGGGTGTCGGTGTCGGCCCTGCGGACCCGGCGGTGCGAGGCGTCCAGTTCGGCGGCCAGGCGCTCCCCGTGCTCCTCCAGATGCGCCGTGAGTTCGCCGAGGTTGTCGAGGGTGCGACTGATCTGGTTGTGGGCCATCTGCGGGTTGGTGTTGGCCGAGGCGCGGGCGGCGAGGAGTTCGGCCGCCGCCTCGTCGTCGAGCCAGCGGGCGCGCTGCGGCATGCCCTCGAAGGCGAGCAGCCGGGCGTCCTCGGCGACCAGCTGCTTCTCGCCCGTACGGGACGGCAGCGTGAGGTGGAAGCGGTAGCGGACCAGGAGCAGCGTCGTACGCGACGTCACCGCGTCCGTGGTGACGACCCCGCAACGGCGGGCCGGGCGCGGGCCTTCGGCCTCGCGGTCGAGGGCGGAGTTCAGGACGTACGAGGCCAGGGCGCCGACCGCCGGGTCGGTGCGCACCAGGGCCGCCTCGCCGCGGGCGATCGCCGGGGACGTGCGGAACGGGATCTCGCGGTCCTCCTCCACGACGCGGTTGCCGAGCGTGGCGGCCAGCGCGTCGCGCAGGCCGGCCGGGGTGCCGCCGACCTGGGCGGTGAAGTCGCCGGAGCCGTCGCGCGGGTCGCGTACGAGGCCGTCCAGGCCGTGCAGGGCGGCGAGGGCGAAGTCGCGGACCTCGTCGGCGCCGCCGAGCGCGGCACGTACCGACGCCACCTCGCGGGCGACGTCCTCCGGGTGGATGGAGCGCTGTGCGTACTTGGAGCGGGAGGTCTTCTCGCGCTCGGCGGCCGAGTTCCAGTCGCGCTCGACGCGCTCCAGGTGCTGCTGGGCCCCCGGGATCTCGAAGAGGGCCTCCTGGCTGCCCTGGCGGCCGTGCAGCAGGAGCCACTCGACGACGGCGTCGGTGACGCCGGACGCGGTCTCGTCCGGGACGGAGACGGAGATGCCGAGGTCCTTCTGGATCTGGCGGTGCTTCTTGAACAGGACCTCGAGGACCTTGCCGTCGATGCCGTTGTCCTCACCGAACATCGTGATGACACGGACCTGGTCGCGCTTCTGTCCGTAGCGGTCGACGCGGCCCTCGCGCTGATCGTGACGGGTGGGGTTCCAGGCCAGGTCGTAGTGGATGACGGAGTCGAAGTGGTGCTGGAGGTTGACCCCTTCGGACAGGCAGTCCGTCGCGATCAGGACGCGGCGGGTGGCCGGGTCGTCCGCGCCCTCGGCGCCGAGCTGCTCGATCCGCTCCAGGCGCTGCTGCGGCGACAGGGTGCCGGTCACGGCGGCGACGTGCACCTTCCTGCCGAGCTTGCCCGGCTTGCCCTCCACGCCGCCCAGCTCCTCGGCGAGGTACTCGGCGGTCGGGATGTAGCGGCAGAAGACGATGGGGTGGTAGCCGTCGGCGAGCAGCGACTTGAGGTGCTTGACCAGCGCCTTGAGCTTCGCGTCGCCCTGCTGGCCGGCGAGGACGGCGGCCCGCTCGGACAGTTCGAGGAGGCGGGCGCCGGCGTTCTCGCTCTCGCTCGCACCCGGGGCGACGTCCAGACCCTCCAGCGCGTCGGTGTCGGCGGCGTCCTGGTTGAGCGGGGCACCCAGGATGTCGGCCTCCTCCGCGCTGCGCGCGACGGCCGCCGTGGAACGGGTCTTCAGCGTCTGGGCGGCCGCCTCCGGCGAGGACACCATCGAGCGGAGCAGGGCGATCACCGACCACCAGGCGATCCGCGCCTCGCGCTTGCCCTGGCTACCGGCCGTCTGCACGCGGTCGGCGGCATAGATGATGGCGTCGTCCAGCAGGGCGCGGTACTCGGGCGTGAGCTTGTAGGGCTCGTCCTTCATCCAGCGGTCGGACGGGAAAGCCGTGCGCTCGGCGAGCGAGTCGTCGGCCAGGCCGTCCTCCTTGGTGAGGTACTGGCGTACGTCGGCGCGCTTACGGGCGACGAAGTGCTCGGCGAGCCTGGCGCGGCCGGCCGGGCTCTCCAGGTCCACGGTCGCCAGATCGGGCCGTACCAGACCGAGCAGGTTGCGGAACGCGGACTCCTTGCCAGAGTGCGGGGTCGCCGTCAGCAGCAGCAGATGCCGGTCCTGGTCGGCGGCGACGCGCTGCAGCAGCTCGTAACGGAGCTGACTGGTTCCGGACTTGCCACCCGCGAGGGTGTCGTCGGCGGAGACGCAGGTGTGCGCCTCGTCGACGATGACCAGGTCCGGGCAGTGGCGGACGAAGTCCTCGCGATGGCGGGTGGACTTGATGAAGTCCGTCGAGATGATCGTGTAGGGGTGCTTGTCGAAGAGCGACTGGCCGAGCTCCAGACCGCGCTCCAGACGCGATACGGTCGAGGCGAGGACGAGCTCCGCGTCGATCCCGAACTTCTCGCGCAGCTCCCCCTGCCACTGCTCCGCCAGCGCGGGCGCGCACAGGACCGTCATCCGGCTCGCCTCGCCCTGCGCGAGCAACTCGGTGGCGATGAGCCCCGCCTCTACGGTCTTGCCGATGCCGACGTCGTCCGAGATCAGCAGCCGGACCGTGTTCTGACGCAGCGCCATGAGCAGCGGGACGAGCTGGTAGGCGCGCGGTTCGACGGCGATCGAAGCAAGCGAACGGAAGGGGCCCGCACCCGAACGGAAGCCCACCCGCAGGGCGGTGCGCAGCAGACCGGCGGCCCGCTGGTCGCCGAGGTCGTCGGCGTCCGGGGCGGCGAACTCCGCCGGGCGCACCTCCTCGAAGGTGGGGAAGACGGCCGCGATGTCGTCGTCGCTGCCGCCCAGCGGGCGCAGCACCAGCATGTCGGGCGCGCTCTCGGGCAGCACCACCCATTCGCGGCCGCGGGCGGCCACCAGGGAACCGGCGGAGTACGTGAGGCTCATGGAGTGTCTCGGATCCTTCGACGCGTACGGAGGGTGCGGAGCGGGTGAGGTCAACGGGTGTGGAAGTAGCCGGAGTTTGCATCGATGATGGTGTCCCAGTCCGTCCCGGGGGCGAAGTGCAGCACTTCCCACCCGGCGTCCTCGAGACGTTCGACGGCGTCAGTGTCCCGGGACGGATCCTCGTCGTGGGAAGGGTCGTCCACGAATGCCGCCACGCGTGCGCCGGCGGGGAAGAAGAGGAAGTCCGGCTTGGCGGCGGCCTCCGGGACGAGCGTGCCCGACTCGTCCGGCAGCCGGTAGCCCTTCGCCTTGAGCCAGCCGAGGAGGTCACCGTTCTCGACGAGCGCGGCCAGATCCGTCTCCAGCGGGGTCACAGAGGAGGGCCTTTCGAGGTTCTGGGCCGCGAGCCGCTGGAACTGCTCCGTGCGCGACTCGCCCCGGTCCTCCTTGACCGTCGTCGCGCTCGCCAGACGCAGCAGCAGCGGGCGTGCCGCATGGCGGCTCAGCTGCCGGTGGACGCCCTGGTTGCCGTAGGTGAGCAGGCACTCGTAGCAGCCCCGAGCACACTTCTCGTCGCTGCTCGGGCCGCCGGCGTCGGCGCCGTCGGCCGGGTCGAAGTGACAGATCCCCAGGGCAGTGCGGGCGGCCTTGGCGAGGGCCCGCTTGTCGCGCTGGATGCGTCGCAGTACGCCCGCCCCGCCCTCCGCGGCCTCCGTGAACAGGACGCGGCGGCGCGGGCCGTCGTCCGGCGGGAGGAGCTCGGCCGTCAGCTCGGCGTCCTCCAGCTCGAAGGCTGCCTCGATGCCGCGCTCCAGCGCGTACATGAACGACAGCGCGACCGGCTCCGGCTGCGGCTCGTCGAGTGTCACGACGAGGATGTTGCGCCGGTCCTCCACGTACGGCAGGACGCGCTTCTTGCGGCGCTTCTCGTTGCCGTCCTCGTCGACGACCGGCATGCCGGTGCCCTCGATGGCTTCGGCGGCGGCCTTGTCGTTGAGCCAGCGGCCGTCGCTGAGGTCGAGCCAGTAGCCGTCCGGTTCACCCTGCTTGTCGCGGACCCGGCCCAGGTTGGTGATGCGGACGGTCGCGGAGTCGCCGTAGTCGAGGTCGAGGACCGGTGTGGCCTCCGCGTCGGTGACGTGTGAGGTGAGGCGGCCCTTGCGCGTGCCGTGGTCCTGGAAGGCGTACGAGGTCTCCAGCCGGAAGCCGGCCCTGCGCCGCTCCTCCTCGTCTGAGGAGATCCGCTCCCGCGGTGTGGTGAACACCGTGTGCAGGTGCAGCAGGCTGGTGCGCCGGCCGGTCAGCGGCTCCTTGCACATGTCGCAGACGTCGGCGCCGGCGGACCCCTCGTAGTGGTAACCGCAGTGGTCGCAGCGCTTGGCCTCGGCCGTCGCCAGATCTCCCGAGGCGTCCGGGGGCAACTGCACGCGGGTGACCTGGTAGCGGGCGCCCTCGTGGTAGATCAGCGCACCGGGGCCGAACTCGCGGATGGCGAGAAAGCGCGGACGCTGCAGATAGTCGCCGTCCGCGTTCCGCCGGTTGCCGGAGCGCGGGATGTACGCGGCCAGAGGCAGACGCGGGAAGCTGTAACCGGGCAGGAAACCCTCGGAAGCCAGGTAGCGGTACGGGTTGAAGTCGCTCATCACGGACTTGGAGTCCGACGAACGGTTCAGCAGCAGCGCGGTCTGGGTCTCCGCCTCACGCCTGCGGGACCGGGCACGCCCCTGCTCGCCCTGGCTGAGGGTGTGGTCGACGACCCGCCGGTTCTGCTCGTACTGGTCCAGGACGGCGGCACGGAACAGCTGACGCCACCGGTCGAACGCCGCGTCGAACGCGGTGGGAGCCTTGGCGACCTGGTCCTCGATCCACTCGTCGTACCACCAGGTGGTGTCGGCGAAGTCCGGGATCAGCGGTCCCAGGGCCGTGCGCGCGGCCGCGACCGCCCGACGTCGCGCGTCCTCGTCCAGCGACCGGTCACGGGTGTCGGACAGCAGCGGCAGCGGCATGTCCGGGTCCGGGCGCTCCTCGCCGTCCGGGTCGTACGCGACGTCGACGACGTCGGGGACGGCACGGCCCAGCTTCATGCCCGTCTCGGCGAGCCAGATGCCCTGCAGATGCGAGCGGACCAGGTCCTCGTTGGCGAGGTCCAGGCGGGGCGGGGCGACCTGTCCGGCCACCATGTCCCGGGAACGGCGGAAGTAGTACTGGTCGTGGCTATTGCCCGTGGCGCAGTACGTGGTGACGAGAGCGGGCTGCCCCGACCGGCCCGCCCGGCCGGAGCGCTGGGCGTAATTGGCCGGTGTGGGCGGGACGTTGCGCATCATGACGGCGTTGAGCGAGGAGATGTCCACGCCCAGCTCCATCGTGGGCGAGCAGTACAGCAGGGGCAGCTCGGCGGAACGGAACTCCTCCTCGCGGCGTTCACGGTCCTCGGGCGACACCTGCGCGGTGTGCTCACGCGCGTACAGACCGGCCAGCTCCGCGGCGGCGTCCTGATAGAGGCGGCGGAAGAACGGGTTCACGCGCGGGCCTTCACCGCTGTGGTACGTCCGGGTCAGCGGGTCCTGCGCACCGCTCTCGCCCGTCCCCGCCTTCCAGATCAGGGACGCGGCCGAGACCCGGAAGCCGGTGCGCTGTTCCGCCTGGCGACGGCGGTACACCGGGCCGGACTGCTCCGGTCCCGCCTGCACCTCGTGTACCAGATCGGCCTCCCGCAGGACTTTCAGCAGGTCGTCGATGACCGTCTGGACGTCGTCCAGGCCCAGGCCCCGGAACGCCGCCGCCGTGCGCTTGAGGTACTTGCCGAACTTGCCGCGCGCGGACAGGAAGAGCGCGGAGCGCTCCATGCCGGGCTTCGACGCGTACGGGTAGGCGGTCCCGACCTGCGGCTTGTCGCCCTCGGACAGCACCCAGGGGTCGACGAGCCGCTCCTCGCTGGCACGCTGCAGGGCGTCGAAGTCGTCGCGGAAGTACTGCACGTCGATGGCGAGATGGCGGCGCATGTGGTCCAGGAGCGCGTGGGCCACCTCGTAGCGCAGCGCCGGCTCGGCGTCGCGCAGTGCGAGATGCGTGGACTGCCAGCGATCCTGCTGCTCCGCCAGCCAGTCGAGGTCCTCGTAGTCGATGCGGAGCAGGCCGGACTGCTCCAGGTTCGGCATCGTGATGCGCCAGCCGCGTTCGAGGTCGCGGTAGAGGCGGTAGCCGACGACGTCCCGGAACACCTTGGTGGCGCGACGTTCCAGACCGGGGGCCATGCTCGCGTTGCCGGTGTACTCGCGGGGCCTGAGATTCATGACCTCGGTGACGGCCTGGGTGAGGTCGTCATGGCGCAGCCCTTCCTCACCGGCCAGCAGCGCAGCCTGGTGCAGGGCGCTGCGCAACTGTGTCACCTGGGCGAAGTCGTTGAAGTGCCCGGCCTGCAAGGAGGCGTCCTGCCGGTTGTCCACGAACGTGAGGAGCTTGCGGGCCTCCTTGGACAGCACGTCCTCGGGGACCGAGCGCAGCGACTTTACGATCGACGCCGACACGACGGACGTCGCCGACGAACGCCCTTCCTGGTCGAGTGTGGCCAGCTTGGCGAAGTCCCGGCCGCGCGTCTGCTCGTAGGAGATCTGACAGTGCAGGCAGAACAGGAACGGAGCCGGGATGAATGCGGCCACCAGACCCTCACCGGACTCGTGCCCGAACGCGTCGACGACGACACGCTTGGGCACGCGTGGCCGGTAGGTCTTCTTGACGGCGTTCACACCGTGGCCGTCCGACTCCAACCAGGACTCCGGCAGCCGTCGGTCCTGGATGGCCTGCTGAGGATCGGCCGGCCACTCGTAGTCCTCGCCGGGCGTGCCGATGTACAGGTAGCCCTCGCCCTCGCGGCCGCCGGACCCGGAGGTGTCACGGCGCGGCTCGTAACGGAACGTCCCGTTCTCGTCGGTGCGCCACACGGTGACGTACTCCTGGCCGCACTCACGGCAGAACGCCAGCGGGAAGAGCGGCTTGCCGTCGCTGTCGGGCTGCTCCAGCTGGTAGGTGCGGGTCAGCGGGCGGGTCAGCGGATCCTGGAGCGTCGTGTAGACCGTGTCGCCCTTGGAGAGGAACTGGTGCAGCCGGAATGCGAACAACGGCCGCTCGGTCACCGGGTGTTTGGCCTGCGACCCGGCTTCCAGCGTGGCGCGGATCGCCTCGCCGACGGCTTCCGGTGCAACGCCGGACTCGGCGGCGAGGTCATCCGCCGCCTGCTCGATCGTGCCGGGCGGGCAGCGCCGCAGACGGCCCGTCCCGGGCTCGCGCTCCAGGCCGAACCGCGACTCAAGCCACCGCGCCAGCGGGTCCTTGGTGAGTGCCTGATACGACAAGGGTGCGGCGGCCGCGCGCAGCCGCTCGGCCGGAACCCGGTCCGGGGCCTCATCCGTGGCGCGCACCAGCGTCTCGCCGATGACGCGCCGGGGCAGCACAGTGGTGCCGAAGAGCCGGCCTGCGACCTTCGCGACCTCGCGCTGCTGGTCCGGCCAGGTGCCCTCGGTCGACATCGTCGCGGACGTACCGATGCACTGAAGGGTGTCCGCCGCGCGGCACGCCTCGCGGACCCGGCGGATCAGCAGGGCGACGTCCGCCCCCTGGCGGCCGCGGTAGGTGTGCAGCTCGTCGAAGACCAGGAACTGCAGACCCTCGGCCATCCGGATCAGGCTTGCCCGGTCGTCGGGCCGGGTGAGCATGAGTTCCAGCATCACGTAGTTGGTGAGCAGGATGTCCGGCGGGTTCTTGCGCAGCTCGCGCCGCTGCTCGTCGCTCTCCTGGCCCGTGTAGCGGGCGAACGTGACGGGCTCGCGGCCGGCGCCGAAGCCGTGCCGCAGGTACTTCTGCAACTCCTTGAGCTGCGAGTTGGCCAGCGCGTTCATCGGGTAGACGATGATGGCCCGCACCCGGCCGGGCGCGCCGGGGCCCTCGGTCTCCCGTTCCTTGAGGACCTGGTTGACGATCGGGACGATGTAGGCGAGCGACTTGCCGGAGCCCGTGCCGGTGGTGAGCACGTACGAGTCGCCGGCCTGTGCGGCATCGATCGCCTCACGCTGGTGCCGGTGGAAGGTGAGCGGCCGGCCACTGGGACGGCGGGAGTCCTCCTTCTTGCCGGCCTGGAAGATCTCGGCGCACTTCTGGTGCAGGACATCGTCGCGTACCAGGTCCTGGACGTTGCCGCCGTCGTCGAAGAACGGGTTGAGGGACAGCCAGGGGTCGGGCCACTGCGACTTGTCCGCCAGATCATCCTCGATGAATCCGCTGATCCGGCCGTCGCGCACGACGGTGGCGCCCTTGGTGAAGCGCTCGTACTCGTCGATCAGTTCACGGTGGATACCGAAGACGTCCATGGCGTCCGGAACGCGGGGCGCGCGGCGCGGCACCGGCACGGGCACCGGGGCGGATGGTGCGGGGAACTCCATGCGCAGCCTCGACACCGGGTCCATCGCCGTCCACTCGGGGGCGAGCAAGGCCGCGCTGTCGTCCGGAGCGAGGGCGAGCGGGACGAGGACCTCGCGGACCTGGGTGGCGCTGGACGGACGGTTCGCCGCGTCCTTCTCCAGGAGCCGGTTGACCAGCAGGACGAGTTCGTCGGGCAGGTCGGGGCGGACCACGGTGAGGGAGGGGGGCCGCAGGTTCTGGTGTTGCTCGGAGAGGTCGAAGGCGACCTTGGCGTTGAACGGCGGCTTACCGATGAGCAGTTCGTACAGGACACAACCGAGCGCGTACAGGTCGGCAGAGGCGGTGACCAGCTCGGCACGGAACTGTTCGGGGGCCATGTAGCGGGCGGTTCCCACGGCGACGCCGGTGCTGGTGAGGCGGGTCTGGTCGGCGTCGTCGACCATCCGGCCCATGCCGAAGTCGAGGATCTTGACGGTGCCGTCGCGGGTGAGCATGAGGTTCGCGGGCTTGAGGTCGCGGTGGACGATGCCCGCGCTGTGGGCCGAGGCCAGCCCACCGGCGATCTGCGCGGCCAGGGCCGCGGCCCAGGAGACGGGGAGCTGCGGCTCCTCATCGATCAGCTCGGTCAGGGGATGGCCGTCGAGAAGCTCCATGGCCAGGTAGGGCAAGCCGCTGCCGCCCTGCGCGACGGCGGTGTCGACACCGCCGGCGATGAGGCGGGTGAGATTCGGGTGGCGCGGAGAGAGGCGGCGCATGATGTCCACCTCGCGGCGGAATCGCTCGACCAGGTGTCCGTCCTGGGCGGTATCGACTGCCAGACCCGTCCGGCTGCGCAGGATCGTCTTCAGGGCGACGTCGCGGTCTGCCGCGTTCTCCGCCGCTTGCAGATCGAGGGCTCGGTGGACCTGCCCCATGTTCCCGCGGCCGACGGCCCCTGTGATCCGGAACCGCCCGGCCACCGTCTGCAGGTCCACTGGCACTCCCTTACGTCATCCGACTGCTGGAGGGTGGTGCGCATGGTGCGAGCGCCCCGGCGAGCAAGAGTACACCTAATCGGTTGTCACACTAGTGAGAGTTTCATGTTGACGTAGCTAACGCATTCAGCTCGAACGTGAAGGTTGGGTTGGTCGAGCTTTGGGATCGGCGATCTGGATGCGTTAGCAAAGGTCGAGCCGAGTTCGCGCAGTAGCAGCGCTGCGCCGACCGGGTGGGCTTCACTCGACGGATGCGGTCCTTCGTGCCGAGTTGTGTGTGAGTTGTGTCAACGCATCGATGCAGGCCCGTGTAGGGGGGAGTCTCCGTGTACGGTGGCGCTTATGCCGGACACCGTCAAGCCCAGCCCGGACCAACCCGCGGGTGCGTCGTCGGCGCTCGTCACCGGCGCCGAGATCGCCCGCCTCGCCGGAGTGACCCGGGCAGCTGTTTCCAACTGGCGTCGCCGCTACGAGGACTTTCCCCCGGCCGTCGGTGGCAGTGCCTCCAGTCCTCTCTTTGTATGGGACGCCGTTCAGAAGTGGCTGGACGGTCGCGACAAGAGCCAGGAAGTCTCCCTCGAAGTTCAGACCTGGCAGGCGCTGCGTGCCGCTTACGGTGACGCCACAGTTGCGGCTGTCGCGGCCGCCGTGGAGCACCTTGCCGGTGACGCGGCGCGTGCGGCGGCGGACGCGCCTGCGGGACCGGTCGGCCCCCCGCTGCGTGAACCGTCCGGTGTCCCCCTCCGTAGCTTGCTGGACCGGCTCGCCGCAGACGCCGGGCCGGCGGGGGCCGTCGAAGCCCTGGTGGCCAGGATGACCGACTCCGCCCGCCGTTCCGGCTCCGACCTCGTCACGTCACCCCGCATCGTCCGAGCTGTCACTCACTTCGCCCCCGACCTGCGCCGCGGGCAGACCGTCTTCGATCCCGCCAGCGGTATCGGGACGCTTCTGTTCGGACTGCTACCAGCCCGCGGTCTCGTCCGCTTCGGCCAGGACAGCGATGAGGACTGTGTCCGTATCGCACGCGTGCGCTCTACTCTGACCGGCCGCGAAGACATCCGCATTGCACACGGCGACGCGCTGCGTGCTGATCGCTTTCCCGGTCTTGCCGCCGACCTGGTGGTCTGTGACCCGCCGGCCGCTGTCACCGACTGGGGTCGCGAAGAACTTCTACTCGACCCGCGGTGGGAGTTCGGCACCCCTTCCCGCGCAGAAGGCGAACTTGCCTGGCTGCAGCACGCTTACGCGCACACTGCTCACGGCGGCCACCTGCTTGTGGTCATGCCGGCTTCCGTCGCCTACCGCAAGGCGGGCAGGCGCATTCGCGCCGAACTGGTCCGACGCGGAGCCATTCGCAAGGTCGTCGCCCTGCCCGGAGGTGTCGCCTCCTCGCACGCCCTTCCGGTACACCTCTGGCTCCTGCGCCGCCCCGAAGACACGGGTACGAGACCGGACACCGTCACCATGGTCGACCTCACCTCCAACGACCCCGACGGCACCCTTGTCCCCGCAGACGGCCAGACCGCCGACGTCCCACTCATCGACCTTCTCGATGACGATGTCGACCTCACCCCCGCATCGCACATGCCCGTCGTCCGGCGCGACATGGCCGCCGAGTACGAAAGGGCCCGCGCCGAACTCAGCGCAGCGCTCACAGCCCTGGAATCGCTGCTCCCTGACCTGCGCGTAGGCGACGGTGCCGACTTGTGGGACGGTGCCACCGTCAGCATCGCCGACCTGGCCCGCGCCGGCCTCGTGGACATCGGCGGGGGTATTGTCCGGGCCACGGGGGACCAGATCGACCCCGCGTATCTAGACGGTTTTCTCAATTCCGGGCCGAATATCCGCCGCTCCACCTCCCAGAGCGGCACTTACCGTTCCGACCCCAAGAGCGCTCGCATCCCGCAGCGCGAACCCGTTGTCCAGCGCCGCTACGGCTCGGCGTTCCGAGCGCTCGGAGAAGTGGAAGCCCAGGCGTCGCGCCTCACAGAAACAGTGCGCCGCATGGCGCAGGTCGCCAGGGAGGGACTGGGGAGCGGCGCGTTGCAGCCCGGGGAAGAGTAACGGCGTGACAGCAGCAACTGACGGGTGCGCCGCACGGGTGAGGTGTCTCCCGCACTGGTTCGGCACGGAGACGCCGGCCGACGCCTTGGTGCCGCGGCTGTCCCGTGCGGGGAGCCGCGGGCTACGACTACCTCGACCGGCAGGGGTGGCTGTTTTGATGCGGGGCCTCGGCATGATGCCCTAGCGATCGCCCTGTCCTGTGGCGCCATGCGCCGCAGCACACATGTGTGAGCAAACCGGTCCGGCCCAGCTTTCGGTCAGGGTGCGGCGCAGCTTCGCGGATCATCCTGCCGGTAGCCGACGATCCGGGGTCCTGTCTGTTTGACACATACTGGGACCGATTCGTCCGCGGGCGCACACCGGGCCAGCCCCGGCGCCCGGTGCGCCTCCGCCCCCGGCGCCGCGCGGCACCGGGGGCGGAGGTGTTGGTGCGGCGTCAGCGCAGCTGCTCGTACGCGGGCAGGGTCAGGAAGTCCGCGTAGTCCTGGTCCAGGGAGACCTGGAGCAGCAGGTCGTGGGCCTGCTGCCACCGGCCGGCGGCGAAGGCCTCCTCGCCGGTCTCGGCGCGGATCGCGGCCAGTTCCTCGGCCGCGACCTTGCGGGCCAGCTCCGCCGTGGCGTGCTCGCCGTTCTCGAAGACCACGTCCGCGTTGATCCACTGCCAGATCTGCGAGCGCGAGATCTCGGCGGTGGCCGCGTCCTCCATCAGGTTGAAGATGGCGACCGCGCCCATGCCGCGCAGCCAGGCCTCGATGTAGCGGATGCCGACCGCGACGGCGTTGCGCAGACCGTCGTAGGTGGGCTTGGCGTGCAGGGTGTCGATGGCGATCAGGTCGCCGGCGGCCACCGAGACGTCCTCGCGCAGGCGTTCCTTCTGGTTCGGCTTCTCGCCGAGCACCGCGTCGAAGGAGGCCATGGCGATCGGGACCAGGTCGGGGTGGGCGACCCAGGAGCCGTCGAAGCCGTCGTGCGCCTCGCGGTCCTTGTCGGCCTTGACCTTCTCGAACGCGACCTTGTTGACCTCGGCGTCCCGGCGGGACGGGATGAAGGCCGCCATTCCGCCGATCGCGTGGGCGCCGCGCTTGTGGCAGGTGCGGACGAGGAGTTCGGTGTACGCCCGCATGAACGGTGCGGTCATCGTCACCGCGTTGCGGTCCGGCAGGACGAACTTGGCGCCGCCGTCGCGGAAGTTCTTGACGATGGAGAAGAGGTAGTCCCAGCGGCCCGCATTCAGCCCGGAGGCGTGGTCGCGGAGCTCGTAGAGGATCTCCTCCATCTCGTACGCGGCGGTGATCGTCTCGATCAGGACGGTGGCGCGGACCGTGCCCTGCGGGATACCGACGTAGTCCTGGGCGAAGACGAAGATGTCGTTCCAGAGGCGGGCCTCCAGGTGCGACTCCGTCTTCGGCAGGTAGAAGTACGGGCCCTTGCCGAGGTCGATGAGGCGCTGGGCGTTGTGGAAGAAGTAGAGGCCGAAGTCGACCAGCGCGCCGGGCACCGGGGTGCCGTCGAGCTGGAGGTGCCGCTCGTTCAGGTGCCAGCCGCGGGGGCGGGTGACGACGGTCGCCAGCTCGTCGGCGGGCTTCAGGGCGTACGCCTTGCCGGACCTCGGGTCCGTGAAGTCGATCGCGCGGTTGTAGGCGTCGATCAGATTGAGCTGGCCGAGGACGACGTTCTCCCACGTGGGAGCGGACGCGTCCTCGAAGTCGGCGAGCCAGACCTTGGCGCCCGAGTTCAGGGCGTTGATGGTCATCTTGCGGTCGGTCGGACCGGTGATCTCCACTCGGCGGTCGTTCAGGGCCGCGGGGGCCGGGGCGACCTTCCAGGAGTCGTCCGCGCGGATCGCCGCGGTCTCCGGCAGGAAGTCCAGCGTGGAGGTGCGGGCGATCTCGCCCCGGCGCTCGCCGCGGCGGGCGAGCAGCTCGTCACGGCGCGGGGTGAACCGGCGGTGCAGCTCGGCCACGAACGCGAGAGCCGCGGGTGTGAGGACCTCGTCCTGCCGGGGCAGGGGCTCGGCATCGACGATGGCCAGCGAGGACGGCGCTGGTGCGGACATGAGCGGTCACTCCTTCAGCGGGCGGTGCGGGCGGCGTCTCACGGCCGCCGGGTCGCCTGAAACGGCACGGCGTGCCATGGCTCCGGGATACGGCCGTGGTCGCCGTCTGAGGTGCAGAGGGCTTCTGACCAGTGGATAGTAGTTTCCTCATGGTGGAAGTTCAATGGTTTGTTGATGTCGAGATTCTCCGGGTCGACAGAAGTGGGTCCCTGCTGGCGCAGCGTGCCAGTGTGTTCACTCAAGGTGGGACAGGTCGTCCGACGTGTCGATGTCGAACGCCTGAGCCACATCGGAACACTCGACGAGCGTGATCGCATCGCGGTGCGCCCGCAGATAGGCGCGCGCGCCCTGGTCGCCCACCGCCCCCGCCGCGATGTCTGCCCACAGATCGGCCCCGAACAACACCGGATGGCCGCGTTCCCCCTCGTACGAGGCCGCCGCGAGGCTCGTCCGGGAGCGGTAGGCCGACCGCACCCGCGCCACCGCCTCCGCGCCGATGCCGGGCTGGTCGACCAGCAGGACCAGGACCGCGTCCGCCTCCGTGCCGGTGAGGGCGCCGAGGCCGGCCCGCAGCGAGGAGCCCATGCCCTCGGTCCACTCCGGGTTGACGGTCACCGTGCAGCCGGACAGCCCGGCCCTGGCCCGCACCTCGTCGGCCGCCGCGCCGAGCACCACATGGACCGGACCGCAGCCGCCCTCCCGCAGGGTGCGTACCGCATGGTCGGCGAGGAGGCGGCCGCGGTGTTCCAGCAGCGCCTTGGGGCGCCCGCCCAGCCGGCGTCCACCGCCTGCGGCGAGGAGCAGTCCGGCGACGACCGGGGCGGCGGACGGAGAAGGGGGAGGCGGAGTGCTTGTCATGCGGACTGGATACCTCAGACCGGCGGTTCCCGCACAGGAGGACCGTTTCTGCAACCCCCTGTGATCGTCCGGGACACACCGAGTTCCGTCCGTGGAGTGGCGCCGGGCACCTGTCATGGCGTTAACTTGCCCGCACCCCCGGACACTTGACCATGGTTCGGGACTTGGTCGAAACACCGGCACAAAGACGTGCGAGGGGGAGTGCTTTGTTGAAAAGTGTGGGGCAGGCGCGGGTGACCAGCAGCAACGAGGACCCGAGGGTGACGGAGTTGCGTACGGCCGTCTCCCGGCTCCGGCGGGAGCTGGCCGGACATCCGGCGGAGTTCCCGGACCGCGCCATCGCCGAGGACGAGCTGGCGGCGCTGGACGCGATGGCGGTCAGCGGCGCGCCCGAGATTCCGCGACTGCGCCGGTCGCTGCTGCTGATCGCGGGGGCGATCGGCTCGGTCAGCGCCCTGGCGTCGGCGCTCAGGGACGTACGGGTCGCCGTGGACCTCTTCGGTGAGCCGCCGCGCCGCTGAACCGGAGCGGGTGGTTTCCGGCTCGCGCGCCCAGGGGGAGGGCGGTGGGTCAGCGGCGGATGAGCCTGCGGGCCGTCGCCGCCGCGACTGCGGCCGTCCGCGAGTCGACGCCCAGCTTGGCGTAGATGTGCACCAGGTGGGACTTCACCGTCGCCTGGCTCAGGAACAGCTTCTTGCTGATCTGCAGGTTCGACAGGCCCTCGCCCACCAGTTGCAGGACTTCCAGCTCGCGCTTGGTGAGCGCCTCCGCGGGGGTCCTCATCCGGTCCATCAGCCGGT
>NZ_JAFMPZ010000486.1 GCF_017353455.1 Streptomyces laculatispora
GGTGAGACCGCCGCGCCGCGGAGATCCGCCCTTGCTTCGAGCGGACTCCAAGGCGTTGGCTTGGTCCCATGAAGTACACGCAGCTCGGACGCACCGGACTCAAAGTCAGCCGCCTCGTGCTGGGGACGATGAACTTCGGCCCCCAGACCAACGAGAGCGACAGCCACGCCCTCATGGACGCCGCCCTGGACGCGGGTGTCAACTTCTTCGACACCGCGAACGTCTACGGCTGGGGCGAGAACAAGGGCCGTACCGAGGAGATCCTCGGCACCTGGTTCGCCCAGGGAGGCGACCGCCGCGACAAGGTCGTCCTCGCCACCAAGGTCTACGGCAACATGGCCGCCGACGGCGAGGCCTGGCCCAACCACGACAAACTGTCCGCGCTCAACATCCGCCGGGCCGTGGACGCCAGCCTGAAGCGGCTGCAGACGGACCACATCGACCTCTACCAGTTCCACCACGTCGACCGGTCCACCCCGGTCGAGGAGATCTGGCAGGCCATCGACGTACTGATCCAGCAGGGCAAGATCCTCTACGCGGGCTCCTCCAACTTCGCCGGATACAAGATCGCCCAGGCCAACGAGGTCGCCAAGCAGCGCGGCAGCTACGGACTGGTCAGCGAGCAGTGCATCTACAACCTGATGGAGCGGGGGGCCGAGATGGAGGTCATCCCGGCCGCCCGCGAGTACGGCCTCGGAGTCATCCCGTGGTCGCCGCTGCACGGCGGGCTGCTCGGCGGCGCGCTCCGCAAGGAGCGCGAGGGCGGCGGCGCCCGGTCCACCTCGGGCCGCTCCGGCGAGGCGCTCGCCGACCCGAAGGTGCGAGCGCAGATCCAGGCGTACGAGGACCTGCTGGAGAAGCACGGTCTGGAGCCCGGCGAGGCCGGTCTGGCCTGGCTGCTGACCCGGCCCGGCGTCACCGGCCCGATCTCCGGTCCGCGGACGCGCGAGCAGCTCGACTCCGCGCTGCGCGCGGTGGAGCTGGAACTGTCGGACGAGGTGCTGACGGCCCTGGACGGGATCTTCCCCGGTCCGGGCCCGTCGCCGGAGAACTTCGCCTGGTAGGAACGGGCCCGCGTGCGGCCGTCCCCGGCAGACGGATCAGCCGAGGGCGGCCGCCGCTGCGACGACGACGAACATCAGCACGAGCACGGCCGCCATAATGCGGTTTCTGGTCTTGGGGTCCACCCGACGAGCGTAACCGCCCCGCTCACCGTCCCGGCGGCCAGGCCCGCACCACCTCGTACCGGGGCCGCTCCCCGGGGCGGGTCCGGAGAGTCCCGCCGCACGCGATACGGCCCCGTACCGGGATACCCGGTCGGGGCCGCAGTCGTGGGCAGCGAGAGCTCTCAGGCCGCCGTGGCCAGCTGCTCGCGCGGGACGAAACGCACGTGCGGGCGGCCCGGACGCAGGTCGACCTGGAGGCGCAGGCCGCCGACGCGGGCCAGCATGAAGCCGACGCCGAGCGCGGCCACCAGCGAGAACGCGCCGCCGACCGCCATACCGGTCCGGACGCCGTACACATCGCTGATCCAGCCGACGATCGGGGCGCCCACCGGCGTACCGCCGGCGAAGACCATCATGTACAGGCTCATCACCCGGCCGCGCATGGCCGGGTCGGCCGCCATCTGGACGCTGGTGTTCGCGCTGATGTTGGTCGTCAGACCGATCATGCCGATCGGGACGAGCAGGATCGCGAAGATCCAGACGGACGGCGCCATGGAGGCGATGATCTCCAGCAGGCCGAACGCCGTGCCCGCGGCCACCAGCATCCGCAGCCGCGAGGAGCGGCGGCGGGCGGCGAGGAGGGCGCCCGCGAGGGAACCGGCCGCCATCAGGATGTTGAAGAACGAGTACATCCCGGCACCGCCGTCGAAGACCTCGTCCGCGAAGGCCGTCAGCCAGATCGGGAAGTTGAAGCCGAACGTGCCGACGAAGCCGACGAGGACGATCGGCCAGATCAGCTCCGGACGGCCTGAGACGTAGCGCAGGCCCTCGCGCAGCTGTCCCTTGGCGCGCGGTACGACGACGGCCTTGTGGAGCTCGCTCGTGCGCATCATCATCAGTCCGACGAGCGGGGCGAGGAACGACAGGCCGTTGAACATGAAGGCCCAGCCGCTGCCGACCGTGGTGATCAGCACCCCCGCGACGGCGGGACCGATGAGCCGGGCGGACTGGAAGTTCGCCGAGTTCAGGCTGACCGCGTTCCGCAGCTGGGCGGGGCCGACCATCTCGGAGACGAACGACTGGCGGGCCGGGTTGTCCACGACCGTGACCATGCCGAGCAGGAAGGCGATCAGGTAGACGTGCCACACCTGGACCACGCCGGAGAGCGTGAGCACCGCGAGTGCGACACCGCACAGGCCCAGCGCGGCCTGGCTGAAGAGCAGGAGCTTGCGCTTGGGCAGGCGGTCGGCGATGACGCCGCCGTACAGACCGAAGAGCAGCATGGGGAGGAACTGGAGTGCCGTGGTGATGCCGACGGCGGCGGCGGACCCGGTGAGGCTCAGGACGAGCCAGTCCTGCGTGATGCGGGACATCCAGGTACCGGTGTTGGAGATCACGGCGCCCGTGGCGAACAGGCGGTAGTTACGGATCTTCAGCGACGAGAAGGTCCCGCCGGGCTTGCTCTCGTGGGTGGAAGTCGGTGCGGGGGCGGAGTCTGCTCCGGATCCCGTACTCAAAAGGGTTCGCCTCCTCGGGCGTGGACATTGCGCGGGCTGACGGGGATGCGGCGGTGGGGCGGTGCGCCGGCTGTGGTCCGGCGCGGCCCGCTCCGCTACAGGTGGGCGAGCTTCTCCAGCACGGGCGCCGCGTTGCGCAGCGTCTCCCACTCGTCCTCGTCCAGGCCTTCGGCGAGGGTGGTCAGCCAGGCGTTCCGCTTGGAGCGGCTCTCGGCGAGCATGGCCTCGGCCTGCTCGGTCTGGCTGACCATCTTCTGACGACGGTCATCGGGGTGCGGTTCCAGTCTGACGAGTCCCTTTGCTTCCAGCAGCGCGACGATGCGGGTCATCGACGGCGGCTGCACATGCTCCTTGCGGGCCAGCTCACCGGGGGTGGCCGAACCGCAACGCGCGAGTGTGCCGAGCACCGACATCTCGGTGGGGCTCAGCGACTCGTCGACGCGCTGGTGCTTGAGGCGCCGGCCGAGCAGCATGACGGCGGAACGAAGGGAGCTCACGGCGGCGGCACTGTCGCCGTCGTGGATCAGGTCAGGCATGTTTGTTAGCGTAACTCATTACCTACCCTAAAGACCACCCGGTGGTACACGCGCGAGAGCCGGATCACCAATCGATCACCCAAACGAGTGAGTCGGTTCCGGAAAGTCACGCGTGTCGGGCCCGGGGGACGTAACCCTGCATGGCATGGGATCGACAGTGCTCAGCCTGCGGATAGACGGTGAGCTGCTCGACCGGCTCAAGCAGCACGCCGCCAGACGCGGAATGAGCGTCCAGGACTATGTGGTCCGGACGCTCATTCGCGACGACTTCGACGAGCGCTTCCAGGCGGCCGTCGACGAGACGGAGAAGTTCTACGGGGCGGAAGGGGTCACGGCCGAGGAGGTCACCTGACCCCCGTCGGCCGTGCGCCCGCGAGGGATCACGCGAGGCCGAGCGCCGGCATCGCGTAGTAGAAGACGAAGACCGCCGACACCACGTACATGGCCACCGGCACCGAGCGACCGCGCCCGGCGGCCAGCCGCAGCACGCAGAACGCGATGAAGCCGATACCGATGCCGTTGGTGATCGAGTACGTGAACGGCATCATCACCATGGCGAGGAAGGCCGGCATCGAGAGCGTGTAGTCGCTCCAGTCGATGTCCCGCACCGAGCCCGCGATGATCAGGAAGCCCACCGCCAGCAGGGCCGGAGTGGCCGCCTGCGAGGGGACCATGGTCGCCAGGGGTGTCAGGAACAGCGCCGCCGTGAACAGCAGGCCCGTCACGATGCTCGCGAAGCCGGTGCGGGCCCCCTCACCGACGCCCGCCGTGGACTCCACGAAGCAGGTGCCCGCCGAGGCGGAGCCCGCACCGCCCGCGGCGACCGCGATGCCGTCGACGAACAGCACCTTGTTGATGCCGGGGAAGTTGCCGTCCTTGTCCATCAGCTTGGCCTCGTCGCCGACGCCGAGGATGGTGCCCATCGCGTCGAAGAAGCAGGACAGCAGCACGGTGAAGACGAACAGGACGCCGGTGAGCACACCGACCTTGTCGAAGCCGCCGAACAGGCTGACCTTGCCGATCAGCCCGAAGTCCGGGGAGGCGACCGGATTGCCCGGCCAGTGCGGGACGGTCAGACCCCAGGCCTCGCCCGGCAGGTCCGCGACCGCGTCGATGATCAGCGCGACGACCGTCATCGTGACGATGGAGATCAGGATCGCGCCCGGCACCTTGCGGACGATCAGCGCGAGGGTGAGCAGCGCGCCGAGCACGAAGACCAGGACGGGCCAGCCGTTGAGGTGGCCGTCGTTGCCGAGCTGAAGCGGGACGGTGGTGTGCGCGGCGTCCGGGATACGGGAGACGAAGCCCGAGTCGACCAGGCCGATCAGCAGGATGAAGAGGCCGATACCGATCGCGATGCCCTTGCGGAGCGAGGTCGGTACGGCGTTCATCACGCGTTCCCGCAGCCCGGTGGCGACCAGCAGCATGACCACGATGCCCGCGAGGACGACCATGCCCATCGCGTCGGGCCAGCTCATCCGGGGGGCGAGCTGGAGGGCGACGACGGTGTTGACGCCGAGGCCCGCGGCCAGCGCGATCGGCACATTGCCGATGACGCCCATCAGGAGCGTGGAGAAGGCCGCGACCAGCACCGTCGCGGTGACCAGCTGGCCACTGTCGAGCTGGTGCCCGTACATGTCCTTCGCGCTGCCCAGGATGATCGGGTTCAGCACGATGATGTACGCCATCGCGAAGAAGGTGGCGAATCCGCCGCGGATCTCACGCGCGACCGACGACCCCCGCTCGGAGATCTTGAAGAAACTGTCCAGACCGCCGGAGGGCTGGGGAGCCGGGGGCTGATCGGAGTCGACCGGAGCGGTGGCCGAGGGGGGCATGGAGGACCTCAGTCATACGTAGAGGGAACCAAAAGAGGACTAGAACTGGTCAGCTTTGGACTTTCACACGAATAATTCGAGACAGTCGTAAGCAGATTCAGTATGAATACATAAGGCGAAGATCGCTATCTCCGCGCGTAGACCCATGGGCCGACTGGTCGGGCGGCCTTTATCCACGCGCCGCCTACACTGACTGCATGGCGAAGTGGACACCGAAGCACGAGGCACCCGAGCCCCTGGAGGGGCCCGTCGTCGCGACCATCACCGGCGGCACGATCCTCTGGTTCGTCCTCTTCCTCGTCCAGCTCCCCTTCTACGGCTGGTTCGACGACCACGGGCACCTGTGGTGGGTGTGGACCTGCCTGGCCGGTGCGGGCCTCGGCCTGATCGGCATCTGGTACGTGCGGGGACGCGACGCCGCGCTCAAGCGGGCCGCCGCGGCTGCCGCCGCCCCGCAGGCCGGCTCCGGGGACACCCCCGGCGCCACCGCCTGACACCGGTCCCGGGATCACAGCCCGCGGCCCCGCGCCACTGCCGAAAGTCAGAGGCGGCCGGGTGCGCCGTACCACCACGGGACGATTCCCGTCCTCCCCCGGTCTGATCTTCGGACCATCCGGCGGGTGAACCGGACGTTACACCCGTACCGTCTGAACCATGACTCAGCGGGCACTCGACCCCTCCGGGGATGAGCCGAACAGATCCCCCATACCCTCCGGCACCGAGCGGCCGGTGATGATCGACGCCGGCAGCGAGCTCGACCCGGTGCACCCGGTCGAGCCGCCGGCTCCGGGCGGCGGCCGCGGGCTGACCGCCGCCGAGGTCGCCGAGCGGATCGCCCGCGGCGAGGTGAACGACGTCCCGGTCCGCTCGTCCCGGTCCCTGCGCGAGATCGTCCACGCCAACGTCTTCACCCGGTTCAACCTGATCATCGGCGTGCTCTGGGTGATCATGCTGTCCGTCGCGCCGATCCAGGACAGCCTCTTCGGCTTCGTGATCATCGCCAACACCGGCATCGGCATCGTGCAGGAGTGGCGGGCCAAGAAGACCCTGGACAGCCTCGCGGTCATCGGCGAGGCCAAACCCACCGTGCGGCGGGACGGGGTGGCGGCCGAGATCTCCACCTCCGAGATCGTCCTGGGCGACCTCGTCGAGCTCGGCCCCGGCGACAAGGTCGTGGTGGACGGCTCGGTCGCCGAGTCCGACAGCCTGGAGATCGACGAATCACTGCTCACCGGCGAGGCCGACCCGGTGCTGAAACGGCCCGGCGACCCGGTCATGTCCGGCAGCTTCGTCGTCGCGGGCGGCGGGGCGTTCGCCGCGACCAAGGTCGGCCGCGAGGCCTACGCCGCGCAGCTCGCCGAGGAGGCCTCCCGCTTCACGCTCGTCCAGTCCGAGCTGCGCAGCGGCATCTCCACCATCCTCAAGTACGTCACCTGGATGATGATCCCGACCGCGATCGGCCTCATCCTCAGCCAGCTCGTGGTGGACGGCCACAACTTCAGGGCCTCCATCGCCCGGACCGTCGGCGGCATCGTCCCGATGATCCCGGAGGGCCTGGTCCTGCTCACCTCGGTCGCCTTCGCGATCGGGGTCGTACGGCTGGGCCGCAAGCAGTGCCTGGTCCAGGAGCTCCCCGCCATCGAGGGCCTGGCCCGGGTCGACATCGTCTGCCTGGACAAGACCGGCACCCTCACCGAGGGCGGCATGGTCGTCACCGAGGTCCGCGCGCTGAACGGTACGGACGAGCCGTACCTGCGCCGCGTGCTGGCCGCCTTCGGCGCCTCCGACCCGCGGCCCAACGCCAGCCTCCAGGCGATCATCGACGCCTACCCGGTCCCGGACGGCGACGGCTGGGGCGTCACGCAGTCGCTGCCGTTCTCCTCGGCCCGCAAGTACAGCGGCGCCGCCTTCGACGAGGACGGCGGGCAGTCCTCCGGCTGGCTGCTCGGCGCCCCCGATGTGCTGCTGCCCGAGGACGACCCGGCTCTCACCGAGATCGAACAGCTCAACCAGCAGGGCCTGCGGGTACTGCTGCTGGCCCGCGTCCAGGGCCCGCTCGACGCGCC
Organism: Streptomyces laculatispora; assembly: GCF_017353455.1. Lineage (GTDB taxonomy): Bacteria > Actinomycetota > Actinomycetes > Streptomycetales > Streptomycetaceae > Streptomyces > Streptomyces laculatispora. The sequence continues at coordinate 7,121 of NZ_JAFMPZ010000486.1, forward strand.
CGGGACCGGGGCCGGGGCCGAACCGAGCGCGCTGATCGTCCTGGAGCAGCGGCTGCGGCCCGACGCCCAGGAGACGCTCGCCTACTTCGCCGACCAGCGGGTCGCCACCAAGGTGATCTCCGGCGACAACGCCGTCTCGGTCGGCGCCGTCGCCGCGAAGCTCGGCCTGCCGGGCGCCGAGCACCCCGTGGACGCGCGCCGGCTGCCCACCGATCCGGACGAGATGGCCACGGCCATCGAGGAGAACGCGGTCTTCGGCCGCGTCACCCCGCAACAGAAGCGGGAGATGGTCGCCGCCCTCCAGTCCCGCGGCCACACCGTCGCGATGACGGGCGACGGGGTCAATGACGTCCTCGCTCTCAAGGACGCCGACATCGGCGTCTCGATGGGCTCCGGCTCCGAGGCGACCAGGGCCGTCGCCCAGATCGTGCTGCTCAACAACAGCTTCGCGACGCTGCCGTCCGTCGTCGCCGAGGGCCGTCGGGTCATCGGCAACATCACCCGGGTCGCCACCCTGTTCCTGACGAAGACCGTCTACTCGGTGCTGCTGGCCATCCTGGTGGTCTGCTTCCAGGTCGAGTACCCGTTCCTGCCGCGGCACCTGACCCTGCTGTCGACGCTGACGATCGGCATCCCGGCGTTCTTCCTCGCCCTGGCCCCCAACAAGGAGCGCGCGCACCCGCACTTCGTGCGCCGCGTCATGCGGTACGCGATCCCGTCGGGCACCATCGCGGCCGTCGCCACCTTCGCCACGTACCTGCTCGCCCGGCACTACTACGTCGGCCCCGGCTCGCTGGACGCCGAGACCAGCGCGGCCACCCTCACACTGTTCCTGGTCTCGATGTGGGTCCTGGCGATCATCGCCCGCCCCTACACGTGGTGGCGGATCTGCCTGGTGGCGGCGATGGGCCTGGCGTTCCTGATCGTGCTCGTGGTGCCGTGGCTCCAGAACTTCTTCGCGCTGAAGCTGGTGGGCGCGCAGATGCCGTGGACGGCGGTGGGCATCGCCGTGGTCGCCTCGGCCGCCCTGGAGTACGCCTGGCGCCTGGTGAGCCGCCGCTTCCCGGCGTAGCGGGGAGGCGGCGGCCCGGACAGCGAGCCGGAAGGGGCCCGGGTGGGGCTACTTCACGTCGACGTAGTCGCCCGTGGCGGTGGCCGCGGGGGTGGTGGACGTACCGGCGAAGCTGTAGCGCCAGTAGCCGTCGACCGAGGCCTTGACCGTGGTCTTCAGGTCGCCCTTGTTGTTCGTCGTGACGGTCTTCACCGTCGTGTAGGTGCTGCTGCCCTTCTTGCGGAACTGGAGCTTCACCGGCTGGGCGGTGTAGCCGTGGTACTTCAGGTCATCGAAGTTGGCCCGCGACAGCCATCCGGTGACCGTGAGGGTCTTGCCCTTCTTGACCGGCTCGGGAGAGGCGTTGACGCTCTGCTTCGACGCGCGCTGGAGAAGGGCGGTGCCCAGCTTGTCCTGCAGGGCGAAGCCGATCTCACCGAGGTCGGGGTTCTCCGGGTCCTGGCCGTTGTAGTCGACGGCGAAGCCCATCGCCTTCCACTTCGTGGCGTCGGCATTGCCCAGCAGGTCGAACTCGGGCCAGACGGCGATCTGCCCCTTGCAGGTGGCGACCGTGGTGGAGACGGCCTTGCAGACGGGGGCGGCGTCGCTGAACAGCTCGTTCGTCGGGTCGTCGAACGAACCGCGGTAGATCGAGACGTCGAGGAAGAAGTCCTTGGCGAGGACGTTCACGTCGGCGGCGTGCGTCACGGTGTAGGAGGTCGTCACCCGCTTCGTCAGCGTGGTGCCCACGACGATCGGCTTGCCGCCGTTGACCGTGAGCTTGGAGAAGGTGAGGTCGAGCTGGCCCGGGGTGCTCGCGGCCGCGGCCGCGGGCGCGACCGAGCGCGCGCCGGTCTTCGCGGCGGTCTTCGCGGCGGAGACGGCCTGGGCCGCGCGCGCGGCGGCGGCCGGGCCGGTCGAACCGTGCCCGCCGTCGGCCTGGGCGGCCGAAGGAAGGGCGAGAGCGGAAAGAGCCAGGGCGCCGCTGACGGCGGCAACGGTGGCACGAAGGCGCATGTTCTGTTCCCCAAGGTGGAGAAGGGGGTCCGCGGCATACGTTCGCCCGGACCCAGGATCGTCTGTGAAGCACGAAGCCTGGTGGCTTCAGAGACGAGACCATCGCCAACCGTAAAGGGTTGTGCGGGTCTTGGGGATTTCTCGCGGATTTCTTGCGGTGCTCCGGCCGGTGGTCGTGGCGGTGGACCCCGGGACCGGCCGCCGCCTGAGGTCCCGCGCCGGCCGGAGGCGGGCCGCACTCAGTCGAACCAGCGGTCCCGGGCCAGTTCCTCGGTGCGCGACGGGTCCTCCAGCAGCGCCGCGACCTCGAAGCGACGCGGCCACTGGCCCGCCGCCCAGGCCAGGCCCGCCGCGACGCCCTCCAGGGTCGCGGCGTGCACGATGCCGTCCGGCGTGCGGCGCCAGTCCAGTTCGACGCCGCCCGCGCGCAGTTCGCCGTGCTCGACGTACGTCTGCGGGGTGCCCGCGCCGAGCAGGATGCGCACCGGTTCCGGCACCCGGTGCTCCTCGCCCTCGCTCGTCACCTCCGCCTCGACGCTCTCGCCGAGCCGCCGCACCTGGAACAGCTCGGCCAGCTCCGCCGCGTCGGCCGGGGCGACCGGCAGGAGCGGCAGCCCCCCGGTCAGCGGCAGCAGATCGGGGGCGTCCGCGATCACCGCGTCCGCCGCGTCGACGACCCGCACCTCGCCGTCGACCACGGCCCGCAGCTCGTCCGGCAGCGTGACCTGCTCCGGGTCCAGACCGGCCAGGGCCGTGTACAGGGAGTGCAGTTGTACGGGACCGACCGGGCGGTCCTCGTCCGCGAGCCGGCCCAGGAGTTCGGCCGCACCGCCGGGCTCGTCCAGCAGGGCGGCGACCGAGGTCCGGACCCCGAGGGCGCGCAGCACCTGGGCGTCGTCGAAGCCGGTCGCGTCGGCGGAGTCGTAGAGGCCCGCCAGCCGGGGGTCTCCCCCGTCGGCGCGCAGGCCCGCCGGGCGGCGGCCGTCCAGCACCGGGTGGTCGCGAAGCCACCAGGCGGTGTACGGGCGCACCGACCGCGTCGTGCCGTCCGGGAGCAGTACCCGTACCGGCTGGGTCAGCGCGTCGCGCAGCGGCGGCTGGGCGAGGAGCGCGAGCGCCTGGGGCCAGGCGTCGTCGTCGACCAGGTCGAGGTCGCGGACGGCGACGAGTTCGGTGGCGACCGGCGGCACCGGGGTGTCGGGGAGCTGGTCGAGGATGTCCTCGCACCACACGTCGACGGCGTCGAGCAGCCCGGCGTCGTCCGATTCGGCGAAGTCGCCGTCCCGGGGCTCCAGTTCGTCCGGGTCCAGGACCACATCGGTGGCCCGCACCAGGGCGAACGTGGCCAGCACCCCGCAGGCGGTGAGCGGCTGCTCGCCCCAGCGGGCGGCCAGCTCCTCGTCGCACAGGGCGAGTTCACCCTCACGCATGACGGAGGCGAACGGGCTGCCGGGCAGCACGAGTTCACCGGCCGGAGCGAGCTCGCCGTCCTCGTCCGGCAGCGCGAGCGCACCGAGCCAGGCCTCGTCGCCGGGTGCCAGGTCGGCGTCCCGGACCAGGGTGAGGACGGTCTCCACCAGCTCGTCGCCGGTCGGCACGTCCTCGTCCCAGATCTCGCCCGCGTCCAGCGAACCGGCGACGGCGGCCCGCACCTGCGGGGTCCTCAGCACGGCGCGCGGGGTGGCGGGCAGGGCGCCCAGCTTCTCCAGGAGCGGGTGCGCGGCGTCCGGGTGGGCGACCTTCAGCCCGAGCCGGGCGAGCCGGTCCAGGACCGGGCCGGTCAGCGCGTCCGGGAGCGGGAGCAGGACCTGCCGGGGGCCGATGGTGGTGCGGGGGACGGCCGGGGCATCGGGGTCCGCCCCCTGGGACGCCGTCCCGGCGAGCGGCACCGGCAGTCCGGAGAGCCGGTCCGGGTCGACACCGGCCAGGCTGTCGTACAGGCGCCGCCACCAGCCCGGGTCGCGCTCCAGCCCGGCGAGCCGGTCGATCGCCTCGGTCAGCGGCACCCGGGCGACGCCGAGCGTACGCAGCTCGACCCGGCGCTCCAGACCGGCGGGCAGCAGACAGGGCAGCACCTCGGCCAGCACCGCGACCGTCTCCGCGCCGACCCCCTCCAGCACCTCGGCCTCGATGGGCCGCAGGGCGGTGGTGGCCTTGCGGCCGTCATCGGCCCCGGCGTCCCAGCTGTCCCACCGGTCGGGCTCGGCGGCGGGGTCGCGAGGGGCGGCCGGCTCCAGGAACGCGACGCGCGGCAGCCGCTCCAGGATCGCGCCGCGCAGCGCGCCGTCCAGCTCGCCCTTGCCGAGCGGTCCG
>NZ_JAFMPZ010000487.1 GCF_017353455.1 Streptomyces laculatispora
CCCGGACGGCCACGGCCCGGCGTCCAGAACCGCGTCGGTCCCGGCGTTCACGCTGTGGAACCAGAGCAGCCCGTCCCCGCGCAGCGCCTCGGGCAGGGCGGCCCCCACGTACACGTAGGGGCCGGCCGGCACGGTGTCTTCCGGCTCCACCGGCCGCCCGGCGATCCGGTCCAGCGAGCGGACGACGGGCGCGGCGAGGCCGGGCGCGGCCAGCAGCCGCGCCCGCGCGAGGTGTTCGGTGCTGACCGGCGGGACGGTCACGGGGCGGGCCGCCCGGCGCCGGCGCCGGTGAGCCGGACGGTCACCCGGTCAGCCATCGGACGCCGGCCGTGCCGGGAAGCCGCCCGTGGCGACCGGGCTCCACCGCTCGGGAGTGACCCTGATGATCGACTTCCCCTGCTTCACCATCGCCGCCCGGTACTCGTCCCAGTCGGGGTGCTCCCCCGAGATGGTGCGGAAGTACTCGACGAGCGGCTCGACCGAGTCCGGTGAGTCGATCACCTCGGCCGAGCCGTCCATCTGCACCCACGGCCCGTCCCACTCGTCGGACAGGACGATCAGGCTCACCCGGTCGTCCCGCTTGGCGTTACGGGTCTTGGCCCGTTCGGGGTACGTCGAGATGACGATCCGCCCCGCGTCGTCGACGCCGCAGGTGAGCGGGGAGCCCTGGGGGCGGCCGTCGGACCGGGTGGTCAGCAGGACCGCCCGGTGCCTGGGGCGTACGAATGCCAGCAACTCGTCGAGTTCCACGATGGTGTTGGTCGCGATGTTGGGTGCCATGGAACAGACCCTACGACCGCGGGGGTTACGCGGCCGGAAGGGAATCGCCCTGCACGGCCTGGATGTCGAGCTCCACCCGCAGCGTCGTGCCGATCGCCGAGATGCCCGCCTGGATCACCTGGTTGTAGTTCATGGCGAAGTCCTCCCGGCGCAGCTCGGCCGTCGCCCGGAACGCCGCGCGCACGCCGCCCCACGGGTCGGGGCCGGTGCCGAGGTAGGTCAGGTCGAGGTCGATGGGGCGCTTCACGCCGTGCAGCGTGAGCTCGCCGTGCACGGTCCACCGGTCGGGGCCGGCCGGGGTCAGCCCGCTGGAGCGGTAGGTGATCTCCGGGAACCGGTCCGTGTCGAGGAAGTCCGGCGACCGCAGGTGCTTGTCCCGCATGCCGTTGCCGGTGTCGATGCTGGTCGCGCTGATGACCGCGTCCACCCGGGACCGCTGCAGGTCCTCGGCGATCTCGATCCGGCCGCCGAACTCGGTGAACCGGCCGTGCACGCTGGAGATCCCCAGGTGCTGGGCGACCGCGCCCACCGAGCAGTGCGCCGGGTCCAGCGACCAGGCGCCCGGCGGCGGCAGCTCCACACCGCCCTGGCGGGCCAGCACCACCGTGCCGGCCTCGACCCGGCCGCTCGCCGTGACGAGGGCGGTCGAGGCGGCGGGGGCGTACCCGACCGCCGTCACGATCACGGTGTACGCGCCCGCGGACAGCGGGGTGTCGGCGCGCACCGCCCCGTCCTCGTCGGCGGCGGCCCGCAGCACCTGCGTCCCGGTCATGTCGGTGACCGTCACGACCGCGTGCTGGACCGCCCAGCCGTCCCGCGTCCGTACCTGTGCGCGAAGTCCCATCCCGTTTTCTCTCCTTGCTCAATGCCCCGTCCGCTCACGGAACGGGTCACTCAATGAGTCGGGCCCCGGGGCGGGGACGGCAGGCCGTCCCCTGCCTGCCGTCCCCGCCACCGGGGCCCATTTCCACCGGCCGGGACAGCCTCTCCGCTCGAGGGCCGTCCCGCCAGGGGTCTTGACTACTCGCCGGGGTGGGCGAGCTCGATGTCGTGGCCGTCGACACCGCGACCGGCCACGGTCAGGGCGCCTGCCACCGGCGGGTATCCGGTCGCGATGACCGAGTACTCGCCCGCGTCCAGGTCGGTGAAGGCGTACGCCCCGTCCTCCCCGGTCGTCGAGTTGGCGATCACGTTGCCCGCCGCGTCGATCAGTGTGACGCGGGCGTCCGGCAGCGGCCGCAGACCGGAACCGGCCCGCACGACACCCTGCACCAGCGCACCGGACCGCAGTGCGGCGTCGACCCGGGTGACACCCTGGCCGCCGACCTCCACGGGCAGTGCCATCGGGCGGAACCCGGCCGCGTTGACCGCGACGGTCACCGAACCGGGGACCAGCTCACCGAAGGTGAACTCGCCCGTCACACCGGACTTGCCGGTGGCCAGCACGTCGCCGCGCACATCGGTCACGATGATCATGGCGCCCTCGACCGGCGAACCGCTCTCGGCGGCCCGCACGGTCCCGGCCAGCCCGCTCGTACCGGCGAGCAGGATGTCGTACGCGAGCGGCTCCTCGCCGACGACCACGGTGGATGCCTGCGGCTGGAAGCCGTCGGCGGACGCGATCAGCACGTACGAACCGGCGCCCGGGGCGTTCAGACCGTAGCCGCCGTCGGCCTGCGCGGCCGAGATGCCCAGCTGCCGGCCGCCCAGCGAGATCAGCGTGACAGCGGCACCGCCGACGGGTGCGCCCTCGGCGCCGCGCACCACACCGCGTACCGCGGTGCCCTGCAGGGTCGCCACCGGAGCGGCCTGAAGGGTGTCGACCGCGGTGACGCCGGCCGATGCCTCGGAAACCAGTGCGGTGGTGCCCGACGGGACCCCGGCGAGCGCCGCCGTCTCGACCGGAACAGCCGCCTCGGCCGGAGCCGGTGCCTCGGCCCGAGCAGGGGCGTCGTTCGCGGCGTTCGTCTTCAGCGCGACCTCCTTGATGAAGATCGTGATCACGAAGGCGAGCAGGGCGGCCGGAGCCGCGTACAGGAAGACGTCACCGACGCCGTGTCCGTAGGCGGCCTCAACGACCGTACGGATCGGTGCGGGCAGCTTGTCCAGGTCGGGGATGCCCCCGCCGCCGGTGCCCATGGACGCGCCCTGGGTACCGAGGTCGGCCAGGCCGTCCTTGACGTAGTGGGTGACGCGGTTCGCCATGATGGCGCCCAGTGCCGAGACACCGATGGCACCACCGAGCGAGCGGAAGAAGGTGACGACGGAGCTGGCCGAACCGAGGTCCTTGGGGTCGACCTGGTTCTGGGTGGCGAGCACCAGGTTCTGCATCATCATGCCGACGCCGAGACCCATCACGAACATGTAGACCGCGATCTGCCAGTACGCCGTGTCGTACCGGATGGTGCCGAGCATGCCGAGCCCGGCCGTGATCAGGAAGCCACCGCTGACCAGCCAGGCCTTCCAGCGGCCCGTCCTGGTGATGACCTGGCCCGAGATGGTGGAGGAGAGGAACAGACCCGTGATCATCGGGATCGTCATCACACCGGACATCGTCGGCGACTTGCCGCGCGCCAGCTGGAAGTACTGGCTGAAGAAGACGGTGCCCGCGAACATCGCGATACCGACGAACAGCGAGGCGAGCGAGGCGAGCGTGATGGTGCGGTTGCGGAACAGCCGCAGCGGGATGATCGGCTCACTGGCCCGCGACTCGGTGAGGACGAAGAGCAGCGCGAGGACCACCGAGCCGGCCAGCATCACGCCGGTCTGCCAGGACATCCAGTCGTACTTGTCGCCCGCGAAGGTCACCCAGAGGAGCAGCAGCGAGACGGCGGAGCTGATGAAGAAGGCCCCGGTCCAGTCGACCTTGACCTCGCGCTTGACGACCGGGAGCTTCAGGGTCTTCTGCAGCACGACGAGGGCGACGGCCGCGAACGGCACACCGACGTAGAAGCACCAGCGCCAGCCCATCCAGCTGGTGTCGGTGATGACACCGCCGAGCAGGGGGCCGCCGACGGTGGCGACGGCGAAGACAGCACCGAGGTAGCCGCTGTAGCGACCGCGCTCACGCGGGGCGATCATCGCGGCCATCACGATCTGGGCGAGGGCGGAGAGACCGCCGACGCCGATGCCCTGCACCACACGGCAGGCGATCAGCATGCCGCTGCTGGTCGACATACCGGCGACGACCGAGCCGAGGACGTAGATGACCAGTGCTATCTGGACCAGCAGCTTCTTGCTGAACAGGTCGGAGAGCTTGCCCCACAGGGGGGTGGTCGCCGTCATGGCCAGCAGCGAGGCCGTGACGACCCAGGTGTAGGCGCTCTGGCCGCCGCCGAGGTCGGAGATGATCTCCGGCAGGGCGTTGGTGACAACGGTGGACGACAGAATCGCGACGAACATGCCGAGCATGAGCCCGGTGAGTGCTTCCATGATCTGCCGGTGTGTCATCGGCGTGCCGTCGGAGGAATCGTTCCCTCCGTGCTTGGCGTGGCCGCCCCGCACACCGGTTGGTGTGGTCGTAGCCATTTAATTCCTTGTCTTTGCTTCTGTTACACGGGTGTACGGGTGTACGAGCCGTCGTTGCTGTCGGCCGGCCGGGAGCGGCAGTCGCCGCTGTGCCTTCCGGGGGCGCACCCGCCGGAACCGCGACAGGAGAAGCTGTCGCGCAGCCGGGCCAACAGCGTGTTGAGCTGCCCGACCTCTTCGTCGGACCAATCCTGGAGGTGGTGGGCGAACATTTCGGTGGTCCGGCAGTTCAGGTTGCCGAGCACGTCCTCGCCCGCGGGGGTGAGTCGCAGGATCCGGGAACGCTTGTCCGCCGGGTCCGGAGACCGTTCGATCCAGCCGCGTTCCGCTACGTGGGCGACATGTCGGCTGGTCACGGACATGTCGACGTCGAGCAGCTCGGCCAGTCTGCTGATCCGTATTTCGCCGTGCCGGCTCAGCAGAGCCAGTACGGCCGCGGACCCCGCGGGGCATTCGGCCGGCAGGGTGCGGGCGAGTCCTCGTTTCACGGCGCCGATGGCGCTCAGCTGCCGGGCCAGTTCTTCGTACTGACTCCGTGCGGCCACGGGACCCCCAGACATCTCACACCGGTCACCTTGTTGCTTAGGGCAACCATAGAAGCCGTTGGTTGCTGCAGGCAAACGAAATAGGGCTTGCATAAGTAAAGGAACGCAAAAGGCTCCGTAGGGGTGGAGTCAAAGCCCCAGTGTCTGCGGTGTGCGAGTGGTGGATGTGTCTCGTGCCACACGAGAGGTGCGGGTGGCGCGGTCCGGAACCCGGTTTCCGGGTGGATCGGTCCACTCGTCGGGCGCTGCGGCGCCACGCGCGAGCGGCGCGTGATCGCCCCTCGCGCATATATACGGGAGGGCAGGCGGACGGGGACGGCCTTCGTCCCCAAGTGGCCTGGAACGCAACGGTGTTGCCCGACCGGAGCGACACCGGAACCGGTGCGGGTCACCGAGTGGGGTCCGGCGGGCCCGGAGGATTCCCCGCCGTGTGTCCGCGCCTTCCCCGCCCCTCACCCGTTGCTTCCGCACCGGTTCCCCCCGCTGAGGTCTCGCGCCTTCACCGCCCCGGGGGTTGGGCGCCTGCGCCGAGTTCGCTAGGGTCCTGCGACATGGCACACAACCCCCACGCCCCGCAGGGTCCCGAGGGCACAAGCGACCCGGCAGGCAACACGCAGATGTTCCGCGCCTTCGTCGACGAGGGCGAGCCGCAGCGCCGGCAGCAGCCCGCGGCCGTGTCGTCCGGCCCGAGGACCGGATTGATCGCCGCAGTCGTCGCGGTGATCGTCGTCCTCGGCGCGGTCGCCTGGCTCGCGCTCGGCTGACCGGCCCTCCGGTCACTCCGTCCCCATCCGTCACTTCCAGACGGCGGTGACGTCCCGGGTCTCGACATGCATGCCCAGGGGCACCCGCCAGGCGTCCACACAGACGGTGTACGTCTTCTTCCGCGCCGCTCCCGCGCCGATCGGTGCGGGCAGCGGCGCTGTCGATTCCCGGGTCGCCCAGTCGATCCCCAGCCCGCCGATGATGTGCGTGGCGAAGGTGACGGTGCCCGAACGCACCGGTGATCCACCGGTGTTGCGGAACTCCACGGTCACCTTCTCGCACCAGCGCTTGTCCGCCGCCGCGCGCCCGGGTGCGCCCACCTTCAGTACGGCGGCTCCCGCGGGGGCGGTGGAGCCCGGCGCGGACGGGGTCGCGGGGCCGGTGGAGCCACCGGAGCCGGAGCCGCCCGCGGGGCTGCCGCCTGTGGGGCTCGCGCCGCCCGTGCTGCCGCCGCCGGTCGTACCGCCGTCGCCCGCGCCGCCGGACCCGTCCGCCGCACGGCCCGGCGCACCCGGTCGCCCGGCATCGGCGCCACCCGCACCGCCTGAACCACCCGCACCGCCGACCTCGGCACCGCCGCCCGCACCGCGGGCCGCGGCCGAGGAGCCCGGCGAGGGCGAGGAGCCCCCGCGTCTCCCGGCACCGCTCCGGTCGCCGCCCCCGCGCTCGTCCCCGCGCTCGTCCCCGTCCAGCGGGACCAGCGTGACCTTCCCCGAGGGCGCCACCGCCCCCGAGGGGGCCTTTCCGGGGGCCGCCTGTGCCGCGCCGACGGCCGTGTAGCCGTCGCCGCCCGTCCCGTCGCCGCAGCCTGCCAGGACCCCGCCCAGGCACAGCACGGCCGCCGAGGCGGCGATCACGGTGCCCCGGCGGCCGGGCGGGCCGAATGTCTGACGTCGCATCGCGCCAGTGTGGCTGACGGTCCGTCAATTCGGAACCCTTGCGCGGCTGCGCGCGGGTCAGTCGGCGATGAGCCCCTCCCTGAGCTGGGCGAGCGTGCGGGTCAGCAGGCGCGAGACGTGCATCTGCGAGATGCCGACCTCCTCGCCGATCTGCGACTGGGTCATGTTGGCGAAGAACCGCAGCATGATGATCTGCCGCTCCCGGGGCGGGAGTTTGGCCAGCAGCGGCTTGAGGGACTCGCGGTACTCGACGCCCTCCAGCGCCGCGTCCTCGTATCCCAGCCGGTCGGCCAGTGAGCCCTCGCCGCCGTCGTCCTCGGGTGAGGGCGAGTCCAGCGAGGAGGCGGTGTAGGCGTTGCCGACGGCGAGGCCGTCGACGACGTCCTCCTCGGAGACCCCGAGCGCCTTGGCCAGCTCCGGCACGGTCGGCGAGCGGTCGAGCTTCTGGGCGAGCTCGTCGCTGGTCTTGGTGAGGGCGAGCCGCAGCTCCTGGAGCCGGCGAGGCACCCGTACCGACCACGAGGTGTCGCGGAAGAAGCGCTTGATCTCGCCGACGACGGTGGGCATCGCGAACGTGGGGAACTCCACGCCGCGTTCGCAGTCGAACCGGTCGATCGCCTTGATCAGGCCGATCGTGCCGACCTGGACGATGTCCTCCATGGGTTCGTTACGGCTCCGGAACCGCGCCGCGGCATAACGCACCAGCGGCAGGTTGAGCTCGATGAGTGTGTCCCGCACATAGGCACGCTCCGGGCTGTCCGTTCCATCGGGACCCGGTGCGGGACCCAGTGCGGCGAGCCGCACGAACAGCGAGCGGGACAGCGTGCGGGTGTCGATGGCTTCCGACGAGCTGGTGAGCACAACGGGTGCGGGTGCGCTCTTGGTGAGCGTGAGCACCTTCGAGCTGCCCTGTTCTGCGGACATGCCACCCCCTTGAGGTCGCGGACGGTCGCGGTGGCCGCGACCATCGGAGGAACGCAGCCTCCACCTGAATACCGGAGGGGAGGCGGCGGCAAACGCGGTTCCCGCAGAATGTCACATGTCGGCAACGCGCTGTAGTGACTTGTCGACAAGTCTTGGGGGAGTCTGTGCCGTTAACAACGGGTATGCCGTATCTGGTCCAGCAGGAATGCCCGAGGAGCGTCTTACCCGTTCCGGTTACGCCTCGATCCTGTTTGCGGATCGGAGTCGGGCGAAACTTCGGGCGAGGAGCCTTGACACGTGCATCTGGGAGACACCCAGTTCCGCACTGATCTGGGACTGCGTCAGATTGCTGTAGTAGCGCAGCAGCAGGATCCGCTGCTCGCGCTCGGGCAGCTGGACGAGCAGGTGCCGGACCAGATCTCGGTGTTCGACCCCGGCCAGGGCTGGGTCCTCGTAGCCGAGCCGGTCCAGCAGGCCGGGCAGTCCGTCACCCTCCTGGGCGGCTTCCAGCGAGGTCGCGTGGTACGAGCGCCCCGCCTCGATGCAGGCCAGCACCTCGTCCTCGGAGATCTTCAGCCGCTCGGCGATCTCCGCGGTGGTGGGTGAGCGGCCGTGAGCGGTCGTCAGGTCCTCGGTGGCACCGGTGACCTGGACCCAGAGCTCGTGCAGCCGGCGCGGCACGTGGACGGTCCGTACGTTGTCCCGGAAGTACCGCTTGATCTCGCCGACCACGGTCGGCATCGCGAAGGTCGGGAACTGGACGCCCCGTTCGGGGTCGAACCGGTCGATGGCGTTGATCAGCCCGATCGTGCCGACCTGGACGACGTCCTCCATCGGCTCGTTGCGGCTCCGGAACCGCGCCGCGGCGTACCGCACGAGGGGGAGGTTCGCCTCGATCAGCGCCGTCCGGACCCGGCCGTGCTCCGCGGTGCCCGGCTCCAGCCCCTTGAGCTGCCCGAAGAGCACCTGGGTGAGCGCCCTGGTGTCCGCGCCCCTGGTCCTGGCGGGCGTGACGGTGTCGTCGGGCGTCTCGGTCTCGATCGTCTGCACCGCCTGCGGCTGCTGCACCTGCACCGCCTGCTGCACCGTCTGCGGCTGCTGCACCTGCACCGCCTGCTGCACCGTCTGCGGCGACTGAACGGTCTGCGACGACTGGACGGTCTGCGCCGTCCGGGCGGTCGGTGCCGTCTGGACGGCCTGCCCCGTCTGGGCGGTCTGGGGAGGCACTTGAGGCGCTGTACTGGCCGGCACGATGACGCCACCCCTTTGCGGTCAACTTCGGTCAACTCATCCGTCAAAAGCGGTCATAGCATCACAAGACATGTCCACTATGTGCAAGCACCCTATTGCGCCGTGTTGACCTCGAATCGGTTTAAACACAAGAAAAGCCCCTCACCGCTGTGGTGAGGGGCTCGCAGGGCCGAAGGAGTCAGAACGGGTAGTCGGCGATCACCCAGGTGGCGAATTCACGCCACTGACCGGCGGCCGCCTGGTGGGCCGGATGCTCGATGTAGCGCTTCAGCGCGGCCTCGTCGGCGACGGCGGAGTTGATGGCGAAGTCGTACGCGATCGGCCGGTCGGTGATGTTCCAGGCGCACTCCCAGAACTCCAGCCCGGGGACCTTGTCCGCCAGTTCCTGGAAGGCCCTGGCCCCCGCGACGACCCGCGGGTCGTCCCGCTCGACGCCGTCGTTCAGCTTGAACAGGACCAGATGGCGGATCATGGGCGTACTCCTACTTCACCAGCTCGGTCATGAAGTCGCCGACGCTCTGCGCGGCACTCGAAACGCCCTCGAACCCTACCTGGACGAGATCCGCGGCCCGGGCCGGGGAGGTGATGATCGTGTAGAGCACGAAGACGACTATCAAGTAGAGAGCGATCTTCTTCGCTTGCACCATCGGACCCTGACTCCCCTTCGATCCCCTGCGCGGTCGGGCGAGTCTATCCGCACGAATGGCCGTATCCGTGTGGTGTTTCCGATCACTCATCCGGACTTTAAGGACCAAGGACCCGGAGATCGGGGCCCTTTGCCCGCCCGTGCGGCTTCTGCGATGAAGCAGGATGGATGACGAGCCCGGCGGATGTGGCAGGAAGTCCGCGGGGCGAGGAACGGGACCTCTCTGTGGGGTCCTCGCCGCGGCCTACCCCCGATCGCGGCGAGGGCTGGTAGGGCCTGTTCTCATCGGGGGGAGCGGCTTGTCCCCCCGATGCCGCTTCCCCCGACCTGAATCAGTGCGGTGGCCCCGGTGACAGGGAGGCCGACCCGGCTACTGGGGAGTAGCCGGGTCGGCCTCCCTGTCACCGGGGCCTTCGCGTTGTCCGGACGAGCCGGGTCACGTGCGGCGGGGTCCCGCACCAGGCGCTCGATCGGGATCCGGTTGCTGTACATGTCCGCGAAGGGTGTGCTGGAGGGCAGAGTCCTCTCCGGCCGCCTTGCCGCCACACAGAGGAAGACCAGTTCGAAGTGCGCGGTGACGGTGCCATGGCAGCGACCGCGAAGTGGAATCGTGCTCCGCATGCGGGTGGGGTGCACCCGTATGCGTGACCCAGGCGTCTGCTGGGTCTGGAGCACCACAACTGAGACGGAACGCAGTGAAGGGGCAGACCCAAACGGGTCTGCCCCTTCATCTACCTGCGGTAGCGGAGGGATTTGAACCCTCGGTGAGTTTCCCCACACTCGCTTTCGAGGCGAGCTCCTTCGGCCGCTCGGACACGCTACCGAGAGAGAGCTTAGACCATCCTGGCCGTCCTTCGAAATCCGATTCCCGAAGGCACCGCCCGGACGCGGGGACGCCAGGTCAGCGGTGGCGGAAGAAGGCGGTGAGACGGGCCGCGCAGTCGGCCTCCAGCACCCCGGGGATCACCTCGGGGCGGTGGTTGAGCCGGCGGTCGCGCACGACGTCCCAGAGCGAGCCGGCCGCTCCGGCCTTCTCGTCCGGGGCTCCGTAGACGACCCGGGCCACCCGGGACTGCACCAGCGCACCCGCGCACATCGTGCAGGGCTCCAGCGTGACCACCAGGGTGCATCCGGACAGCCGCCATTCGCCGAGCGCCGCGGCGGCCCGGCGGAGGGCGAGGATCTCGGCGTGCGCGGTCGGGTCGCCGGTCGCCTCGCGTTCGTTGTGTCCCGTGGCGAGCGGTGTGCCGTCCGGGGCGAGGACGACGGCGCCGACCGGCACATCGCCGGCCGCCGCCGCCCGGTCGGCCTCGTCCAGGGCGCGGCGCATGGCCGCCCGCCACGGGTTCCGTACGGGATCGTGCGGTGGATCGTGCGGTTGGGGCTGGTCCTGCGGGTGCGGTGCTTCGGTCACCCGCGGACCTTAACGGACGGTCTCCAGAACCTCGGCCGCTCCCAGCGCGTCCGCGATCTCCACCAGTGCGTCCGTCCGCAGCATCAGCAGCTCCGCCTCGGGGAGCCCGAGGTCGGACAGGATCCCGGTGTCACCGAGGGGACCTGCCGGTACGGCGTCGAGCCCGTCGTCGTCATCGTTGTCGGCGGTGTCGTTGTCGTTGTCGGGGGTGTTGTCCGGCTCGCCGTCCTCAGTACCGTCGAGTCCGACGAGCTCTTCGAGGGCGGCAATCGAGTCCTCGGCCCCGGGTTCGCGGCCGAGCAGTTCATCGGTGAGCAGGATCTCCCCGTACGAGGAGCGGGTGGCGGCGGAGGCGTTCGAGACGTAGATACGCGGGTCCTCCTCACCGTCCACCCGGATGACGCCGAACCAGGCGTCCTCCTGCTCGATGAAAACGAGCACCGTGTCCTCGTCAACCGAGGCTTCACGGGCCAGCTCCGTCAGATCGGACAGGGTCTCCACATCGTCGAGATCCGTGTCGCTCGCTTCCCACCCGTCTTCGGTGCGCGCGAGCAGTGCGGCGAAGTACACCGTGACTCTCCCACTGGTCTAGGGGCCTCTCGTTCGGATCAGGCCGGGCTCGCCGGGTCCGGCACGCCCATCTGCGGCGTTGTCGTCAATCACCGACGCTCCGCGTTTCCGCAATCCTCCGCCTCGCAGCTGCACGCACCGGACCCTGCTCCCTGATCCGGCCTGATCCAAACGAGAGACCCTAGGTGTGTCGGTCCGGCGGGAGGGCAGTCGGTGGTCCGGCTGCCCTGCGTCCCGCCCATCGGAATCGTGGCAGAAACGAGGGCCCGGCGAGAGCAGTTCGGACGTTGCGTCGGCCACCAGTTCTGTCCGACCCCGTCGGCAGGGGGTACTTCCGCAGGCCGGACGGCTACCAGCGAAACGTCCGCATCCGCATGGCCTGGCGCATTCGGGCGGCCTTGACGCGCCGAGGCTGGACCCGGTCGCGCAGCGCCTTGGCCTCGTGAAGCTCGCGGAGGAACTGGGCGCGGCGCCTGCGGCGCTGCGCGTCGGTCTCCTGCGTGTCCTGCGTGTCCCGTGCGTCCTGCGTGTCCCTGAGCTCGGGAGGGCCCGCCCCGTCCCGTTCGTGCTGTGCCCCGTCCGGCATCGGCTCATCACCCCCAGGCTGGGTCCGTACGCCCCCACCTTCCCCCCGAACGTGTGATTGATGCCAGCGCACGGGTGCGGGAGGCGCGGCTACTGTGGGTCCCATGCGGATCCACGTCGTCGACCACCCGCTGGTCGCGCACAAACTCACCACCCTGCGCGACAAGCGCACCGACTCCCCGACCTTCCGGCGCCTCGCCGACGAGCTGGTCACCCTGCTCGCGTACGAGGCCACCCGCGATGTGCGCACCGAGCAGGTCGACATCGAGACCCCGGTGACACCCACCACCGGCGTGAAGCTCTCGTATCCGCGGCCCCTGGTCGTGCCGATCCTGCGGGCCGGCCTCGGCATGCTCGACGGCATGGTGCGGCTGCTGCCGACCGCCGAGGTGGGCTTCCTGGGCATGATCCGTGACGAGGAGACGCTTCAGGCGTCCACGTACGCGTCCCGTATGCCGGAGGACCTCTCGGGCCGCCAGGTGTACGTCCTGGACCCGATGCTGGCCACGGGCGGCACGCTGGTCGCGGCCATCCAGGAGCTGATCAAGCGCGGTGCGGACGACGTCACCGCCGTCGTGCTGCTCGCCGCGCCCGAGGGCGTCGAGGTGATGGAGCGCGAGCTGGCGGGGACACCGGTCACCGTGGTCACCGCCTCGGTCGACGAGCGGCTCAACGAGCACGGCTACATCGTTCCGGGCCTCGGCGACGCGGGTGACCGGATGTACGGCACCGTCAGCTAGGAGGGCCCGGCGATCGGGCCCTCCAAGGGCTCCAGGAGCCCCGCCCGCCCCGCGCGGTCCTCAGCAGGAGGACGGCGCGGGGGCCGGCTTGGTCAGCGCGGTCAGGGCGGTGGAGGCCGCCTGGGGCGTGCTGAACGCCTTGAACTTCGTACCGATGATCAGATCGACGTCCGCGGACTTGCGGGCGTCGGTCTTCGTCGCGGCCCCGGGCAGCTGCGTGCCGAGCACCGGGAAGGTGCCGTTGACCGCTGCCGGAGCGCCGAGCAGTATCCCGGTACCGGTGACCTTCTTGTCGTACGCGGCGGGGGCGTTGCCGACCTTGCCGATCGCGAACCCGCGCTTCTTCAGCTCATCGGCCGCCGCCTTCGCGAGCCCGCCGCGCGGGGTCGCGTTGTAGACGTTGACCTTGATCTTCGCGGGCTTCGGCAGTGCCGCGGCGGGCGCGGACGGCTTGGCGGACGGGCAGTCCGCCTTGCGGTCGGCGGCGCTGGCCGTCTTGTCGCCGCCCGTGAAGACATCGATGAGCTGCAGCGTGCCCCATCCGGCCAGCCCTAGGGCGACCACGGAGGCGGTGGCCGCGAGGACCAGTCTGCTGCGGCGGCGGGGGCGCCGCATGTGTGGGTACTTGTCACCCGTGATGCGGTATTTTCCGCCCATACCGGGGGGAGTGAGCATGCTCATGGGCGCAGCGTAGTGCGGCCCGGTGATGATGCCTACTAAATGATCAATGGATCGCACCCGTCCGAGTGGGAAAGCACCCGAACGAACCCCGCGGGCGGCGGTGCGGGGCGGTGTCTCAGCCGAGTTCGAGCACGCGGGCGTGCAGTACCTGGCGCTGCTGGAGCGCGGCACGGACCGCGCGGTGCAGTCCGTCCTCCAGGTAGAGGTCGCCCTGCCACTTCACGACGTGGGCGAACAGGTCGCCGTAGAACGTGGAGTCCTCGGCGAGGAGGGTTTCGAGATCCAACTGGCCCTTGGTGGTCACGAGCTGGTCGAGGCGGACCGGGCGCGGCGCGACATCCGCCCACTGCCGGGTGCTTTCCCGGCCGTGGTCGGGATAAGGCTGGCCATTTCCGATGCGCTTGAAGATCACACGGAAAGCCTACCGGTCAAGAACCTTCGGGCGCAGCCATGGGACGGGACTGCGATGCCGGCCGCGCGGTCATATAAGCGTCGATTCCGGAATTGAGGCCGTGATGAGTGGCAGCGACAGCACGGGCGGGGGCGTGCTCGGGGG
>NZ_JAFMPZ010000488.1 GCF_017353455.1 Streptomyces laculatispora
GCCGCGAGCTGGCCCAGCTGGCCTGGCCCGAGGCCGCGGGGGTCTCCGGGGCGGGCACGGACTGCGGCATCGCGGACCGGGGCGGCGCGGCGGGGGCCTTCGGTGCGTGGGTGGCCACGGAAGGTGGGGGCGTACGCCGTCCCGCGCGCACTCCTTGCACGGCGGGGGCGCGGCGGTTCTCCTGCGCCGACGGCCCGTGCGCCCGCGCCTTGTCGTGCTGACGGTGCGCGTGGCGGCCCTGCTTCTGCTCGGCGAGCCTGCGCAGGCACGTCCACCTGGCCAGCGCGTACAGCCAGGTTTTACGTTCCTCCTCGCCCGCGGGACACCGGCCGCCCTGCCGTTCCGCCAGCGCGAGCACACCGCCGAGCGCGTCGGTGGCGGCGTCGTGGTCGCAGAGCACGGAGAGGCAGTAGGTGAACAGGCCGTCGAGGTGCGGCTCGTAGCGGGCGGGCGGCTTCTTCGGTGAGGAGTGGGGCGCACACTGCTGCGTCCAGTGTGCGCCGGGGGTGCTCGCGGGGGTCTCCAGCCTGCTGCTCGTCACCTTGCGACCGTAGGCAGAACGGGGCACGACCCTGGCGCCCCTTGAGTAGATTTAACCCTTACGGGTGAACGTATCGCTTGAAAGCGGACGGGATCGGAAGGGATCGGGCGGATTCCCTGATTCCCGGCGGGAAGGGGCGTGCGCTCCCCCAGGCCGCACCGCGCCGGACGGCGCTGTCCGAGGTCACCTATACGGTGGCGCCATGGCTGCCCGTACGAAATCCGCGAAGGACCGGCCGTCCTACCGCTGCACGGAATGCGGCTGGACCACCGCCAAGTGGCTCGGCCGCTGCCCCGAGTGCCAGGCGTGGGGGACGGTCGAGGAGTTCGGCGGCGCCCCCGCGGTACGGACCACGGCGGCCGGCCGCGTCTCCACCGCCGCGCTCCCCATCGGGCAGGTCGACAGCCGGCAGGCCACCGCCCGCTCGACCGGTGTCGGCGAGCTGGACCGGGTGCTGGGCGGCGGACTGGTGCCCGGTGCCGTCGTACTGCTGGCGGGCGAGCCGGGCGTGGGGAAGTCCACGCTGCTGCTGGATGTGGCGGCCAAGGCGGCGAGCGAGGAACACCGCACGCTCTACGTCACCGCGGAGGAGTCCGCGAGCCAGGTCCGGATGCGCGCCGACCGGATCCGGGCGATCAACGACCACCTGTACCTGGCCGCCGAGACCGATCTGTCCGCGGTCCTGGGCCATCTGGACGCGGTCAAGCCGTCCCTGCTGGTCCTGGACTCCGTGCAGACCGTGGCCTCGCCCGAGATCGAGGGCGCGCCCGGCGGCATGGCGCAGGTCCGCGAGGTCGCCGGGGCGCTCATCCGCGCGTCCAAGGATCGCGGCATGTCGACCCTGCTGGTCGGCCACGTCACCAAGGACGGGGCGATCGCCGGCCCTCGGCTGCTGGAGCACCTCGTCGATGTGGTGCTGTCGTTCGAGGGCGACCGCCATGCCCGGCTCCGGCTGGTACGCGGCGTGAAGAACCGGTACGGGGCGACCGACGAGGTCGGCTGCTTCGAGCTCCACGACGAGGGCATCACCGGCCTCGCCGATCCGTCCGGCCTCTTCCTCACCCGCCGCGACGAACCCGTGCCCGGCACCTGCCTGACCGTCACGCTCGAAGGCAAGCGGCCCCTGGTCGCCGAGGTGCAGGCGCTCACGGTCGACTCCCAGATCCCTTCACCCCGGCGCACCACCTCCGGTCTCGAAACGTCCCGGGTGTCGATGATGCTGGCCGTACTGGAGCAGCGCGGCCGGATCAGCTCGCTGGGCAAACGGGACATCTACAGCGCCACGGTCGGCGGCGTGAAGCTCACCGAGCCCGCCGCGGACCTCGCGATCGCGCTGGCGCTGGCCAGTGCGGCGAGTGACACACCGCTGCCCAAGAATCTTGTGGCGATCGGCGAGGTGGGGCTCGCGGGCGAGGTCAGAAGGGTCACGGGGGTCCAGCGCAGACTGGCCGAGGCGCACCGTCTGGGCTTTACCCACGCACTGGTTCCGACCGATCCGGGGAAGGTCCCGGCCGGTATGAAGGTCACGGAAGTCGCCAACATGGGCGACGCGCTGAGAGTGCTCCCGCGCCGGTCTCGTACACAGGCCCCACAGGAGGACGGCGCACGCCGGTAGACTTTGCCCTGGTCTCGCCCGTCCGTACGAACGGTACGAGGGACGTGGGGTCTTTCGACTGGCTCCGGCCTGATCCGAACGAGAAGCCCCAAGGGCACCGCAAACCTGTGACCGGAGGAGTGCAGTGGCAGCCAGCGACCGGGCAGCATCGCCCGGAAAGTCCGGCCAAGGCACCGGTAACGAGGCGCTGATGCGCGCCTCGTTGACCGCCGTCGCGCCCGGAATGGCCCTGCGGGACGGCCTGGAGCGCATTCTCCGTGGCAACACCGGCGGGCTGATCGTGCTCGGCATGGACAAGACCGTCGAGTCGATGTGCACCGGCGGCTTCGTGCTGGACGTGGAATTCACCGCGACCCGGCTGCGAGAGCTGGCGAAGCTCGACGGGGCGTTGATCCTCGACAAGGACATGACCAAGATCCTGCGGGCCGGCGTGCAGCTGGTCCCGGACGCCTCCATCCCCACCGAGGAGACCGGCACCCGCCACCGCACGGCGGACCGGGTCTCCAGGCAGTGCAATTTCCCGGTGGTCTCGGTCTCGCAGTCGATGCACCTCATCGCGCTGTACGTGCACGGGCAGCGCCGGGTCCTGGAGGAGTCCGCCGCGATCCTCTCCCGCGCCAACCAGGCCCTCGCCACGCTGGAGCGGTACAAGCTCCGGCTCGACGAGGTCGCGGGCACGCTCTCCGCTCTGGAGATCGAGGACCTGGTGACCGTCCGGGACGTGACCGCCGTCGCACAGCGTCTTGAGATGGTGCGCCGGATCGCGACCGAGATCGCCGAGTACGTGGTGGAGCTGGGGACCGACGGCCGGCTCCTCTCGCTCCAGCTCGACGAGTTGATCGCGGGCGTGGAGCCGGAGCGCGAGCTGGTCGTGCGCGACTACGTGCCGGAGCCGACCGCGAAGCGGTCGCGCACGGTGGCGGAGGCGCTCACCGAGCTGGACGCGCTGTCCCACACCGAGCTGCTCGAACTCCCCGTCGTCGCAAGGGCGCTGGGCTACAGCGGCTCGCCCGAGACGCTCGATTCGGCGGTCTCGCCGCGCGGCTTCCGGCTGCTGGCGAAGGTGCCGCGGCTGCCCGGGGCGATCATCGACCGGCTGGTGGAGCACTTCGGCGGCCTGCAGAAGCTGCTCGCGGCGAGCGTGGACGATCTCCAGACGGTGGACGGGGTCGGCGAGGCGCGGGCGCGGAGTGTGCGCGAGGGCCTGTCGCGGCTGGCCGAGTCGTCGATTCTCGAACGGTACGTGTAAGGGCTGTCCTGTAGCCCCTGGCGGGCGGGCGCCCGCCAGGGGCGGCGCGGTGCCGGTGGCGGCGTCCAGTGCCCCGGTCAGTCCTCGGCGAGGACGAACGAGGCGCGCTGCACGGGCTCGCCCGGCGCCTTGGCCTCGACCAGGTACGTGCCGGGTCCGGCGCTCCCCGCGGGCGGCGTCGCGCACTTCGGGGCGCTCTTCGCGCGGTTCCACTCCACGGTGTGCACGACGGTCGCGCCCGCCGGGACCTTCAGCAGCACGGCGGCCGCGTTGCGCGGGCAGTCCTTGGAGGACCACACCTCGTTGTCGTCGCCGCCGGCCTCGGTGATGGTGAGCACCGCGCTCTTCGGGCCGAAGTCGGCCTTGCAGGCGGTGGAGGAGGTGTTCTTGGCGATCAGCCGGAACTTCGGCTTCTCGCCGGGTCCGTAACTGACGCCGCTCTTCAGGGTCAACTGCAGTGCGCCGGGCGTGCAGTCGGGGACCGAGGAGCCGGCCGGGAGCCGCTGCCCGGCGGTTGCGCCACTGCCGCCCGAGCCGGAACCCGAACCGGAACCCGAACCGCCGTCCGTGCCGCCGCCCGAACCGGAACCGGCCTTGCCGGAGCCGTCGTTGCCGCCGCCCGAGCCGTCGGAACCGGTGTCCGAGCCTCCGCCGCCGCTGCTGTCGCCTCCGCCGGAGTCGCCCGACTCGTCGCGCCCGCCGGGCTGTTCGCTGATGGCCGGGTCGGAACCGGAGGGTCCTGGTGTGATCGCGTCGGTGGGACCGGAGCCGGGGGCCCTGGAGTCGTCTTGGTTCCTCTTGCCGTCACGAGAGGTGACGGCCCATACGACCAGCAACGCGAGCAGCGCAATCAGCGTCGCCGCTACCGCCCTCCGTCGCCAGTAAATGGTGGAGGGAAGCGGCCCGATCGGATTACGCAGAGATCCCACGGCTCAAACTGTACGAGAGATCGGCCCCAACTCCCGCCCCACCCGCCGCCTGATCCCCAAGATTTGCGGATCATCATCCCGGCACCGCCCGTTCGCGCCCCCGCAGTCCACGAGACGGCCACCGTGATGATCGCCCAACGTGATCAAGAGCGTAGGATACCTACCCTCCGTCACCTGGGTAGTTCACATCTGAACGGAAATCTGAAGGGAAACCGGCCCGCCGCGCACGGAACCCGGTCCGGTGGATCCCGGTGCCCCCCACCGTGCGGAGGGCGGGCCGCCGGACCCGAGGGGGCCAGTTGCCGCAACCGGGCCCCCGGGAGGTGCGGCCAGTTGCCGGACCGGAGGTCCGGTGGCGTGGGGGCAGACGGGTGGCACTATCACTCCAAGGGCTCTTATGAGGGGTGACACCCCCGTGCCCCGGTCCGTCGCCTGCCCTTCCGTGCCAGGATCGGATGTGCGATGACTGCCACAACAGCGACACAGACGCCCCCCGCCTCCCTCCACACCCCCGTCATCGGGTGGTTCGACCAGCACGCCCGCGATCTGCCCTGGCGCCGCCCCGAAGCGGGCGCCTGGGGTGTGATGGTGAGTGAGTTCATGCTGCAGCAGACCCCCGTCAACCGGGTGCTCCCGGTCTACGAACAGTGGCTGGCCCGCTGGCCGCGCCCCGCCGACCTCGCGGCGGACCCTCCCGGCGAGGCGGTCCGCGCCTGGGGCCGGCTCGGCTACCCCCGGCGCGCACTGCGGCTGCACGGGGCCGCCCAGGCAATAGCGGAACGGCACGGCGGCGACGTACCGAGCGAGCACGCCCAGCTGCTCGCGCTGCCCGGGATCGGTGAGTACACGGCGGCGGCCGTGGCCTCGTTCGCCTACCGGCAGCGGCACGCCGTCCTGGACACGAACGTCCGCAGGGTCTTCGCGCGGGCCGCGACCGGCATCCAGTACCCGCCGAACGCGACCACCGCCGCCGAGCGCAAGCTCGCCCGCGCGCTGCTGCCCGACGAGGACGAGCGGGCGGCGCAGTGGGCCGCCGCGACGATGGAGCTCGGAGCCCTCGTCTGCACCGCGAAGAACGAGGACTGCACGCGCTGCCCGATCGCGGAGCAGTGCGCCTGGCGGCTGGCCGGGAAGCCCGCGCACCAGGGGCCCCCGCGCCGCGGCCAGACCTACGCCGGTACCGACCGGCAGGTGCGCGGCAGGCTGCTCGCCGTGCTGCGCGACTCGGTGGCACCGGTATCGCAGTCGGCGCTGGACGCCGTGTGGGAGGAACCGGTGCAGCGCGCCCGTGCGCTGGACGGCCTGGTCGCCGACGGCCTCGTCGAACCGCTGGCGGGCGGCCAGTACCGGCTGCCGCTGGCCTGACGGCCGGGCGGGACTCTCCCGCCCGGCCCCCGCGCGAACCCGTTCCGCACCCCCGCAGGGGCCTCTTTGCCCCACTCCTCCTGTGTTGTTACACAACCGATGGGCAGCCGTGCGTCGGCGTATGGCTGCTCCGCACAGCCCCGTGACAACCGCTCCGTAGCGTCACCGACGTCAGCCCGACGACCAGGCGGCTGGCGGCGGTACTACGGGGTTCCACGGGGATGGAGGCGGTTGTAATGGCGCAGGGCGAGGTGCTCGGATTCGAGGAGTACGTGCGTACCCGGCAGGAGGCGCTGCTGCGCAGCGCACGCCGGCTGGTCCCCGACCCCGTGGATGCGCAGGACCTGCTGCAGACCGCCCTGGCCCGCACCTACCGCCGCTGGGACGGCATCGCCGACAAGTCCCTCGCCGACGCCTATCTGCGCCGGGTCATGATCAACACCCGGACCGAGTGGTGGCGGGCCCGCAAGCTGGACGAGGTCCCCACCGAGCAGCTCCCCGACGCCAGCATCGAGGACGGCACCGAGCAGCGTGCCGACCGCGCCCTGCTGATGGACGTCCTGGGCGTGCTGGCTCCCAAGCAGCGCAGCGTCGTCGTGCTGCGACACTGGGAGCAGATGAGCACGGAGGAGACCGCCGCGGCGCTCGGCATGTCGGCCGGTACGGTGAAGAGCACACTGCACCGCGCCCTGGCGCGGCTGCGCCAGGAGCTGGAGAGCAGGGAAGAGGCGGGCAGGGAGGCCCGGATCCGAGAGGACCGGGAGCACCGGCCGGCCGTCCGTGCCGCGGCGGCTCCGGTGCGGCCTCGGACACAGACCGGGGCTCCGGGGATCGGGCGTCATGACGAGCGGGGGCGGGAGCGGTGCGCGGCCTGACAGGCAGCGGTGACGGCGGCGACGCGAACGGCGGCGCGGTCACCGGCGGGGGAAGCGGGAACGGGACCGGTGCCAGGGGCAGACGGTTCCCGGCCCGATGGGCGGCGAGCAGTACGGCTCTGGCCGGGCTCGCCGTCGTCGGGGTGTTCGCGGTCAGCTGCTCCACCGGTGGCACCGGCACGCGCGACGAGGGCCCGGCGGGCACCCAGCCGGTCGCCCGGATCACGCCGACCGCCACCACACCGTCCAGGGCGAAGCCGGCCCCCCGGGTCGATGCCGTGGCCCTGCTCAAGGCGGATCCGAAGGTGGGCGAACGGGTCCGGACGGACCTGAAGCCCTGCACCGGTGACGAGTACCCGGTGGACACCTCGTACGGGAAGCTGACCGGGGGATCCGCCGCCGACGTGGTGGTCAACGTGATGACCTGCGGCGATTCGGTGGGCGTCGGCACCTATGTGTACCGGCACCGCGACAACGGCACGTACGACAACGTGTTCACCACCGAGCAGCCGGCGGTCTACGGGACCATCGACCGCGGCGATCTGGTGGTGACGACACAGGTCTACGGGAAGAAGGACTCGGTCGCTTATCCCTCGGGCGAGGAAGTGATCACGTACCACTGGGCGAACACCCGGTTCAGTGAGCAGGACCGGGTGCACAACGACTTCAACCGAGCCGTCGGCGCCGGGGAGGGGGACTTCCCGGAGCCCACGGAACCGACGAAGAACTGAGAGCTTTCCGATGGCCGAGACCCATGTCCTGTTCGTCGAGGACGACGATGTCATCCGCGAGGCCACCCAGCTCGCGCTGGAGCGGGACGGCTTCGTGGTCACCGCGATGCCCGACGGCCTCCAGGGCCTCGACGCGTTCCGGGCCGACCGGCCCGACATCGCCCTGCTCGACGTGATGGTGCCCGGACTGGACGGGGTGAGCCTGTGCCGTCGCATCCGCGACGAGTCGACGGTTCCCGTGATCATGCTGTCGGCCCGTGCCGATTCGATCGACGTGGTGCTCGGCCTGGAGGCCGGGGCCGACGACTACGTCACCAAGCCCTTCGACGGCGCGGTCCTGGTCGCCCGGATCCGCGCCGTGCTGCGCCGCTTCGGCCACGCCTCGGGCGGCCGTCCGGGCGGCGCCGCCGGGACGGAGAGCGGGCCCGAGGGCGGGGTGCTGGTCTTCGGCGACCTGGAGATCGACACCGAGGGCATGGAAGTGCGCAGGGCCGGCGAGCAGGTGGGCCTGACCCCGACCGAGATGCGGCTGCTGCTGGAGTTCTCGTCCGCGCCCGGCACGGTGCTCTCCCGCGACAGACTGCTGGAGCGGGTCTGGGACTACGGCTGGGGCGGTGACACCCGGGTCGTGGACGTCCATGTGCAGCGGCTGCGTACGAAGATCGGCCAGGACCGGATCGAGACGGTCCGCGGCTTCGGCTACAAGCTCAGGGCATGAGGCGGCCGTCCCTGCGGACGAGTGTCCGCTGGAAGATCAGCATCGCGATCGCGGCGGTCGGCGCCCTGATCGCGGTCGCGCTGAGCCTGGTCGTGCACAACGCGGCCAGGGTCTCGATGCTGGAGAACGCCCGCGAGGTCCAGCTGGAGCGGCTGACCTACGCCCAGCTGCTCTACGAGGCGACGAAGACGAAGAAGGCCGACCCCCGCTTCGGCGCGAAGCTCAATGACCCGACGATGCCGAAGAGCCTGCGCCAGGAGACCCGGAAGAACCGGCGTGCCACGCATGTGGAGGACGGCGGCGGGGTGCCGGACGTCTGGGCGGCCGTGCCGCTGGCCAACGGCGACGTGCTCTCGCTGCACACCCGCTTCGCCGACCGCTCCACCACGATCATGGGCGATCTGGACCGGGCCCTGATCATCGGATCGGTCTCGGTGGTCTTCGGCGGCTGCGCGCTGGGGGTGCTGATCGGCGGCCAGCTGTCGCGGCGGCTGCGCAAGGCGGCGGCCGCGGCCGGAAAGGTCGCGCAGGGCAATACGGAGGTCCGGGTCAGGGAGGCCGTCGGCGGCGTCGTCCAGGACGAGACCGATGAGCTGGCCGGTGCGGTGGACGCCCTGACGGACGCGCTGAACGAGCGGATCGAGGCCGAGCGCCGGGTCACCGCGGACATCGCGCACGAGCTGCGCACCCCGGTGACGGGGCTGCTGACGGCGGCCGAGCTGCTGCCGCCGGGCCGCCCCACGGAGCTCGTACGGGACCGGGCACAGGCGATGCGCACGCTCGTCGAGGACGTGCTGGAGGTGGCCCGGCTGGACAGCGCGTCCGAGCGGGCCGAGCTGCAGCAGGTCGCGCTGGGCGACTTCGTGAGCCGCCGGATCGCGCTGCTGGACCCGGAGGTGCAGGTCCAGGTGGTCCACGAGTCGTGGGTCAGCACCGATCCGCGCCGGCTGGAGCGCATCCTGGGCAATCTGCTGGGCAACGCCGCCAGGCACGGCTCCACCCCGGTGGAGGTCACGGTCGAGGGCCGGGTGGTGCGGATCCGCGACCACGGTGCGGGGTTCCCGGCGGCGCTGCTGCGCGAGGGGCCGAGCCGGTTCCGTACCGGAAGCACCGACCGGGCCGGACACGGGCACGGGCTGGGGCTGACGATCGCGGCCGGCCAGGCACGGGTGCTCGGCGCCCGGCTGACCTTCCGCAACGCGGCCCCCGAGGGCGCGGCCCCGGGCACCGGCGGGGCGATCGCCGTGCTGTGGCTGCCCGAGCACGCGCCGACCGACACCGGCAGCTACCCGATGCTCCAGCTGGCCGACCAGCGCAACCCCGAATCGAACGGCAGGACGGCCGCGGGCACGGACACGGAGCCCGGCCGCGACCAGTCGGACGGCTGAGCGAGCCGGGCGGGATGAACACGGCAACAGGCAGGCCCCCCGGGGCGCGCGGAGTGCGCGCGCCCCGGGGGGCCTCCCCCGTACGGCTCTACTCGCTGTCGGACACCGCCGCCGGTACGGGCTCCGGTCCCGCTCCGCGCAGCGGAACCTCCTTGACGAACAGCGCCGCCACCAGGGCGATCAGTCCGACCGAGGCACCCACCAGGAAGGCGATGTGCGTGCCGGACGACACCGCGAACTGGTACGCCTCACGCACCGGAACCGGCAGCTTCGCCAGGCTCGCCGCGTCCAGCTGGGCCGAGCTCGCGGTGGCTCCCCCGCCGCCGCGCGCCGCCATCTCGTCCTGCACCCGGCCGGTGAACAGCGCGCCCATGATGGCGACGCCGAAGGAGCTGCCGAGCGTACGGAACAGGGTGGCGGCGGACGAGGCGACGCCCATGTCCTTCAGCTCGACGCTGTTCTGCGCGACGAGCATCGTGATCTGCATCAGGAAGCCCATGCCGGCACCGAGCACCGCCATGTAGACGCCGGAGGTGAAGCGGGTGGTGCCGGTGTCCATCTGTGAGAGCAGGAAGAGGCCGGCGACCATCAGGATCGAGCCCATGATGGGGAAGATCTTGTACTTGCCGCTGCTGGTGGTGACCCGGCCGGCGATCAGCGAGACGATCATCATCGACAGCAGCATCGGCAGGAGCAGCAGTCCGGAGTTGGTCGCGGACGCGCCCTGGACGGACTGCTGGAAGAGCGGCAGGAAGAGCACCGCGCCGAACATCACGAAGCCCGACATGAAGCCGACCAGGGACATCAGGGTGAAGTTGCGGTTGCGGAAGATGTGCAGCGGGATGATCGGTTCCGAGGCCTTCGTCTCGACGAAGAGGAAGCCGGCCAGCGACGCGACACCGATCGCGATGAGCTCCATGATGACGGCGGAGTTCCAGTCGTACTCCGAGCCGCCCCAGGTGGTGACCAGCACGATCGAGGTGATGCCGACCGTCAGGAGCCCGGCACCGAGGTAGTCGACCTTCGACTTGGCGCGCTCCCGCTTGGGCAGGTGCAGTACGGCGGTGACCATGCCCAGGGCGACGGCGCCCAGCGGCAGGTTGATGTAGAAGCTCCAGCGCCAGCCGAGGTGGTCGGTGATGGTGCCGCCGACCAGCGGTCCGCCGATCATGGCGATCGCCATCACACCGGCCATCAGACCCTGGTACTTGCCGCGCTCGCGGGGCGGCACCAGGTCACCGATGATCGCCATGACGCCGACCATCAGACCACCGGCACCGAGGCCCTGGATCGCGCGGAAGCCGATCAGCTGTCCCATGTCCTGGGACATTCCGCTGAGGACCGAGCCGATCAGGAAGAGCACGATGGACGTGAGGAATATGCCCTTGCGCCCGTACATGTCGCCGAGCTTGCCCCAGATGGGGGTGGAGGCGGCGGTGGCCAGGGTGTAGGCGGTGACGACCCAGGACAGGTGCTCCAGCCCGCCGAGGTCACCGACGATGGTCGGCATCGCGGTGCCGACGATCAGGTTGTCGAGCATGGCCAGCAGCATCGCGATCATCAGGGCGAGCATCACCACCCGGACGCTGCGCTGCTGCGGCTCGCGTTTCGGCTCGCGCTTCGGCTTGTGGCCGGCCGCCTTCCCGCCCGTCGCCGTCTTCAGGTCCGACATGTTCCCCAACTCCCCTGATCCCCTGAGCACCGGACCCTTACTTGCCGCCCGGCTAGTTGACTACACTGGGGGAAAGTACCCCCGCAACTAGCCGGGCGTCAAGTAAGTTTGGGAGAGCACCATGAGCAGCACGCCGCAGCCGCGCCGGGGCAACACCCGCCAGCGCATCCAGGACGTCGCTCTGGAACTCTTCGCCGAGCAGGGCTACGAGAAGACCTCACTGCGTGAGATCTCCGAGAAGCTGGACGTCACCAAGGCCGCCCTCTACTACCACTTCAAGACCAAGGAAGACATCCTCGCCAGCATCTTCGAGGACCTCAACCGGCCCGTGGAGGACCTGATCGCCTGGGGCCGGGAGCAGCCGCGCACCCTGGAGACGAAGAAGGAGATCCTCGCCCGCTACAGCGACGCGCTGACCAAGGCCGCCCCGCTCTTCCGCTTCATGCAGGAGAACCAGGCGACCGTACGCGACCTGAGCATCGGCGCGACGATCAAGGGCCGGATCCTGGGGCTCGTCGACCTGATCAAGGAACCCGAGGCGCCGATCATCGACCAGGTGCGGTGCTTCAGCGCGCTCTTCACGATGCACGCCGGCATGTTCGCCCTCAAGGACGTCGACGGCGACCCCGAGGACAAGCGCAAGGCCGTCCTGGAGGTCGCCGTCGATCTGGTGACCCAGGCGCATGCCCCGGGTTCCGACCAGTAGCGGATCGGTGTCGCGGCCGGTCAGACGTTGACGCCCTCCCTGTGCAGGTAGTTGACCGGGTTGACCGCGGAACCGTAGTTCGCGGTGGTCCGGATCTCGAAGTGCAGGTGCGGACCGCTGGAGTTGCCGGTGTTGCCGGAGAGGGCGATCTTCTGCCCCTTCTTCACGGACTGGCCGATGTGCACGTCGATCTGCGACAGGTGCGCGTACTGCGAGTAGGTGCCGTTGCCGTGCTTGATCACGATGGCGTTGCCGTACGCGGGACCGTCGCCGCCGCCGTTCGGGCCGGCCTTCACGATGGTGCCCGTGTGCGCGGCCTCGACCTTGGTGCCGATCGGCACGGCGAAGTCCTGGCCGGAGTGCTTGTGCGCCCAGCGGCTGCCGTCGTTGCCGAAGCTCGCGCTGAGCTCGTAGTGGGAGACCGGGGTCTCCCAGCGCAGCTTCGAGGCGGCCTTCTTCTCGGCCTCGGCCTTCTTCTTGGCCTCATCGGCCTTCTTCGCAGCCGCGTGCTCGGCGACCTTGGCCGCCTTGCCCTGCGCGGCCGCCTGCTGGGCGACCGCGTCGGCCGCGGTGGTGCTCACCAGGCTCGCGGTGGCGGCGGTCCCCGTCGTGCCGGCCGCGAACGCAGCGCCCGCACCGAGAACCATCGACGTACCCAGACCGGCCGCCACCACGGCGCCGCGCACACGGGAAGCGGACGGGCGGTGGGAGTGCTTGAACGTAACGCGCTTCGACATAAGCGGAAACCTCCGGAGATGACTGGACCCGGCACTCCGGCCGGGCTGGCCATCCCTTGGTAACCCGCATCCCCACCTATGCTCAAACCCCCCATCTACGAAGAAAAGCCGTAGCCGAAGCCCTGGGAATTCGCTTCCACGGGTCCCGGAACCCGCCCCTCCCACCCCTTCGGATCTCTTCGCCCGGAGACGTTTAACCCCAGTTCCAAACCGCCCTAATCGGACATGTAACCGCTATTGGGGCACTTCATCCTGTAGCCCCCAAGGTCCGGCCGCGCGCAGGGCCGAAGGTCCCTCCCGCGATCATGCCGCCTCCTCCTAAGTCGCCTAGTAGGCCTCGAAAGGGCTGTGTGCCTTGTCACCGCCGGTGGGACCAAAGGCCGTCCGATTCGGGACCTTCGGCAGGCAACCTGACTACGCTGGCACGGCGAAACCGATCGGCTCCCGGGGGGACGGCACATGACCGGCAACACCGCAGGTACGGGCGGAAACGGCGGCGGCAGGACGCCGGACACGGGACGCCACGACGGCATCGAGCTCGCCGACGCCGTCGAGTCGGTCCGCAACCAGCTCATCGAGGCCGCCACCCGCGGCACCGGCCGCCCGCTGGCCTTCGAGGTCGGCGACATCCAGATGGAGTTCACCCTCGAACTCCGCAAGGAGGTCAAGGGCTCCGCCCGGGTGAAGGCCTGGGTGGTGGAGGCCGGCGCCGACGCGGGCCGCGCCACCGGCCACACCCACAAGGTCGCCTTCACCCTGAGACCGCGCGATGTCACGACCGGCGAGGCCTGGCAGATCGGCCACGAGGGCGACGGCAGTACGGCACGGTTCGGCCAGGGGCGGCCCCGGCCGTGACAGCCGTGCAGCCCGCGGACCGCACCGTCGTGGTCCTGGGCGCCGGTTCCGTCCAGGGCAGCGGTGTCCTGCTCACCGACCGGCTGGTGCTGACCTGCGCCCACGTCGTCAAGGGCGGCGGCCGCTGCTCCGTCGCGCACCCGGACCTCACCGGACACACGGACTCGGCCGTCGTCTGGATCGACCACGGCCTCGACGCCGCCCTCGTCGAGACGGCGGCCCCGCTCCTCCCGGTCGAACCGGTCCGGCTCGGCGTCCTGCACAGCAGCCAGGCGCTCGCCGGCTGCGAGATCACCGGCTTCCCCGGCGTGCAGCGCTACGGCCCCGAGGAACACCTGGAGGCCGACCAGTACACCGTCACCGTGCTGCCCATGGCGGGCCGGGTACGCAATCTGCTCGTCTGCGAGCTCGACGGTCCGCCCGCCGGGGCCGACCACGAGCCGCCCGCACTGCGCGGGCTGTCCGGCGGCCCGGTCTTCGCGGGCAACGTCCTGCTCGGCATCGCCCGGCAGATCCCGCCGCGGCGCGGGGGCCGGCGGGTGGAATGCGTACCGCTCGGCCCGCTCGTCACCTCCGAGCCCTTCCGGCTGGTCTACCGCGAGACCGGCAACGAGCTCCACCACGAACGGGTCCACGGGCACTTCCCCAAGGACCTGCGGTACGAGGAGGAGTACGCGGCCGCGCTCGGCGCCGCCTACCGGCGCACCAAGATCTTCGGGCTCGACGAACTCGGCCGGCCCGACTCCGAATGGGACCTGGACACCGCCTACCTCAGCCTGGAGGCGCAGCCGCGCGACCTCCCCGGAGCACCCTTCGACCGGCACCCCGGGGCCCGGCGCGTCGACGCCCTGCTCTCCGACCGCCCCCGGGTGCTGCTGCGGGGCGACGCGGGCGCCGGGAAGACCACCCTGGTCTGGTGGCTGGCCGCACACGCCTCGGCCGGCACCCTCGGGCCGCGGCTGACGGCGCTCAACGGGCTGGTCCCGTTCGTCGTCCCGCTGCGCACCCTACGGGCCCGGGGCAGCACGTTCCCGTCCGTAGCGGAACTGGCCGCCGCCGCCCGGCCGGCCGTCGACGACCCTCCCGAGGGCTGGGCCGGGCGGGTACTGGAGTCCGGCCACGGGCTGCTGCTCGT
The DNA here is from genome assembly GCF_017353455.1 of Streptomyces laculatispora. Classification (GTDB taxonomy): domain Bacteria; phylum Actinomycetota; class Actinomycetes; order Streptomycetales; family Streptomycetaceae; genus Streptomyces; species Streptomyces laculatispora. The sequence goes on from NZ_JAFMPZ010000488.1 coordinate 14,517, forward strand.
GGACGGCCTGGACGAGGTTCCGCCGGACGACCGCGAGGCCGCGTACGACTGGCTGTCCCGGCTGCTGCGACGCTATCCGGCGACCCGCTGCGTGGCGACCGTGCGCCCGCACGCGGTGGCCCCGGACTGGCTGGCGGCCGAGGACTTCGAGGAGCTGCGGCTGCTGCCGATGCGGAACGAGGACATCGTCGCCTTCGTCGCCGCCTGGCACCGGGCGGCCCGGCTGGACGACCCGGACCACGCGACGCTCACCGAGCTGGAGCGCGATCTGACCCGGCAGTTCGCCGCCAACTCCACCCTGAGCAACCTGGCCCGCACCCCGCTCCTGTGCGCCGTGATCTGCGCGCTGCACCGGCGGCGCCAGGGCCTCCTGCCGGAGACCCGCTGGAGCCTGTACGACTCCGCGCTCGCCATGCTGCTCGGCAACCGCGACAAGCGGCGCAGGATCGATGCCCCCGAGGGCATCACGATGAACGTGGACGAGCAGGCCCAGCTCCTCCAGCGCATCGCGATCTGGCTGGTGCGGGGCGGCCAGGCGGAGCTGGACCGCGACCAGGCGCTGCACCAGCTGGACCAGGCGCTGCGGGGCATGGAGCAGATCCGGCGCCAGGGCTCGGCGCCGGAGGTCCTGACCCATCTGCTGAACCGCAGCGGCGTCCTCCAGGAGCGGGCCGACGGCGTGTACCAGTTCGCCCACCGGACCTTTCAGGACTTCCTCGCGGCGAAGGAGTTCGTCGAGGGCGGCCATCTCCACGAACTGATCGGCCGGGCGGACTCGCAGCAGTGGCAGGACGTCATCCTGCTGGCCGCCGGACACTGCGGCCGCCGGGAGCATCCCGTACTGATCAACGGCCTGCTGGACGCGCGGGTGAGCGCGGAGAGCGGCGTCACCCGGGCCGAGCTCCACGTCCTGGCCGCCCTGTGCGCGCAGCACGCGACCTGGCTCGACGACACGACCCGTACCCGGGTCTCCGACGCCGTGGCGGCGCTGTTCCCGCCCGGCTCCTTCCGGGAGACCCGGCTGCTCGCCCGGCTCGGTCCGGCCGGGCTGCGTCATCTGCCCGACCCGGCGGATCCCGCTCTCACCGCTGAGGGGATCCGTCACATCGCGGATCTGATCGCAGAGGCCGGTGGCGCGGAAGCCGTCCCGTACGCCCGCCGGTGGGCGCTCGCCCACCCCCGGCTCGGCACGTCGTTCCGCGACGGCTGGGACAGGTACCCGGCGGCCCTCTACGCCGAGCAGGTCCTCGCCACGATGGACCTGAAGCACCGGAGGCTGAGCGTCGGATCGGTGGACCAGCTGACGGCCCTGCGCCATGTCCCGGCCGTCACGGAACTGCGTATCACCGGGGAGCTCTCCTCGGCCGAGCTCCGGGCCGGGCTGCGCGGCAGGCCGTGGAACGGGCTCACGATCCGGGAGAACACCGCGCTGACGGATCTCTCCTTCCTCGCCGACTCCGCCGGGACGCTGAGCAATCTGTCGCTGGTGGAGTGCCCGCGTGTCCAGGACCTCGGCCCGCTCGGCGGACTCCAAAAGCTGAGAGGGCTCCGGCTGGACATGAGCCGTCTGCCTCCGACCGCACTGCTGGCCACGGTCGGGAACGGGCTGTTGTTCGCACTGGACCTCGACGGCCTCACGGCACACCGGCTGAGCGAGGTGCCCGCGCACCCGCAGGTGACCGTGCTGACGCTCAGCGGCGAACGCCCGATGACGATCGACGCGCTGCGCGGCTGGGACCACCTGTACGACCTCGACCTGAGGTCCCCCGCGGCGATTCCCGCCATGTGCGCCGCACTCCGGCAGTCCCCTCAGGTGACGAGCCTGTCGGTACGGGCGGGTGGCTCGGAGTTCGTGGGCGCGGCCGTGGTCCCGTCGGTCACCACGCTCAGGCTCGATCCGTTCGGGGAACTGCATGACCTGGGCCCGCTCCCCCGGGTCTTTCCCTCGCTGAGGGCGCTCAGGCTCACCCCTCACCCTCGCGGTGCGGCCATCGATCTGGCCCCGCTGGAAGTGCTGCCGGGCCTCACGGTCGACGTCACCGGGTTCGTCGAGGTGTCCGGCGGCAAGGGGCTTGAGGTGCGGCGCTGAGCACACGGAGAAAGGGCTGCCCCGGACCGGTCGAAACCGGTCCGGGGCAGCCCCTTCGGTGCGCTCGGGCGCTACGCGCCTGTCACGCTTCCTTCGTCATGTTCGGGCCGGTGCCGCCTGCCGCCTGCTCGATCGGGGGGACGTCGGGCAGAGCCGACTTCTCCTCGCCGCGGAAGGTGAACGTCTTCTCGTCACCCTCGCCCTCGGTGCCGACGACCACGATGTGACCGGGGCGCAGCTCACCGAAGAGGATCTTCTCGGAGAGGATGTCCTCGATCGAGCGCTGGATCGTCCGGCGCAGCGGCCGGGCGCCCATCACGGGGTCGTAGCCCTTCTTCGCCAGGAGCGACTTCGCTTCCGCGCTGAGCTCGATGCCCATGTCGCGGTCCTTCAGCCGCTCGTCCACCTTGGCGAGCATGAGGTCGACGATCTGGATGATGTCTTCCTCGGTGAGCTGGTGGAAGACGACCGTGTCATCGACACGGTTGAGGAACTCGGGCCGGAAGTGCTGCTTGAGCTCTTCGTTGACCTTGTTCTTCATCCGCTCGTAGTTCGTCTTCACGTCGCCCTGGGCGGCGAAGCCAAGGTTGAAGCCCTTGGAGATGTCCCGGGTCCCGAGGTTGGTCGTCATGATGATGACCGTGTTCTTGAAGTCCACGACCCGGCCCTGGGAGTCGGTCAGGCGACCGTCCTCCAGAATCTGGAGCAGGGAATTGAAGATATCGGGGTGGGCCTTCTCGACCTCGTCGAAGAGGACGACGGAGAACGGCTTGCGGCGCACCTTCTCGGTGAGCTGACCGCCCTCTTCGTATCCCACGTACCCGGGGGGAGAGCCGAAGAGGCGCGAGACCGTGTGCTTCTCGCTGAACTCCGACATGTCGAGGGCGATCAGCGCGTCCTCGTCACCGAAGAGGAATTCGGCGAGCGTCTTGGAGAGCTCGGTCTTACCGACACCGGACGGACCGGCGAAGATGAACGAGCCACCGGGGCGCTTCGGGTCCTTCAGGCCTGCTCGCGTACGGCGGATCGCCTGCGAGAGGGCCTTGATGGCGTCCTTCTGGCCGATGACGCGCTTGTGGAGCTCGTCCTCCATGCGCAGCAGACGGGAGGACTCCTCCTCCGTCAGCTTGAAGACCGGGATGCCGGTGGCGGTGGCGAGGACCTCGGCGATGAGCTCGCCGTCGACCTCGGCCACGACGTCCATGTCGCCGGCCTTCCACTCCTTCTCGCGCTTGCTCTTCGCCGCCAGCAGCTGCTTCTCCTTGTCGCGGAGAGACGCTGCCTTCTCGAAGTCCTGGGAGTCGATGGCCGACTCCTTGTCACGGCGGACGCCCGCGATCTTCTCGTCGAACTCGCGGAGGTCCGGCGGCGCGGTCATCCGGCGGATGCGCATCCGGGAACCGGCCTCGTCGATCAGGTCGATCGCCTTGTCCGGCAGGAAGCGGTCCGAGATGTACCGGTCGGCCAGCGTCGCGGCCTGGACCAGCGCCTCGTCCGTGATGGACACGCGGTGGTGGGCCTCGTAGCGGTCGCGCAGACCCTTGAGGATCTCGATGGTGTGCGGCAGCGACGGCTCGGCGACCTGGATGGGCTGGAAGCGGCGCTCGAGAGCGGCGTCCTTCTCCAGGTGCTTGCGGTACTCGTCGAGCGTCGTGGCACCGATGGTCTGGAGCTCGCCTCGCGCCAGCATGGGCTTGAGGATGCTCGCCGCGTCGATCGCGCCCTCGGCGGCGCCCGCACCCACCAGGGTGTGGAGCTCGTCGATGAACAGGATGATGTCGCCGCGGGTGCGGATCTCCTTGAGCACCTTCTTCAGGCGCTCCTCGAAGTCACCGCGGTAGCGGGAACCGGCGACCAGCGCACCGAGGTCGAGGGTGTAGAGGTGCTTGTCCTTGAGGGTCTCGGGCACCTCGCCCTTGACGATGGCCTGGGCCAGGCCCTCGACGACCGCCGTCTTGCCGACGCCGGGCTCGCCGATGAGGACAGGGTTGTTCTTCGTACGGCGGGACAGCACCTGCATGACCCGCTCGATCTCCTTCTCGCGCCCGATGACCGGGTCGAGTTTGGATTCACGAGCGGCCTGGGTGAGATTCCGGCCGAACTGGTCCAGCACCAGGGAGGTGGAGGGCGTGCCCTCCGCGGGGCCGCCCGCTGTGGCCGCCTCCTTGCCGCCCGAGTATCCGGAGAGCAGCTGGATGACCTGCTGGCGCACCCGGTTCAGGTCGGCGCCCAGCTTCACGAGGACCTGGGCTGCGACGCCCTCGCCCTCGCGGATCAGGCCGAGCAGGATGTGCTCGGTGCCGATGTAGTTGTGGCCGAGCTGGAGGGCCTCGCGGAGCGACAGCTCCAGGACCTTCTTGGCTCGGGGAGTGAAGGGGATGTGGCCGGACGGGGCCTGCTGGCCCTGACCGATGATCTCCTCCACCTGCTGGCGGACCGCCTCGAGCGAAATCCCGAGGCTCTCCAGGGCCTTAGCGGCGACACCCTCACCCTCGTGGATCAGGCCCAGGAGGATGTGCTCGGTGCCGATGTAGTTGTGGTTGAGCATCCGGGCTTCTTCCTGAGCCAGGACGACAACCCGCCGCGCGCGGTCGGTGAACCTCTCGAACATCGTTAATCGCTCCTCAGAGCGGTCAGGCAGTAAGGGGTCGGTCCCCTCCCTGTCCTTCCGCAGCTTAGTCCCGCAAGCGGGGACCGCTCATTTCAACTGCCGACACCCGGCCCTGCTTCCCGGGGGATCTCCCGCCCCGAACGCCGACAACTGCTCCAACCCGATGGTGCGAGACGATGTTCCCGCAGGCCAGGCAGATACCCCTATCGCCAGTACGCCGATGGCGAACGTGAGACGTCCGGTGGCTTGCGTGTCGCCCCTCCCACTAGGGATGTCTTACCCGCAATTACAGACAGTCCATGCGGCGTACGCGGGTTCCCTCCGCTACGGGCGAACATCTTCGTACGCGTGAATGCGCCCGTACGCCCCCAACCCGGACACACTAAGCGTTCGACCGGGGACTCTGCGTAACCCCTGGGCCGGATCGGGAGTTCTTCCGGCATGGCCCCCACCGTCCCGCCTCCCCGCACTCCGCTTCCCGCTCGCCGGGACAGCCCTGCCGGGGGTGAACCGAGGGGCGGCTGCGCCCGGTGGTACGAGCAGGAGCTCGGCTGGGCCACCGCGGGCGTCACCCCGGTGCGGCTGCTGACCGGGCTGCGGTTCGACGCTCTCGTCGTCCCCGCCGCCGCAGGTCACGCGGCGCTGCGCCGGGTGGGCCGCGCGGGGCCGGTGGCGCTCACGGGCGAGCGGATGAGTCTGCTGGTGGCAGCCGGAAGCGCGGATGAGCTGCCCGGACTGCTCGACTGGCTGGAGTGGGGCGGAGTCGCCCTCGCGCTGACCGTTCTCGGCACGGGCGGCCGGATCACCGCACCGCCACCGCCGGGCCGGCCGGCCCCGCCGGGGGCCGCCGTATGGCTGCGGCCCCCCTGGCCACTGCGCGAGCAGGAGGGGGAACCGGTGCTCCCGGCCCTCTCCGGCTTCGGGAGCAGGGGTGGGGATACTCCCGATCTCGTCCGGCTCGTGGACGCCGTGGCGACCGAATGCCACCGGGCCCGGCTGACGCGTGCCCGGCCATGGCCGGCCTCCGATGAGCCGGCTGCTCAGCCGTTGGCCTTCTCGTAAGCCTCACGGATGTCCGCGGGAACACGGCCGCGGTCATTCACATTGTGGCCGTTCTCGCGCGCCCACTTACGGATCTCGGCGGTGTCCTTGTTGCCGCCGGGAACCGCACGGCCCTTGCCGCGCCCGGAGGCGGCACGGCCACCGGTACGGCGGCCGCCCTTGGCGTAAGGCTCGAGCAGCGTACGGAGCTTGTCCGCGTTGCTCGTGGTGAGGTCGATCTCGTAGGTCTTGCCATCCAGCGCGAACGTGACGGTCTCGTCCGCCTCGCCGCCGTCGAGGTCGTCAACAAGAAGGACCTGAACCTTCTGTGCCACCGGATTTCCTTTCATCGAAAATGGAGTACGCGGAAAGGAAACCGCTTTTCCCCGGAAAACACAAACCCTCGGGAGAGGTTCAGCAGCGGAAGAAGACGGGAAACGTGCGCGATTCGGACATAGAGCTCGGGGTTCTTCCGACTGTCACAGGTGCAGAAGCATCCGACTGTTACCCAAGGTGTTCGGCTTCACCCGTTCGAGACCGAGGAACTCCGCGACTCCCTCGTCATAGGAACGCAGCAGCTCGCTGTAGACATCTCCGTCGACAGGCGTCTCTCCGATCTCCACGAAGCCGTGCTTCGCGAAGAAGTCGACTTCGAAGGTGAGGCAGAAAACCCGTCGCACACCCAGCCAGCGGGCGGTCTGCAACAACTTGTCCAGCACTTGGTGCCCGACTCCGGCGCCCTTGATGCTGTGATCGACCGCGAGAGTACGGACTTCGGCGAGGTCTTCCCACATCACGTGCAGTGCACCGCAGCCGATGACCCGTGCGTCCTCGTCGCGTTCGGCGATCCAGAACTCCTGGATGTCCTCGTAAAGCGTGACCGTCGCTTTGTCGAGCAGGATGCCTTCACGCACGTAGCCGTCGAGGAGACGTCGGACGGAGGCCACATCGCTCGTCCTCGCACGCCGGACGGTGATGGCTACGTTTATAACCGACGGTTCGGTCTGGAAATCGGTTTGCGGAAGCTCTGAGGACATACCCCGACGCTATCGCCCGGCCTCCGGCTCCGCTCCATCGGCCGCTCCGGCTGCTTCACCGGCGCCTTCACCGGCCGCGCCGACTGCTTCATCGGCCACTTCACCGCTCGGCGGTACGGCGTCCTCGGGAAGAGTGGGCACAACGATCCGCATGGCATCGCGGAGAGCCTCACGCTGCTCGGCCGACATCATGCCGAAGAACGCGACCAGTGCGGCGGCCGGGTTGTCACTCCTCGACCAGGCTTCGTTCATCAGTGCGGCCGAGTACGCGGCACGGGTGGAGACCGCCGTATATCGATATGCGCGGCCGTCCACTTCCCGGCGCACCCAGCCCTTCTGATGGAGATTGTCCATTACCGTCATGACGGTGGTGTAGGCGATGGACCGTTCCTGCTGAAGGTCCTCAAGGACTTCCCGCACGGTGACCGGACGGTTCCATTGCCAGACCCGGGTCATCACGGCGTCTTCCAGCTCTCCCAATTGGCGGGGCACAGCGTCACCCTAGTGCCAAATGTCTGGAATGGCCGGTTATTCACACAACAAAAGGGCGTACGGCTCTCTCGGAGCCGTACGCCCTTCGTACGGTGCTGTGCGCAATGCGCGCGGTTTTACGGAGTCAGACCGCTTCGGTCCGCGGAGCCTGATGGGCCGACTCCGCGCGGCTGATCGCCGCATCCACGGCCGCATCCTCTTTGGCCTTGTTGGGACCGCCCTGACTCTTGACGATCGTCACGACCAGGCCGATGAAGAAGGCTGCCATCACCACGGGGGGCACAAGCGCGGATACGTAGTCCATGCCGTCCAGAGTAGCGAGCCCGGTACGGACTTCCGCGCACCCCCTCCGCCGCGTGCCGGGCCGGCCGCC